>NZ_JBWKER010000053.1:52997-62354 GCF_056435345.1 Kitasatospora sp. NPDC043950
CCCCCCCCCCCCCCCCCCCCCCCCCCCCCCCCCCCCCCCCCCCCCCCCCCCCGCCCACCCCCCCCCCCCCCCCCCCCCCCCCCCCGGCTCCGTCCCCCCCCCCCCCCCCCCCCCCCCCCGGGTCGGTGCCGGCGGCTACCGGTACTCGCGCAGGCGCGGCCGGACACCCAGCGCGGTGAGGGCGAGCGCCGCCGCCAGCGCCCCCGCGGCCAGGGCCGCCGTGCTGGCGTCGAGGTCGTCGTCGGTCGCGGCGACCGCCGAGTCCATCGCCATGGCGTTGACCGCGATGGTGTCCCCGATGGCCGTGCTCAGCTGGTCGAAGTCGTAGTTGGACTGCCCCTGGGAGAGACCGGTGTTGAGCGTCACCGCCTCCTTGAGCCGGCCCTCGTCGCGCAGCGCGCGGATCTTCCGGTCGTCCTGCTGGTACTGCTGGAAGGCGGCCAGCACCCGCTCTGCGGCGTCCTGCTCGCCGGGGAAGGTGATGTTGTGCAGTTCGGTGCCGAGGTAGCCGCCGAAGGGGACGGCCGCGTGGTCGGCGCGGTGCCGGGCGGCGGCGGCCGCCAGTTGGGCGTTGTAGTCGGCGAGGGTGGCGCCGTCCAGGCGGGCGATCGCCTGGGTCTTGTCGAGGAAGCTCTGCTCGTAGGCGGCCGCGCGGGACGGGTCTGTGAGGTAGCGGCTCTCGTCGGCGTTCAGGTCGAAGGCGACGGCACGGGCGCGGCTGAGCGCGATCACCGAGTCGTAGGCGTTGCTCTTGGCGGTCACCAGGTGGTCGTCGGCGCGGCTGACCAGGTGCAGGCCGATCGCCAGCACGACGCCGGTGAGCAGCGTGACTGCGGCCAGCGCCGGGTTGACGACGCGGTGGTAGCGCACCGCCAGGACGCGCTGGAGCCCGAGCAGCGCGGCGAGTGCGAGCAGGCCGACCGCGAGCAGCCACCACCAGCCGCTGCCGAGGGCGTCGCGGCGCTCGGTGTAGACCTGCTCGACGGTGGCCTCGTTGGCGGCGGTGACCTGGTCGGCGGCGGGCAGCAGTTGCTGGCGCAGCAGGTCGGTGGCCTGGCGGTAGGCGTCCAGGGCGGCGGGCGAGGGCTGGCCAGCCGGGGCCTTGGCCTGCTCCTCCAGCAGCTGGGCGCGGGCCACCAGGGCCTCGTAGCTGCCGAGCCGGCCGAGCACCTGCTGGACGGCGCTCTGGCCGGCCGGGTCGGCGGCGGCGGCCTGGGCGGCCTGCTGGAGGTCGCCGTCGGCCTGCGCACGGCGCTGCTCGTAGGTGTCGAGGGTCTGCTTGCGCAGCGCCGTGTAGTCGGGGTCGGCGCCGACCAGCAGCAGGTTGGCGGCCTGGGCGTCCATGTCGCTGAGCGCGAAGTAGAGGTCGGCGGCGCGGGTGGCCTGCGGGGCGGCCCGGTGGCCGATGGTGTCGGTGCCGTCGCGGGCCCCGCCGAGGACGGTGGTGGCGGCCGCGCCGAGGCCGATCAGGGCGGCCAGGCTGAGCGTAGTGAGGCCTCGGACCAGGCGCGGAGTGGTCCAGTAGGCGCGGCCGCCGACCGTCCGTGCGCCGTGCCGGAGCCGGGCCAGGGCGCTCGGGGCGGCCGTTGTCCGAATCGCTGTCCGGGCCGATGTCCGGGCCGTTGTTGTGGCCGTTGTCCTGGCCAATGGTCCGGCTGGGGCCGGTTCCCCCGCCGGACCGGTTTCCGTCCCCGGGGCCGCCTCCCCCGTGGTGGCCGTCGTGCCCGCTGCCGAGGTGGTCATGGCCGCACGTTCCTCTCCCCCGCTGCACGGTCCGCCGGGGTTTCCTGCTGAAACCGGAGCAGAACCGTTTCTCTCCGCCGGGCGACGCTAGTGCCGCGCCACCTGCGGGAAGCCGCCCCCTGACGGCTCCTTGACGCCGCCGGGCGCCGTTCTTGACGCATCCTTAGCGACCGTCCCCGGCGCCCGGCGGTGTCCGCCGGTTCGCGGTGGTTCTCGGCGGTGGTGAGTGGTGAGTGGTGAGTGGTGAGTGGTGATGGGTGGTGGCCCGCGGTGGTGGGCGGGTCAGCCCTGCCCGGCCCGGCGGCCGCGGTTCGCCGTGTTCTTCCGCCGGGCCCTCTTCTTGCGGGCGCGCTTGGACATCGCGTGCTCTCCGATTCCGGGGAAGGGCTTCAAGCGGCCTGGCCGACCAACTGGTCTGCCAGCTTGACCAGGCGCTTCAGCGAGCGCTCCTCCTGGGCGGCCTGCGCCACCGGCGCCACCGAACCGCCGTCGTAGTAGGCGCCGTTGGCGACCGCGACGTCCGGCAGGCAGAGCCGGACGACGGCCGCCGCACCCTCCGCCGCCGGCGCGCCGGCCCGCCCGTACAGCGGCAGCAGCGCCGTGTCGCACAGGCCCGGGTTGAGGCTGACGGCGGTGATGCCGGAGCCGGCCGGGGCCATGTCGGCGGTCGCCATGGTGAGCGCGAGCTGCGACTGCGCATACGCGGCCACCCGCGAGTACCTCTTCACCCGGTGCGGGTCCGACCAGTTCATCGAAGCCGTCCGGTGCAGCGAGGACGAGACGTTGACGATCCGGGCGTCGCCGGATGCCGAGAGCGGCGCCCGCAGCAGCCTGGCCAGCAGGTGCGCGGCCAGGAAGTTGACCTGCAGCGAGACCTCGTTGCCGTCGTCGGTCAGCGTGCAGCGCTCGGGCGCCATCGCGGCGGCGTTGTTGACCAGCAGGTCCAGCGCCGGGTAGTGCTTGACGACCGTACCGGCCAGCACCGCGACCTCCGAGAGGCGGGTGAAGTCGGCGGCCAGCTCGACGAGTTGGTCCCGGCGGGCGCCGGCGTCGACCAGCCGGGCGACGGCCGCCTCGGCCTCCGGGGTGGTCCGGGCGTGCACCAGCACGGTGGCGCCCAGCCCGGCGAGCAGCCGGGCGGTCTCCCAGCCGATGCCGGAGGAGGCGCCGGTGACGAGGGCGGTACGAGCGGACAGGGCGGATTCGGACATGACCGTTCCCAGGGTGCGGGGCACCGCCGGCCCTGTCCGGGCCGGGGTGCGGGCTCAAAAGACCTGATGAGATGCGGAACTCGCGCGCCCGCCCGCACCCCGCGCCGATCGGGCGACGGGGCGGGGCGCGGCACGTGCCGTGCCCTCCGGCGGGGAGGCGCGGATCAGCGCACGGCGATGGCGGCCGCGGCGACGCGGACCGGCGGCCGCGGATGCGGCGGGCGGTCGTGGTGGCGTGCCGGGCGGTTCATGCTCCTCATCCAACCGGCGGGCGCGGACCGGGGCAAGCGCCGCGCCGCCGCCCTGACGAATCCCTGACGCCGGGCGAACAGCCGTGCGGCCGACGCCGGTTGCGGCCGCCGGTCAACCCGCACCGGATTTCGGCGCACGGCGGAGCCGGTCGCGAGCACCGCGCCCGAGCCGACCGCGCCGCGCCGCGCCGCGCCCCACCCCGCCCCGCTGTCAGAGCCAGTTGCGGCGCTTGAAGACCACGTACAGCCCGGTGCAGACCAGCGCCATCAGCCCGATCGCGAACGGGTAGCCGAACGCCCACTTGAGCTCCGGCATGATCTCGAAGTTCATCCCGTAGACGGTGCCGATCAGCGTCGGCGCGAAGAGGATCGCCGCCCAGGAGGAGATCTTCTTGATCTCGTCGTTCTGCACGTGCCCGGCCTCGGCGAGCTGCTTCATCTCCTCGTTCTGCCGCTGCGAGACCAGCGTCGCGTTCACGGTCAGGATGTTCTGCAGCATCTGCCGGAAGCCGTCCACCCGCTCGGCGGCGTAGGTGGCGTGGTCGGCGACGTCGCGCAGGTAGCGCTGCAGCTCGTCGTCGGTGCCGTACTTGCCGAAGCCCGCCTCCAGGCTCCTCATGATCTCCAGCAGCGGCCGGGTCGCCCGCTGGAGCTCGATCACCTCGCGGGACAGCTCGTAGATGCGCCGGGAGACCTGCGGGTCGCCGCCGAACACCTCCGTCTCGATCTCGTCGATGTCGTGCTGGAGCCCGGCGATCACCGGCGCGTAACCGTCCACCACGGCGTCCAGCACCGCGTACAGCACCGCCTCCGGGCCGAGCGCGAGCAGGTCCGGGTCCGTCTCCAGGCGGCGGCGCACCGCGGACAGGTCCGGCGCCTGGGAGTGGCGGACGGTGAGCACGAAGTCGGGGCCCACGAAGAGGTGGATCTCGCCGAAGTCGACCTCCTCCGCCTCGTCCAGGTAGCGCGCGGCACGCAGCACCACGAACAGCGTGTCGCCGTAGCGCTCCAGCTTCGGCCGCTGGTGGGCGACGATGGCGTCCTCGACGGCCAGTTCGTGCAGGTTGAACCGGTCCGCCGCCTCCAGCAGCTGCGCCTCGGCCGGGCGGTACAGGCCGATCCAGGCCATCGCGCCGGGCCGGTCGGGCAGTTCGCGGTAGATGTCGGCGAGGTTCGCCGGTGCGTCGATCCGCCGCCCGTCCCGGTAGACCGCCGCGTCCACCACCGAGCGCTCCAGGGTGACCGGCTCGACGGGCTGGTCGGGCCGCGGATCCATCGAGTGCTCCGGCGCCGGCTGCGTGTCGACGGGGCCGGAGCCCCCGACGGGGCGGGAGAACGGACGCTTGCTCGCGCGCACGGCGCGCACACGCCAGTCGGACATGGCGGATACCTCCACGGTGGGTGCCCGGGCCGCCGTCCGGGGACAGCGGGCCGGAGGCGCCCGGCCGGCCACCACGCGCACGGCGCGACCGGCGGCACCTCGTCGAGGACGAGGTCAGCGCCGCGCGGGAGCCGTACGGGAGGAGGAACGCCGGGTGCCGCGAATGGTGCGGGACAACCGGGGGCGGGGCCGACTTCGACCCGGACTACTGCACTCCACGGCTCTCACCTCCTCGGCTCCGCGCGCCCGCGCACCGAAAGGGGGGCCTGCACAACTCCCGCCGAGTGTAGTACCCGCTCCCGGGTGCCTCCCACCGCCCGCCCCCGGGGGCCCGCGCGGCAACGTTCCGGGCCGGTCGTGCGCCCGGCGCGTTCGGGCTCCAACGGCCGCCCGCACCCTGCCCGTTCGTCCCGCCGATGCGACTACGGGGCCGCCACCGCCCGACTACGCTACGTGTCATGACTTCTTCGGAAACGGCCCCCGGGCGGGGCACGGCGGTGGTGATCGGCGGCGGACTGGCCGGCACGGTGGCGGCCTGGGCCCTGCGCGGGTTCGCCGAGCGGATCGTGGTGGTGGAGCGGGACCGCTACCCGGCGGAGCCCACGTTCCGGGCCGGGGTGCCGCAGGGCCGACACGCGCACCTGGTGCTGGAGGCCGGGCACCGGGCGCTGGAGGAGATGATGCCCGGCATCAAGAAGGAGCTCACGGAGGCGGGCGCGATGAGGGTCGCCGTCTCGGGCGATCTGAAGTGGCTCAGCTCGGCGGGGTGGATGGCGCAGTACCCGGCGCAGCTCGCCTTCCTCTCCTGCACCCGGCCGGTGCTGGACAAGGCGGTGCTGGACCGGGTCCGCGCCGATCCCGCGATCGAGTTCCTGGAAGGCGCCGACGTGGTCGGCCTGCTCGGGTCGGCCCGCACGGTGACCGGCGTCAAGGTCCGCGACCGCGGGCCAGAGCGCGGCGAAGTCCGGGAGATCCCGGCCGAGTTGGTGGTGGACGCGGCCGGCCGCACGACCTCGGTGCCGGACTGGCTGGCGGAGCTGGGCCACCCGCCGGTGCCCGAGGAGCGGGTGGACGCGGGCGTCGCGTACTCCTCCCGGCTGTTCCACCGCCCGGCCGGCGTCGACATCGGCTACAAGGCGATATACCTGCAGACCAAGGCCCCCGACGCGCCCCACCTGGGCGTACTGCTGCCGGTCGAGGGCGACCGCTGGATCGTCAGCGTCGCCGGCATGCGCGGCGCCGAACCCGAGCCCGGCGAAACCGGGTTCACCAAGCAACTGGCCCGGCTGCGCGACCCGAGCATCCGCGAGGCGCTCCAGCAGGCCGAGCCGGCCGGCGAGGTGCGCGGCTTCGTCCCCGGCCCCGGCATCCGGCGACACTACGAACGCAGCGCCCCGGACGGCCTGGTGGTGGTCGGCGACGCCGCCAGCACCTTCAACCCGGTGTACGGGCAGGGCGTCACCGTCGCCCTGTTCTGCGCCCGCGAGCTGCGCCGCACCGCCCTGCGCCACGGCGGCATCGGCCACGCCACGGCCCGGGACGCCCGGCGTGCGATCGCGGCCGTCTCCAAGAACCCGTGGGTGATGTCCTGCACCGAGGACGTCCGCTTCGCCGCCACCACCGGCGGCCCCTCCGGCGCCCTGCTCGCGTTCCAGCACCGCTTCCTCGACAAGGTGCTGGCCGGCGCCGCCCACGACCCGGCGGTCACCGCCGCGTTCCACGAGGTGATGTCGCTGGTCGCCCCGCCGACGCTGCTGTTCCGCCCGTCGCTCCTCGCCGCCATCCTGCGGAGCTGACCGGCCCCCCTCGCCGCCGACCGGCTCCCCGTGCCGTCGACCGGCCTCCTTCACCGGCTGCCGGCCCGGGGCGCGCCCGGCCCGCCGTGCGCCCCGCCGGAACCGTCAGACGGGCTCCAGGTGCGCGGCCACGTACGGCACGGCGACCTGCTCCAGGGCGCCGCGGCCGAACGCCGGGTGGACGTTGACCTCGAAGACCACGCCGCCGCTCTCGGCGGCGAGGTCGACACCGGCCAGCGGCAGGCCGAGGCAGGCGACCGCGCGGATCGCCAGGTCCGCGAGCCCCCGGGGCAGTTCGGCGGCGGCGAGCGGGGCGGAGACGGCGCCGCGGCTCTCGTTGCAGGGGGCGTCCGGATCCGCCTGCACGTGTTCGACGACCCGGACCACCCGGCCGTCGAGCACCACCACCCGGTACTGGTGGCGGCGGCCGTCCGGGGTGAAGTTGCGGGCGTCCCGGGCGATCAGCCAGTCCGCCCCGTCGTGCTCGTAGTGCCGTGCGGCGGAGGCGAGTTGGGCGTGGGTGGTGACGTGGAAGACGTCGTCGCCGCCCATGCCGACGCAGGGCCGGGCCCAGACGTCGCCGCCGAGCCGGTCGAAGGCCTCGGCGGCGGCCCGCGGGCTCGGCCGGGACAGCGAGACGGTCGGCATGTGCGCGACGCCGTCGCGGGTGAAGCGGGCCACCGTGAGGTCCTTCTCGGTGGCCGCCCGCCAGGCCTGCACATCGGTGCCGAGTGAGCGGGCGCCGTGCGCGCCCAGCAGCCGCTGGAAGGGCGCGAAGTCGCGCCGCCGGTGCGGCGGGATCTCGTAGACCACGACGGCGTCGGCCGCCACGCTGCGGCCGTCCGCCTCCAGGCGCAGCCCGCCCTCGTCGTCGGGGCGGATCCGGCCGCCCCCGCCGGTCATGAAGTGCCGGGCGTCGAGCAGCACGGGCGCCCGGCCGGTGAGGGCCCGGGCGGCGGCGACGAGGACGTCCCGGCTTCCTTCGGTCGAACTGTGATCAGTCAGGAGAACGAGCTCACGTCGACCCATGCGGGTCATGGAAGCGCGGGGTCCGCGCCCCGGCAAGGGGGCCCCACGAGCCAACACCCGCCCCACTGGCCGAAACCCGCGCGGACGCGGTGCGCTCCCCCGGTAATTCGGATGCGGACGCTTCACCCGCCCCGCTACCCTGGCCGCATGTCTACGCCCCGAATTTCCTAGCCGACGGACCCGCCTCCACACCACCCGTGTGTCCGTTCGCTGTTTCGGAGCGTTATCCCATGATCACCACCCGTGGTGTCGACCTGCGCGTCGGCGCCCGCCTGCTGCTGTCCGACATCACCGTCCACATCGCCCCCGGCGACCGGATCGGCCTGGTCGGCCGCAACGGCGCCGGCAAGACCACCCTGCTCGCCACCCTCGCCGGACAACTGCCGCCCGCCGCCGGGACGGTCACCCGCACCGGCCCCGTCGGCTACCTCCCGCAGGACTCCCGCGCCGCCGACCCGTCCGCCACCGTCACCGACCGCATCCTGTCCGCCCGCGGCCTGGCCACCGCCGTCCGCGCGCTGCGCGCCGCCGAGGAGGCGATGGCGCAGGCCGACGGACCGCACGACCAGCGCCGGGCGATGGACGTCTACGTTCGCTCCGAGGCCGAGTTCCAGTCCCGGGGCGGCTACGCGGCCGAGGCCGAGGCCGCCCGGGTCGCAGCCGGCCTCGGACTGCCCGCCCGGGTCATGGACACCCCGGTCGGCACCCTCTCCGGCGGCCAGCGCCGCCGGGTCGAGCTGGCCCGGATCCTCTTCGCCGACCACGGCACCCTGCTGCTCGACGAACCCACCAACCACCTCGACGCCGACTCCGTCGCCTGGCTGCGCGGCTTCCTCGCGTCCCACCAGGGCGGGCTGGTCCTGATCAGCCACGACCTCGGTCTGCTCGCCGACACCGTCAACCGGGTCTTCCACCTCGACCCGCAGCGCGCCGCGATCGACGTCCACAACACCGGCTGGCGGGCCTACCTCGACCAGCGCGCCGCCGACGAGCGCCGCCGCACCAGGGAACGGGCCAACGCCGAACGCAAGGCCGCCGCCCTGCACGCCCAGGCCGACCGGATGCGGGCCAGCGTCGCCACCGCCACCAGCGCCCGCAGCATGGCCCGCCGCGCCGACCGGATGCTCGCCGACCTCGAACCCGCCCGGCAGGCCGAACGGACGGCCCGGATCCGGCTGCCCGAACCCGCCCCCTGCGGCCGGATGCCGCTCGGCGCGATCAGCCTCGCCAAGGCCTACGCCGGCCGCCCGGTGCTCACCGGCCTCGACCTGGCCGTCGACCGGGGCAGCCGGATGGTCGTGCTCGGCCTGAACGGCGCCGGCAAGACCACCCTGCTGCGCGTCCTGGCCGGCCACGAGAGCCCCGACACCGGGCGGGTGGTGCCCGGCCCGGGCCTGCGGCTCGGCTACTTCGCGCAGGAGCACGACACCCTCGACCCGGCGCGCAGCGTCCGCGACAACCTCGCCCAGGCCGCGCCCCATCTGAGCGACGGCGAACTGCGGCACGTCCTCGGCGCGTTCCTGTTCCGCGGCGACGACGCCGACAAGTCGGCCGGGGTCCTCTCGGGCGGTGAGAAGACCCGGCTGGCGCTGGCCGGCCTGGTCCACTCCGGCGCCAACGTCCTGCTGCTCGACGAGCCCACCAACAACCTCGACCCGGCCTCCCGGGCGGAGGTGCTGGCGGCGGTCGGCACCTACCCGGGCGCGATCGTGATGGTCACCCACGACCCGGGTGCCATCGAGGCCCTGCGGCCCGACCGCGTCCTGCTCCTCCCCGACGGCGACGAGGACCTGTGGCACGACTCCTACCTGGAGCTGGTCGCCCTGGCGTGAGCGGCGCCGCCCGCCAGCCAGCCCGGGGGGGGGGGGGGGGGGGGGGGGGGGGGGGGGGGGGGGGGGGGGGGGGGGGGGGGGGGGGGGGGGGGGGTGGGGGTGGGGGGGGGGGGA
>NZ_JBWKER010000054.1:0-23081 GCF_056435345.1 Kitasatospora sp. NPDC043950
AGCACAACTATCATGCGGGAGACGCCCCTCCCCCCCCCCCCCCCCCCCCCCCCCCCCCCCCCCCCCCCCCCCCCCCCCCCCCCCCCCCCCCCCCCCCCCCCCCGCCGTCGTTTCCACCCGCCTCAGAACGGCCGCAGCGCCGGCTCCTTGCGCGCCCCGCCGAGCAGCCGCTCCAGCGCCACCTCCACATCGCCCCGCCAGGACAGCGTGGTGCGCGCCTCCAGCCGCAGTCGCGGGTAACGGTGATGCGAGCGGACGGTCTTGAAGCCGACCGCGAGCAGGTGGTCGGCCGGCAGCACGCAGCTGACCGGCTCGGGACCGGCCGAGCCGAAGGCCTCGATCGCCCGCACCCCGCGCCCGAGCAGGTCCTTGGCCACGGTCTGCACCAGCACCCGGCCGAGCCCCTGCCGCTGGTAGCCCGGAACCACCCGGCTGACCATCAGCTGGACGGCGTCCGGCGAGACCGGACTGGTCGGGAAGGACTGCGACCGGGGGACGTAGGCGGGCGGCGCGTACAGCACGAAGCCGGCCGGCTGGTCGTCCACGTAGACGATCCGACCGCAGGACCCCCACTCCAGCAGCACCGCGGAGATCCACCCCTCCTTCTCCAGCTCCGGCTTCCCGGACTCCACCGCCGCCTTCCCGCTGACCGGGTCCAGCTCCCAGAACACGCAGGAGCGGCAGGTCGTCGGCAGATCGGCGAGGTTGTCCAGGGTCAGCGGAGCGATCCGGCGTCCCATGCCCCGCACCTCCTCCTCCACTTCACGGTCGAGCATGCCCCCACAGACGCCGACGGGTGCATGTTTCACGTGAAACAGTGCTCACGCGGAACATGCACCCATCGGGTGTCGTCCCCGGCCCGGCTCAGCCCTGCGACAGCCGCAGACCGTCCTCGCCCGGGGCCAGGCTGTCCAGGATCCGGTTCAGGTCCTCCACCGAACCGAACTCCAGCACCACCTTGCCCTTGCCCAGCTTGCCGCCGCGCTGCGACACCTCGACCTTGACCCGGGTGTCGAAGCGGTCCGACAGCCGGCTCGCCAGATCGTTGAAGGCCGGGGAGATCAGCTTGCCCGCCTTCGGCGCCTGGCGCTTCGGCTTCCGGTCCTCCTCCTCGGCCATCAGCGCGACGATCTCCTCGGTGGTCCGCACCGAGAGGCCCTCCGCGACGATCCGCTTGGCCAACAGCTCCCGCCGCTCGTCGTCCGGCACCCCGAGCAGCGCCCGGGCGTGGCCGGCGGTCAGCACTCCGGCGGCGACCCGGCTCTGCACGGTGGGCGAGAGCTTCAGCAGCCGCAGCGTGTTGGAGACGTGCGAACGCGAGCGGCCGATCCGGTCGGCCAGCTCGTCGTGGGTGCAGGAGAAGTCCCGCAGCAACTGGTCGTAGGCGGCCGCCTCCTCCAACGGGTTCAGCTCGGCCCGGTGCAGGTTCTCCAGCAGGGCGTCCAGCAGCAGCTTGTCGTCCTCGGTGGCGCGGACGATCGCCGGGATCTGCTTCAGCCCGGCCTCCTTGGAGGCGCGCCAGCGGCGCTCGCCCATGATCAGCTCGAAGCGATCGGGCGCGACCTGGCGCACCACGATCGGCTGGAGCAGACCGACCTCCTTGATCGAGACGACCAGCTCGGCCAGCTTGTCGTCGTCGAAGACCTCACGCGGCTGACGCGGGTTGGACGTGATCGCGTCCAGCGGCAGCTCCGCGAAGAAGGCACCGGCCGCCGGCGCCGGCTGCGCCTGCTCGGCCCGCTTCTCCGCGGCCGCCCGGGCCGCCACCGTGCCGCGGCCGGTCGGCAGCGTCGGTACCGAGGTCGGGGACGTCGCGCCGGTCGCCCCCACCGGGGCCGGTGCGGGCGCGGCCCCGCCGTCCACCGGCACGGCGGGGCGGATCAGCGCCTCCAGCCCTCGTCCCAAACCCCTGCGACCGCTCACCGATGACCCTCCGTCGTACCGTGCTGTGCCACCGGGGCTCCGTGCCCCGTACCGCTGCCGTGCCGCTGCTGCCCCAGGAGCGGGCCGCCGCCCGTCCCCGCCGCGCGCAGCCCGAGCTCGCGGGCGGCCTCCAGGTAGGAGAGCGCCCCGGTCGAGCCCGGGTCGTAGGTGAGGACCGTCTGACCGTAGCTGGGCGCCTCCGAGATGCGCACCGAGCGCGGGATCGCGGTGCTCAGCACCTCCTGCGGGAAGTGCGTCCGGACCTCCTCGGCGACCTGGGCGGCCAGCCTGGTCCGGGCGTCGTACATGGTGAGCAGGATGGTCGAGACGTGCAGCGCGGGGTTGAGGTGCGCGCGCACCAGTTCGACGTTGCGCAGCAGCTGGCCCAGGCCCTCCAGCGCGTAGTACTCGCACTGGATCGGGATCAGCACCTCCCGCCCGGCCACCAGGGCGTTGACCGTCAGCAGGCCCAGCGAGGGCGGACAGTCGATCAGGACGTAGTCCAGCGGCTGCTCGTAGGCGGCGATGGCGCGCTGGAGCCGGCTCTCCCGGGCCACCAGCGACACCAGCTCGATCTCGGCGCCGGCCAGGTCGATGGTCGCGGGGACGCAGAACAGCCCCTCGACGTCCACCACCGGCTGCACCACGTCGGCGAGCGGCTTGCCCTCGACCAGGACGTCGTAGACGGAGGGCACCTCGGCGTGGTGGTCGATGCCGAGGGCGGTGGAGGCGTTGCCCTGCGGGTCGAGGTCGACGACCAGGACGCGCAGTCCGTGCATGGCGAGCGAGGCGGCCAGGTTGACGGTGGTGGTGGTCTTGCCGACCCCGCCCTTCTGGTTGGCGACCACGATCACCCGGGTGGCGCCGGGGCGGGGAAGACCCTCACCCGCTCGGCCGATCGCCTGAACCGCAGCCTGGGCAGCCCTCGCGATGGGCGTGTCATCGATCTGGTCGATGGTCTCCGAGTCCTGCATGAGGGTCAGTGTTTCACGTGAAACCGGAGCGGCAACAGTCGCCGCCCGGCTGCGGCCGAGGATTCCCGAGAGCAAGGAGCGACGTTTCACGTGAAACACCATGCCCGCTATGTCGGAAATCTGACGTTGCGACACACCGGTGTCCTCCCGTCGACCGGCCGTCACCCCGACGGCCACCGGAACGCCGACGGGCGGGCGGCTCCCCCCTCAGGAGGAACCACCCGCCCGTCGTCGAGCGTGTCCGGCGTCACCCGCCTCAGCGGCTGCGGCGCCGCCCGCCCCGGCTGCGCTCGCCGGTCCGGGCGCCCGCGTTCCGTCCGGCCCGGGCCGCCTTCGCCCGCCGGGTCGCGGCCTTCACCCCGCCGGGGCTCTCCCCCGCCTTGACCTGGACCACCCGGGTCGAGGTCTCCAGGGTGCCCTCGCCGACCGAGATCACGCTCCACTCGACCGCGCCCAGCTTGGTCAGCCCGGCCCGCGAGTCGGCCAGCTCCTGCTCGGCGCTGTCGCCCTTGAGCGCCAGCATCTGCCCGTGCGGACGGAGCAGCGGCATCCCCCAGCCGGCCAGCCGGTCCAGCGGCGCCACCGCCCGAGCGGTCACCACGTCCACCGCGAGCTTGCCGACCATCTCCTCGGCGCGGCCGCGCAGCACCGTGACGTTCTCCAGCCCCAGCTCCCGGACGACCTCCTCCAGGAAGGTGGTCCGCCGCAGCAGCGGCTCCAGCAGCGTCACCGAGACGTCCGGACGGGCCAGCGCCACCGGGATGCCCGGCAGGCCGGCACCGGAGCCGACGTCGCACAGGGTGGAGCCGGCCGGCAGCAGCTCGGCGAGCACCGCGCAGTTGAGGACGTGCCGGTCCCAGAGCCGGGGCACCTCGCGCGGCCCGATCAGCCCACGCCGCACGCCCGCGGTGGCCAGCAGCTCGGTGTAGCGGACCGCGGCGTCGAAACGATCACCGAAGACCTCCCGGGCGACGGCCGGGGCCTCGGCCAGCTCGGGCACCTCGGTCGCCTCGACCGCCTCGGCGGCCGGCCCCGCAGCGGCCGGATTCACGTCGTCCGCCCCCGGCCGGCCAGCGGCCGCGTTCTCCGTGTCCATCTCGACCTCTCCGATCCCCGGATCCACCGACCCGCTCTCCGCACAGTTTCACGTGAAACATCTCGCGCCGGGCCCACGCCCCGCGAAGGGACGACGACCCCGCCCGCACGAGGCGGACGGGGTCGCGTCCGGTGAAGCCCACCGGCCGCCTCGGCGGCCGGTCGCCGTACCGCCGGCCTCAGACCGGCAGCACGACCACGCACCGCTCGGGCTCCTCGCCCTCCGACTCGCTGCGCAGACCGGCGGCCGCGACCGCGTCGTGGACGACCTTGCGCTCGAAGGGCGTCATCGGCCGCAGCTTGACCTGCTCGCCGCTGCTCTTCGCCTGCTCGGCGGCCTCGGCACCGAGCGCGGCCAGCTCGGAGCGCTTGCGGGCCCGGAAGCCGGCAATGTCCAGCATGAGGCGGCTGCGCTCCCCGGTCTCCCGGTGGACAGCCAACCGGGTCAGCTCCTGCAGCGCCTCCAGCACCTCGCCGTCCTGGCCGACCAGGCGCTGCAGCGCGCGGTCGTTGCCCTCACCGACGATGGAGACCAGGGCGCGGTCGCCCTCGACGTCCATGTCGATGTCACCGTCGAGGTCGGCGATGTCGAGCAGACCCTCCAGGTAGTCCGCCGCGATGTCGCCCTCCTGCTCCAGTCGGGCGATGACGTTCTCGTCGGTGCTGGCGGCGGCCTCGGCCTCGACGGCGGAGGTGGTGCCTTCCGTCACTGATGGACTCCTTCGGAGATGGGCCCAGATTGGTGGGCCGGGAACGAAGCTCTGCGCGCTGTCACAACGGGTCCAGGGCCGGTCAGGACTTCTTCTTCGGCCGCTGGCCGCCACGCTTGGGCTGCTGCCGAGCGGTGCCCGGCTTGGCCGCGCCGGGCTTGGCCGGGCCCTGCTGGGCGGCCGCCGGCTTGGCACCGGAGTCGGCCGGGACGGTGTCGGCGGGCTCCTCGGCCGGGGCCTCGGTGTCCTTGGTCAGGTCGGCGGTCTGCTGACCGGCACCGCTCTGCTGGCGCTGCGCCTTGGTCTGCTTGCGGGGCTGCTGGCGGCGCGCCTGCGCCGACTCCTCGACCACGGCGGCCGCCGCCGAGGCGGCGTCGAGGGTCGACTTGGACGGGGGCAGCAGGCCCCAGAGCGCGCCCTTGATCTCCGAACCGTCCGGGTTCAGCCGGCCGGCCTTCTTCAGACGGACCTGCCGCTCGTCCCACGCCTTGCTGCCCGGGGTCGGGTTGTTGTGGATGACGATCAGCTGCTGGCCCATCGACCAGACGTTGGTGGTCAGCCAGTAGACCAGGACACCGACGGGGAAGTTGATGCCCATCACGGCGAACATCACCGGGAAGACGTACATCAGCATCTTCTGCTGCTGCATGAACGGCGTCTTGACCGTGAGGTCGACGTTCTTGGTCATCAGCTGGCGCTGGGTGATGAACTGCGACAGCGACATCATGATGATCATCACCGCGGTGACGATCTTGACGCTGGTCTCGTGGCTGCTGACGAAGGTCGCGGAGAGCGGGGCACCGAAGATGTGCGCCTTGCCGGCGCTCAGCAGCAGGTCGCCGTGGATGACGCCGATCGGCTCGCTCTTGGCGACCTTGGCGAGCACGCCGTAGAGGGCGGTGAAGAACGGCGCCTGCACGATGATGGGAAGGCAGCTGGAGAACGGGTTGGTACCCGCCTCCTTGTACAGCTTCATCATCTCTTCGGACTGGCGCTGCTTGTCGTTCTTGTAGCGCTCCTGGATGGCCTTCATCTTCGGCTGGATCGCCTGCATGGCCCGGGTCGCCTTGATCTGCTTCACGAAGAGCGGGATCAGGCAGATCCGGATGACGACCACCATCGAGGCGATGGCCAGACCCCAGGCCCAGCCACCGTCCGGGTCGAAGATGTTGCTGTACAGCGAGTGGAACTGGACGATGATCCAGGACACCGCTGTGTACAGGGGATTCAGGAAGGAGAAGGTCACCGGTCAGGCTCCTTGGACATGTGGATTGGCCCCTCGGGGCCAATGGTCGCCGGGCCCTCGGGGTCCGGACCGGCGGGGGTCGTGGTCACCGGCTGTCCGGTGGCGGACCGGCTGCTCAGCCAGTCTCGCAGCCGCCGGTGCCACACCGGATGCTTACGCGGCGGAACGTGATCGACCCCGCCGGGCGTCCACGGATTGCAGCGCAGGATGCGCCACACGGTCAGTCCGCCGCCCTTGACCGCCCCGTGCACCTTCACGGCCTCGTAGCCGTAGTGCGAGCAGGAGGGGTAGTAGCGGCAGACCGGACCGAGCAGTGGGCTGATGGTCCACTGGTAGACCCTGATCAGACCCATCAGCAGGAACTTCATCGTCCTGCTCCCGTCGGCGCCGTCGTGGCGGACTCCACCTTCAGCAACCGTTTCAGCGCCGCGTCCAGGTCACGTTCGAGGTCCTGGTACGAGGCGGTCGCGGCCTGGGGCAGCGCACGCACCACTATCAGGCTACCGGCGGGCAGCCTGGACAGACGATCACGAACGAGGTGCCGCAACCGGCGCTTGACCAGGTTGCGAACGACCGCCGGGCCGACGGCCTTGCTCACGACGAAACCCGCACGCGCCGAAGGAGTCCCCTCGGCGACGTGCGGGCGGGAGTCGCTGGTCCGGTCGGTCTGCCCCTTGGGGTCGCCTTCTCTGCTGAGATGGACGACCAGAAGGGGCCGGCCGGCCCGGCGACCGCGTTTCACCGCGGTCGCGAAGTCCTGGCGCCGCCGCAGCCGATTCTCGGAGGGCAGCACAACAGACTCTGTCGTGGATCAGGCGGACAGGCTGGTGCGGCCCTTGCCACGGCGGGCAGCCAGGATGGCGCGGCCGGCGCGGGTACGCATACGCAGCCGGAAGCCGTGGGTCTTCGCGCGACGACGGTTGTTCGGCTGGAAGGTGCGCTTGCTCACTCGGGGGCTCCTGAGGTGAATCGTAGGATGACGGGGGATCGCTTGGCCGTCACCGTGCGTCCGCGTGATCTCCCCTGATTCGGAAATCCGACCCATCGCCCCAGTTCGGCTGGGGTTCAGGGCAATCCACGGCGCCCGTGCTGCGCGCCTTATGGAGCGGGTGGACCCGCGGACATGCGGCAGCGGCCATCGACAACTCGACCTGGTTACGGTACGCGGGACGGGGCACGAGGGTCAAACCAGCTTTTTCGAGCGGCCCCCCAGAGGGTGCCCGGAGTCCCCTTCGCCCACAGCCTGTGGACAACGACTTGATCCGGCTCTGTTCGCTGACTACCGTTGCAGGACTTGTCTGGTTTGTTCTTCGTGTTCTTCCTCGTGGGGTCGGTCCGCCGGAGACGGACCCGCCGATCCACAGTCTCCTGATCCACCACCCCCTGCTGGAGCCGCGGGGAACCGAGAAAGCGTGCACCAGTGGCTGATGTCAACAGCGACCTCGTCCCGGTCTGGGCGAGAGTCGTCGAGCGGCTGGTCAGCGACCCGGACGTCGGGGAGATGGACAAGCAGTGGGTGCAGCGCACCCAGCCGATGTGGATGATGCACGACACCGCCCTGCTGGCGACCCCCAACGAGCGGGCCAAGCAGGTGCTGGAGGGCCGGCTGCTGCCGCAGCTCACCGAGGCCCTCAGCCGCGAGCTCAGCCGCCCGGTGCGGATCGCCGTGATGGTCGACGCCAACGCCGTCCCGACCACCCCCGCACCCGCCGCCCAGGCCCCGGCCGAGCCGTACCCCGGCCCGACCGGGGAGGATGCCGGCGGCTACGGCGGCCAGGACTACCAGCAGCCGTACGAGCAGGACTACGACCGGCCCCGCTACGACACCGGCGGCTACGAGCAGCGCCCCGCGCCGTACGGCGGCCCGGCGGCCGGCCCGGCCTGGCCCGGCTACCCCGAGCAGGGTGGCTACCCGGAGCAGGGCGGCGGCTACCCCGACCAGAACGGGTACCAGGAACAGGGCGGCTACCCCGAGCAGGGCGGCGGCTACCAGGAGCAGCCCCCCGGCTACCGCGAGGCCGACGAGCCGTCCCGGCCGGCGCCGCGCCCGATGCCCGGCCCGCCCGCGACCACCCAGGGCGACCTGTTCGGCGGCGCCTACGGCCCCGGCCCGAACGAGCAGCCCCGCGCCGGCGCCGGCCGCCGCGCCCCCGGCTCACGCCCGGCCGGCGGCCGTCCCGCGGACAAGAACGCGCCGGAGCGCGCCACCGAACGCCCGGCCGTCCCCGGCGTGCCCGCCCCGCCCGGCGCCCCGCCGGCCGGCGGCTCCCGCAAGGACGAGCCGGCCGCCCGGCTGAACCCCAAGTACCTCTTCGACACCTTCGTCATCGGCGCCAGCAACCGCTTCGCGCACGCGGCGGCGGTGGCGGTCGCCGAGGCCCCGGCCAAGGCGTACAACCCGCTCTTCATCTACGGCGAGTCCGGGCTGGGCAAGACCCACCTGCTGCACGCCATCGGGCACTACTCGCGCAGCCTCTTCCCGGGCACCCGGGTGCGCTACGTGTCCTCGGAGGAGTTCACCAACGAGTTCATCAACTCGATCCGGGACGGCAAGGCGGACACCTTCCGCCGGCGCTACCGGGACATGGACATCCTGCTCGTGGACGACATCCAGTTCCTCGCGAGCAAGGAGTCCACGCAGGAGGAGTTCTTCCACACCTTCAACACCCTGCACAACGCGAACAAGCAGATCGTGCTCTCCTCGGACCGGCCGCCCAAGCTGCTGACCACGCTGGAGGACCGGCTGCGCAACCGCTTCGAGTGGGGCCTGATCACCGACGTCACCCCGCCGGAGCTGGAGACCCGGATCGCGATCCTGCGCAAGAAGGCGATCCAGGAGCAACTCAACGCCCCGGCCGACGTGTTGGAGTTCATCGCGTCCCGGATCACCCGCAACATCCGGGAGTTGGAGGGCGCCCTGATCCGGGTCACCGCCTTCGCCAACCTCAACCGGGCGCCGGTGGACCTGGAGTTGGCCGGGATCGTCCTCAAGGACCTGATCCCGGGCGGGGACGAGGACGCCGGGCCGGAGATCACCGCGCAGGTCATCATGCAGCAGACCGCCGCGTACTTCGGGCTGGGTGTGGACGACCTCTGCGGATCCTCGCGCAGCCGCGTCCTGGTGACGGCCCGTCAGATCGCCATGTACCTCTGCCGGGAGCTGACCGACCTCTCGCTGCCGAAGATCGGCGCGCAGTTCGGCGGCCGCGACCACACCACGGTGATGCACGCGGACCGCAAGATCCGCTCGCTGATGGCCGAGCGCCGGTCGATCTACAACCAGGTCACCGAGCTGACCAACCGCATCAAGAGCTAGCCGCAGGGCCGGTGGCGGGCCGGGGCCGGATCCGGCGCCGAGGTGGCCGGAAAGGGCGTCAGGAGCGATCCTGACGCCCTTTTCTCATGTCCGCAGGTGTGCCTCGGGCGCCGGCTGGGCAGAGATGCCGTCGACGGACGTTGCGCCAGTCCACAGCCCGCGCCGAACATCTGACCGGTGATTCGAAAACCGGGGCCGCGCAGGGCAGTTGTCCACAGGGCGGGCACCTTCCCCGTAGTCCACAGGCCGGGGCGTCCGAAGTTATCCAGAATTCGTCCACAGGCGTGTCGCCGCTACGCTCTTCCGCGCAGGTCAGGTGCCTGTGGACTTGTGCACAACCGTTATCCACAGGGTGTGGACAATTGACGGGTCGCCAATGGGCCATCCGGGTTGTCCACCGGTTGTCCCCAGGGGAGGGGCGGTTATCCCCAGGTTGTCCACAGCATGATCCACAGTTCGACAAGCGTGGGGCGGCGTTCATGCCCTGGTGTGAAAGGCGTCACGTAAAGTTGACCGACACCCGTGGATAACCGGGCCCGGATCTGGGGACAGCCCTGGGGATAACCTGTGGATACCCAGCGTGCCCTGTGGGTAACGCTCCGCTGTCCACAGCACCGCGTGTTCGTCCACAGCCGCCGTCCACACCCGCTGTGGACAAAAAAGTGGGTCTGACCTGGGGAAACGGGGTTATCCACGGTTTCCACAGGCCCTACTACTACCACTACACATTTAGACCCATCGACTCGCTTGAAAGTGGGTGGGCCCCGAATCTGTGGACAACCGCGCCCCGACATCTGTTCGGCTTGCTTCCGCCCGTCTGCCCCGTCTGTCGGCGGAGTACGTCAGACTGTCCTCGGCGACTGGAAGCGGAGTGGCACAGCTCGGTGGACAGCCCGACCGACGATCATGATCAGACGAACCAGAGTGCGAGCGGGAGCGCTCGATCCAGGAGGCGGTTACCGGTGAAGTTCCGGGTGGAGCGTGACGTCCTCGCGGAGGCGGTGGCCTGGGCTGCCCGCAGCCTCCCGGCACGGCCGCCGGTGCCGGTGCTGGCCGGCCTGCTGCTGACGGCACAGGACGGCAGCCTGGCGCTGTCCGGCTTCGACTACGAGGTCTCGGCCCGGGTCGAGCTGGAAGCCGACATCGAGGAGGCCGGCACCGTCCTGGTCTCCGGTCGGCTGCTGAACGACATCTCGCGCAACCTGCCGAACCGGCCGGTGGAGATCTCCACCGACGGCCAGCGGGTCAGCGTGGTCTGCGGCAGTTCCCGATTCACCCTCCCCACCCTCCCGGTGGACGAGTACCCGGCGCTGCCCCAGATGCCGACCGCCACGGGCACCGTCTCGGGCGACGTGTTCGCCTCCGCGGTCAGCCAGGCCGCGGTGGCCGCCGGCCGCGACGACACCCTCCCGGTGCTCACCGGTGTCCGGGTCGAGATCGAGGGCGACCGAATCACCCTGGCCGCCACCGACCGCTACCGCTTCGCGGTCCGCGACCTGCTGTGGAAGCCCGAGCAGTCGGACATCTCGGCCGTCGCCCTGGTGCCCGCCAAGACGCTGCAGGACATCGCCAAGTCCCTGGGCAGCGGCGACAACGTCTCGATCGCGCTCTCCTCGGGCGGCGCGGGCGAGGGCCTGATCGGCTTCGAGGGCGCCGGCCGCCGGACGACCACGCGGCTGCTGGAGGGCGAGTTCCCCAAGTTCCGCAGCCTGTTCCCGACGGAGTTCAGCGCCGTCGCCGCGATCCAGACACAGCCCTTCCTGGAGGCGCTCAAGCGCGTCTCGCTGGTCGCCGAGCGCAACACCCCGGTCCGGCTCAGCTTCGAGCAGGGCGTGCTGACCCTGGAGGCGGGCTCGGGCGACGACGCCCAGGCCACCGAGCGGATCGACGCTGACCTGGAGGGCGACGACATCTCGATCGCCTTCAACCCGGGCTACCTGGAGGAGGGCCTCAAGGCCATCGACTCCGCCTACGCCCAGCTGAGCTTCACCACGCCGACCAAGCCCGCGCTGCTCAGCGGCAAGGCCTCGGTGGACGCCGAGGAGGACAAGGCGTACCAGTACCTGATCATGCCGGTCCGCCTCTCCGGCTGACCTCGCGGCCGCTGCCCGCAGGCCGTCACCCACAGGCTGTGCACACCGGCTGTGCACAGCCTGTGGTCGTCCTCCCCCGGTCGGCCCGACCACAGGGAGCCGCCACCGCCGCAGCGCGTAGGCTCGGGGCGTGCGGCAACGGCGCCGCCGGCAGGCACGTCACCACAGGTAAGGACTTGGTCATGGAGCTCGGCCTCATCGGTCTCGGCAAGATGGGCGGCAACATGCGCGAGCGGATCCGCCGCGCCGGCCACACCGTCATCGGCTACGACCGCAACCCGGACATCTCCGACGTCGAGAGCCTCCAGGAGCTCGTCTCCAAGCTGCAGGGCCCGCGGGTGATCTGGGTGATGGTCCCGGCCGGCGCCGCCACCCAGGCGACCGTCGACGAGCTCGCCGAGCTGCTCTCCCCCGGCGACGTGGTGGTCGACGGCGGCAACTCCCGCTGGACCGACGACATCAAGCACGCCGAGGCGCTGGCCGCCAAGGACATCGGCTTCGTCGACTGCGGCGTCTCCGGCGGCGTCTGGGGCCTGGAGAACGGCTACGCCCTGATGTACGGCGGCGACGCCGAGCACGTGGCCCGCGTCCAGCCGGTGTTCGACTCGCTCAAGCCCGAGGGCGACTTCGGCTCGGTGCACGCGGGTGCCGTGGGCGCCGGCCACTTCGCCAAGATGGTCCACAACGGCATCGAGTACGCGATGATGCAGGCGTTCGCCGAGGGCTGGGAGCTCCTGGAGGCCGCCCCCGAGGTCACCGACGTGCGCGAGGTCTTCCGCAGCTGGCAGGAGGGCACCGTCATCCGCTCCTGGCTGCTGGACCTGGCCGTCCGCGCGCTGGACGACGACGAGCACCTGGCGAAGCTGCGCGGCTGGGCCGCCGACTCCGGTGAGGGCCGCTGGACCGTCGAGGCCGCGATCGACCACGCGGTGCCGCTGCCGGCGATCACCGCCTCGCTGTTCGCCCGCTTCGCCTCCCGCCAGGACGACTCGCCGCAGATGAAGATGATCGCCGCGCTGCGCAACCAGTTCGGCGGCCACGCGGTCGAGTCCAAGTAACCCGCACCTCCCCAGAAGGCGAGCGCAGTCCACAGCCATGCACGTCGCGCATCTGTCGCTCGCCGACTTCCGGTCGTACGCCCGGGTCGAGGTTCCCCTCGACCCGGGCGTGACGGCCTTCGTCGGGCCCAACGGCCAGGGCAAGACCAACCTGGTCGAGGCGGTCGGCTACGTCGCCACGCTGGGCAGCCACCGGGTCGCCACCGACGCCCCACTGATCCGGCTGGGCGCCGAGCGGGCGGTGGTCCGCACGTCGGTGGTGGACCGCGGCCGCACCACCCTGGTCGAGCTGGAGCTGACCCCGGGCAAGGCCAACCGGGCCCGGATCAACCGCTCCGACAACGTCCGCCCGCGCGACGTGCTGGGCCTGCTGCGGACCGTCCTGTTCGCGCCCGAGGACCTCAGCCTGGTCAAGGGCGACCCGGGTGAGCGCCGCCGTTTCCTGGACGAGCTGCTGACCGCCCGGGCCCCCCGGCTGGCCGGGGTCCGACAGGACTACGAGAGGGTCCTCAAGCAGCGCAACGCCCTGCTGAAGACCGCCGCGATGGCCCGCCGGGCCGGTGGCGGCAAGGGCGCCGACCTCTCCACCCTGGAGGTCTGGGACGGCCATCTGGCAAGGGCCGGAGCCGAGTTGACGGCCTTCCGGATCCAGCTGGTGGCTTCCCTCCAGCCGTTGGTGGCGGCCGCGTACGGGCAGCTGGCCCCGGGCGGTGGCGACACCGTCCTGGAGTACCGCAGCTCCTTCGAGGGCGGGCTGCCGACCAGCCGCGAGCAGGCCGAGGAGCAGCTGCTGAACGCGTTGCAGGCGGTCCGCAAGCAGGAGGTGGACCGGGGCATCACCCTGGTCGGCCCGCACCGCGACGAGCTGGTGCTCAGCCTCGGCCCGCTGCCCGCCAAGGGCTACGCGAGCCACGGCGAGTCCTGGTCGTTCGCGCTGGCGCTGCGGCTGGCCTCGTACGAGCTGCTGCGCGCCGACGGCGGCGAGCCGGTGCTGATCCTGGACGACGTGTTCGCCGAGCTGGACGCGGCCCGCCGGGACCGGCTGGCCGAACTGGTGGCCGGCGGCGAGCAGGTGCTGGTCACCGCGGCGGTCGCCGAGGACGTGCCGAAGACGCTGGCCGGCGCCCGGTTCGCGGTCGCCGACGGCGCCGTCCGCCGGATCGACGCCTGATTCCCCCCGCACCTTCGCAATCGCCGTCCGGGCACTCCCGTAGGCTGGACGGCTCACCGGCGCGCGTCCGCGACCGTTGTCCACAGGCTGGGGAAAGGAGATCGCCGTGAGCGAGCCGGCGGAGCACTCCCCCCGGCCGGGCGACCCGGCGCCGACCGGCGCCGACCTCGCCCGCTCCGCGCTGCGGGCGGCCCGGGCCCAGGCGCGGCAGCGCGGCGAGCAGGTCCGGGAGAAGCGCGAGGCGAAGCGGCACGGCCTGCGCAGCGGAGCCCGGTCGGACGGCCGTGACCCGGTCCCGCTGGGGGCGGCGCTGAACCGGCTGCTGACCGAACGGGGCTGGGAGTCCTCGGCCGCGGTCGGCGGGGTGATGGGCCGTTGGCCCCAGATCGTCGGCCCGGACATCGCCGCGCACTGCCACCCCTCCTCCTACGACGACACCGCCGCGGTGCTCACCGTGCAGTGCGACTCCACCGCGTGGGCCACCCAACTGCGGTGGTTGGCAAGACAGTTGGTAGCCCGTCTGAACCACGAGCTGGGCCACGGCACGGTCCGCACCATCAAGGTGCTGGGCCCGGCGGCGCCCGCCCGCGGCTACGGCCGGCTGCGCGCTCCGGGGAGCAAGGGGCCGGGCGACACCTGGGGCTGACCGGGTTGCCGGCCCGTCGCCGGGGGTGCGGAGCGGACCGCGATCTTCCGGAATCCCTGACAGCCCTTCCAGGCGCTCTGGGCCCCCGGGGCGAGTATCGGGACATGTCCAGAGGGGATTCAGGGCGGCATATCTGCCTTCAAGGGCTGCCAAACGCCCATCTCTGTCAGTCGTACCGGTAGACTGAGAGCCAAACACTGTTGCTAGTGGCAACCGAGTCGAAACGCCGTGGTCGCACGCCCGCCCACACGGGGCGGGAATGCGGCCCGTGCTGTGCCAGAGAGGGCGCTTCGTGGCCGATTCCGGCAACCCCAGCCAGATCCCAGACCAGACCGACCAGGCTTCCTACACCGGTAGCAACATCCAGGTGCTGGAAGGCCTCGACGCCGTCCGCAAGCGCCCCGGCATGTACATCGGCTCCACCGGCGAGCGAGGCCTGCACCACCTGGTGCAGGAAGTGGTGGACAACTCCGTCGACGAGGCGATGGCGGGGTACGCCGACACCATCGACGTCACGATCATGGCCGACGGCGCCATCCGCTGCGTCGACAACGGCCGCGGCATCCCGGTGGACATCGTCCCCGGCCAGGAGAAGCCGGCCGTCGAGGTCGTGCTCACCGTCCTGCACGCCGGCGGCAAGTTCGGCGGCGGCGGCTACGCCGTCTCCGGCGGTCTGCACGGTGTCGGCGTCTCGGTCGTGAACGCGCTGTCCACCCGCCTGTCGGTGGAGATCCACCGCGACGGCTCGCGCTTCACCCAGGACTACAAGGCCGGTGCGCCGACCGCTCCGCTGGCCACGCACGAGGGCTCCGAGCAGACCGGCACGACCGTCACCTTCTGGGCCGACCCGGAGATCTTCGAGACCACGGTCTACTCCTTCGAGACGCTGTCCCGGCGCTTCCAGGAGATGGCCTTCCTCAACAAGGGCCTCTCCATCTCGCTCACCGACGAGCGCCCCGAGCACGTGGACGAGGAGGGCAAGCCGCTCACCGTCACGTACAAGTACGACGGCGGCATCGCCGACTTCGTCGCCCACCTCAACTCCCGCAAGGGCGAGGTGATCCACCCCTCGGTGATCGACTTCGAGGCGGAGGACAAGGACAGGGCGATCTCGGTGGAGATCGCGATGCAGTGGAACTCCTCCTACACCGAGGGGGTCTACAGCTTCGCCAACACCATCCACACGCACGGCGGCGGTACCCACGAGGAGGGCTTCCGCGCGGCGCTGACCGGCCTGGTCAACCGCTACGCGCGGGACAAGAAGCTGCTCCGGGAGAAGGACGACAACCTCTCCGGCGAGGACATCCGCGAGGGTCTGACCGCGATCATCTCGGTCAAGCTCGGCGAGCCGCAGTTCGAGGGCCAGACCAAGGACAAGCTCGGCAACACCGAGGCGAAGACCTTCGTCCAGAAGGTCGTCCACGAGCACCTCAACGACTGGTTGGACCGCAACCCCAACGAGGCCTCGGACATCATCCGCAAGTCCATCCAGGCCGCCACCGCGCGCGTCGCCGCCCGCAAGGCCCGCGACCTCACCCGCCGCAAGGGCCTGCTGGAGTCCGCCTCGCTGCCGGGCAAGCTCTCCGACTGCCAGTCCAAGGACCCGGCCGAGTGCGAGATCTTCATCGTCGAGGGTGACTCCGCCGGCGGCTCGGCCAAGCAGGGCCGCGACCCGCGCACCCAGGCCATCCTGCCGATCCGCGGCAAGATCCTGAACGTCGAGAAGGCCCGGATCGACAAGGTGCTGCAGAACACCGAGGTCCAGGCGCTGATCTCGGCCTTCGGCTGCGGCATCCAGGAGGACTACGACGAGTCCAAGCTCCGCTATCACAAGATCGTCCTGATGGCGGACGCCGACGTCGACGGTCAGCACATCCGCACCCTGCTGCTCACCCTGCTGTTCCGCTTCATGCGGCCGCTGGTCGAGTCCGGGTACGTCTACCTCGCCATGCCGCCGCTGTACAAGATCAAGTGGGGCAAGGACGACTTCGAGTACGCCTACTCCGACCGCGAGCGCGACGCGCTGATCGCGGCCGGGGTCGAGGCCGGGCGCCGGCTCCCCAAGGACGACGCGATCCAGCGCTTCAAGGGTCTCGGCGAGATGAACGCCGAGGAGCTCCGGGTCACCACCATGGACGCCGAGCACCGGCTGCTCCTCCAGGTCACCCTGGAGGACGCCGCCCGCGCCGACGAGCTGTTCTCCGTGCTGATGGGCGAGGACGTCGAGGCACGCCGCTCCTTCATCCAGCGCAACGCCAAGGACGTCCGCTTCCTGGACGTGTGACGCCGCCCGACCGGCAGCGAAGCACGTACCAGTCCGCGTGAAAGGAAACTGACCACCAGTGGTCGACGACAACCGTCCCGAAGGCGAACAGCCCGAGACCCCCACAGCCGCCGAGGCCACCGCCCAGGTGACCATGCGGATCGAGCCGGTCGAGCTCGAGACCGAGATGCAGCGCTCGTACCTCGACTACGCGATGAGCGTGATCGTCAGCCGGGCGCTCCCCGAGGTCCGCGACGGGCTCAAGCCGGTGCACCGGCGCGTGCTCTACGCGATGTACGACGGCGGGTACCGCCCCGAGAAGGGCTACTACAAGTGCGCCCGCGTCGTCGGCGACGTCATGGGCAACTACCACCCGCACGGTGACACCTCCATCTACGACACCGTCGTCCGCCTGGCCCAGCCGTGGTCGCTGCGGATGCCGCTGGTGGACGGCAACGGCAACTTCGGCTCCCCGGGCAACGACCCGGCCGCGGCCATGCGCTACACCGAGTGCAAGATGATGCCGCTCGCCATGGAGATGATGCGCGACATCGACGAGGGCACCGTCGACTTCGCGTCCAACTACGACGGCCGCTCGCAGGAGCCGACCGTCCTGCCGGCGCGCATCCCCAACCTGCTGGTCAACGGTGCCACCGGCATCGCGGTCGGCATGGCCACCAACATCCCGCCGCACAACCTGCGCGAGGTCGCCTCCGGCGCGCTCTGGGCGCTGGAGCACCCGGACGCCTCCAACGAGGAGCTGCTCGAAGCCCTGATCGAGCGGATCAAGGGCCCCGACTTCCCCACCGGCGCGCTGATCGTCGGCCACCGCGGGATCGACGACGCCTACCGCACCGGCCGCGGCTCGATCACCATGCGCGCCGTGGTCGAGGTCGAGGAGATCCAGGGCCGCCAGTGCCTGGTGATCACCGAGCTGCCGTACCAGGTCAACCCGGACAACCTCGCGCTGAAGATCGCCGACCTGGTCAAGGACGGCAGGGTCGCCGGCATCGCCGACGTCCGCGACGAGTCCTCGTCCCGCACCGGTACCCGCCTGGTGGTCGTGCTCAAGCGCGACGCCGTCGCCAAGGTCGTGCTGAACAACCTCTACAAGCACACCGAGCTGCAGACCAACTTCGGCGCCAACATGCTGGCCCTGGTCGACGGCGTGCCGCGCACGCTGTCGCTGGACGCCTTCATCCGGCACTGGGTCAACCACCAGGTCGAGGTCATCGTCCGGCGCACCACCTTCCGGCTGCGCAAGGCCGAGGAGCGCGCCCACATCCTGCGCGCCCTGCTGCGCGCCCTGGACATGATCGACGAGGTCATCGCGCTGATCCGGGCCTCGGCGAGCGCCGACGCGGCCCGCACCGGCCTGATGGGGCTGCTCTCCATCGACGAGCTCCAGGCCAACGCCATCCTGGAGATGCAGCTGCGCCGCCTGGCCGCCCTGGAGCGCCAGCGGATCATGGACGAGCACGACGAGCTGCAGCGCAAGATCGACGAGTACAACGCGATCCTGGCCTCGCCGACCCGCCAGCGGGAGATCATCTCCGAGGAGCTCACCGCGATCGTCGAGAAGTACGGCGACGAGCGGCGCTCCACCCTCATCCCGTCCGACGGCGACCTCTCGATCGAGGACCTCATCGCCGAGGAGGACATCGTCGTCACGATCACCCGTGGCGGCTACGTCAAGCGGACCCGCTCCGACCTCTACCGCTCGCAGAAGCGCGGCGGCAAGGGCGTGCGCGGAGCGCAGCTCAAGCAGGACGACATCGTCGACCACTTCTTCGTGACGACGACGCACAACTGGATCCTGTTCTTCACCAACAAGGGCCGGGTCTACCGCGCCAAGGGCTACGAGCTCCCGGACGCCGGGCGCGACGCCCGCGGCCAGCACGTGGCCAACCTGCTGGCCTTCCAGCCGGAGGAGCACATCGCCCAGGTGATGGCCGTGCGCACCTACGAGGACAAGCCCTACCTGGTCCTCGCCACCCGGGCCGGCCTGGTGAAGAAGTCCGCGCTGAAGGACTACGACTCCCCGCGCTCCGGCGGCCTGATCGCGATCAACCTGCGCCAGGACGAGGAGGGCCAGGACGACGAGCTGATCGGCGCCGAGCTGGTCTCCGCCGAGGACGACCTGCTGCTGGTCTCCAAGAAGGCCCAGT
Source organism: Kitasatospora sp. NPDC043950 (assembly GCF_056435345.1). Taxonomy (NCBI): domain Bacteria; kingdom Bacillati; phylum Actinomycetota; class Actinomycetes; order Kitasatosporales; family Streptomycetaceae; genus Kitasatospora; species Kitasatospora sp. NPDC043950. The sequence goes on from NZ_JBWKER010000054.1 coordinate 18,664, forward strand.
CGATCCGCTTCACCGCGACCGACGACGCGCTGCGGCCCACCGGCCGCGCCACCTCCGGCGTCAAGGGCATGGCCTTCCGCGAGGACGACGAAATGCTCTCGATGAACGTCGTCCGCCCGGGAACGTACGTGTTCACCGCCACCGACGGCGGGTACGCCAAGCGCACGGCCGTGGACGAGTACCGTGTCCAGGGGCGTGGCGGCTACGGCACCAAGGCGGCGAAGATCGTCGAGGGCCGGGGCTCGCTGGTCGGCGCGCTCGTGGTCGACGACACCGACGAGATCATGGCGATCACCCTGTCGGGTGGGGTGATCCGCACAAGGGTTTCCGAAGTTCGTGAAACCGGACGTGACACCATGGGCGTCCAACTGATCAACCTCGGTAAGCGCGACGCGGTCGTGGGCATGGCCCGCAACGCGGAAGCCGAGGACGAGGAGACGGTGGAGGACGAGGTCGCGGACACCGCTTCCACCGAAACGGCTGAGGGTGCGGAGACGACGGCCGGCGGCGACGCCGAGGTCTGAACCGAACCACGGGCCGGTGCCGTCGCGTCCTGATAGAGGGGCGTGGCGGCACCGGCCGCCCACCAGTTCCGGGCAATCCCGCCGGGCGCTGGATGACGAGTGACGAAGCAGGGCGGTGCCGCCGTCCTGGTGGGAAGTGCGGGAGGACCAGGTGAGTGGAGCCACGGGTGCTGCGGGAGGACCCTCCGGCGGCCGTCCGGGCGCGCAGGGCGGGGGTGGGTACGGCGCGCCGCAGCCGCCGGCCGAGCACTCGGCCGCGTCCACCTCGCTGATGCCACCGGTCGGCGGAGCGGGACAGGGCGGCGCGACCTACGGCGGACAGACGCCCCCGCCGCCGGGGGCCCCGGCGCCGGGCGCGAGCGGATTCTCGCAGCCGACCACCTATGCCAAGGGGCAGCCGACCCCGGCCCGGGGGACCCGGACCAGCGGCAACACCCCGCCCGGCGGCACGCCCGTCCCGGGCACGGCGCGCCGGCCGGCCCCGGCCGCCCCACCGGCGGCCGCCGGTGTCGGCCTCGGCCGGACCCGCAAGGCCCGGCTGCGGGTGACCAAGGTGGACCCGTGGTCGGTGATGAAGGTCAGCTTCCTGCTGTCGCTGGCCGTCGGGATCATCATCATCGTGGCCGCGGCGGTGCTGTGGATGACGCTGGACTCGCTCGGCGTCTTCGACTCGCTGACCAAGACCCTCAAGGACGTCACCGGTTCGGACAGCACCGGCGGCCTCAACCTGATGGACTACGTGGGCTTCGGCAAGGTGATGACCTTCACCTCGCTGATCGCCGTGGTCGACGTCGTCCTGCTGACGGCGCTGTCCACGCTCTCGGCGTTCATCTACAACGCGGCGGCCGGCTTCACCGGCGGCGTCGAGCTGACCCTGGCCGAGGAGGACTGACCCCGGTCGGATCCTGACCCCTGGTCAGTTCGCCGTCCACGGACGGAATGGACGGGCCCCGCAGGCTGTTGCAGCCTGCGGGGCCCGTCGGCATTTCGGGTGACAGCCGGCCGCCCGCGGCGTGCCGCCCGGGAGCGGGCCGGCCGCGGTGGGATTAGCTGGGTGGCGCCCGGTCCACGCCTGGGAGTGCCGCAGGCCGCCCCCGGTCCGCCCGACCGGGTCAGGAAACGTTCCGCAGGACGGCTGGACGGAGGCGCGCGGTGGCGAAGCTCGCAGGTCAACTGGTCGAGGCCCTGGACGGGCTGTTGGGGGTTCCGGTACCGCTGCGGGTCCAGGCCTGGGACGGCAGCGTCGCCGGGCCGCCGGGAGCCCCCACGGTCGTCCTGCGCAACCGGCGGGCGCTGCGCCGCCTGCTCTGGCAGCCGGGCGAGCTGGGCCTGGCCCGGGCGTACGTCGCGGGGGACCTGGAGATCGCCCCCGGCACCGACCTCTACGAGGTGCTCTCGGCCGTCGCCCGGTTCGTCGAGCGGCCGGAGATCCGCCGCCTCGACCTCGGCCCGCGGGACGTGCTCGGCGCCGGCGGGCGCCGCGTCCTCGCGGCCGCGCTGCGGGCCGGGGCGCTCGGCCCCGAGCCCACGCCGCCCCAGGAGGAGGTCCGCAGGGCCCGCGGGCGGCTGCACAGCCGCAGCCGGGACCGCGCGGCCATCAGCCACCACTACGACGTCGGAAACGACTTCTACGGGCTCGTCCTGGGCTCCTCCATGGTCTACTCGTGCGCCTACTGGACCCCGGAGGCCAAGAGCCTGGAGGCCGCCCAGGAGGCCAAGCTCGACCTGATCTGCCGCAAGCTCGGCCTCCGGCCCGGGATGCGCCTGCTGGACGTCGGCTGCGGCTGGGGCTCGCTGCTGCTGCACGCGGCCGAGCACTACGGCGTCACCGCGGTCGGTGTCTCCATCTCGCGGGAGCAGGTCGCGCTGGCCCGCCGGCGGGTCGAGGAGGCCGGCCTGGCCGGGCGGGTGGAGGTCCGGCTCCAGGACTACCGGGAGATCGTCGACGGCCCGTTCGACGCGATCTCCAGCGTCGGGATGGCCGAGCACGTCGGCTCCGAGCAGTACCGGGTCTACGCCGAGGGCCTGCACCGGCTGCTGGTGCCCGGCGGCCGGCTGCTCAACCACCAGATCGCCCGCCGCCCCGACCGCCCCGGTGAGCCGCACCGCACCAGCCCCTTCATCGACCGCTACGTCTTCCCCGACGGCGAGCTCTCCCCCGTCGGTTCCACCGTGGCCCGGCTGGAGGAGGCCGGCTTCGAGGTCCGGGACGTCGAGTCGCTGCGCGAGCACTACGGGCTGACCCTGCGCGAATGGGTGGCCAACCTGGAGGCGCACTGGAGCGAGGCGGTCCGGCTGGTCGGCCGCGGCCGGGCCCGGGTCTGGCGGCTGTACATGGCCGCCAGCGCGCTCGCCTTCGAGGAGAACCGGATCGGGATCAACCAGATCCTCGCCGTCCGCAGCACCGAGGAGGGCTCGGCCGGCCTCCCGGCGACCCGCGAGGAATGGCTGCTGCGCCCGGCCGCCGGAGCGCCGCCGCTGGTCGGCGGGGTGCCCGCCGGGAACCCCGTCGGCCCGGATTTGGGAGATCGGCCATCGGTCCGCTAATCTTTCAGTGCGGCAAGGGCCTATAGCTCAGACGGTTAGAGCGCTTCCCTGATAAGGAAGAGGCCACAGGTTCAAGTCCTGTTAGGCCCACCACCGCGAAGGGCCCGGAGTGATTCACTCCGGGCCCTTCGACGTTTCCCCCGCCGTTGCGGGAACCGCGCGTCCCGCCGGGCTGTTCTCCGGGGAGGGAACGTGTGGAGGGATGGTGACGACATGGCGGTCTTCTGGGCGATGAGCATCCCCGGACTGGTCTGCGCCCTGGTGGTGCTCGCGGTGGTCGACCAGCTCGCGCTGCGGGCGCGCCGGTCACGCTGGGTGCCGTGGCGGGGGACCGGCCGGGAGGGGCAGATCTCGGCCACCGGCTTCGAGCAGCTGCACGCGCAGTTCGCCGCCGGCAAGCAGCACGAGCTGGACGAACGCGGCACGACCCTGATGCTGCGCGACGAGGAGGGCGAGGGGGCGCCGCCCCGGACGAAGGTCGACCTGGCGGGCGGGAAGGCCGTGGTGGTGACGCCGTCGAACCGCCCGTCCGACCGCTCGTCGGACCACCCGTCCTGCGCCCCGCCGGGCACGCCGTAGGGCCCGGCCGGGGAGGGTCGGCCGTACGGCAGGAGGTGCGGCGTCAATCCTCGGCCCGGACCGCCGGGTTGGCCGCAGCGGCGGCTGGTCACGATTGGGACACTGGTGTGTATCATCGGCCGCAAGGGCAGTCTGGCACCCGGCAGCCCGTTCGCGATCGAAACACATCTGGACTCGTCGGCCCGGTCAGTCCGGCCGGAGCACCGGCTCTTGAGTCCGCCAACGCAAGAAGGACGAGGTCCCGCGGTGAAGAAGCTTCTCCTGGTCGCCCTGGTCGCCCTCGGCGGCTTCTTTGTCTACCGTCAGGTCCAGGCGGACCGCGCCGAGCAGGACCTGTGGACCGAGGCCACCGACCCGGTTCCGGCCGGTCGCTGAGCCCGGACGATCCGACGATCAACGATCTTCGGAGGCGCTTCACCGCGCCTCCAGGGCCGGCCGGCCCGGTCACCCGACCGGATCGGCCGGATCCCAGGCACCGCCCGGACGCCGCCTCGGCGGCAGGTCCGGTCGGCCCGGGGGGAGGGCGCCGGGAACGGCGCCGGAACCCGGTACGCTAGTGCCCGTCGGCACCCGCGGTGCCGTCGAGGGGCATTAGCTCAGTTGGTAGAGCGCTGCCTTTGCAAGGCAGATGTCAGGAGTTCGAATCTCCTATGCTCCACAGCTCATCGCAGTCGTGACGCCGATCGGCCGCTGACCTGAATCCCGGTCAGCGGGCCAATCGGGCTTCCCCCTCCCCCAAGGGGGGTCTAAACAACCCGAAGGGCGGGG
>NZ_JBWKER010000054.1:23091-60428 GCF_056435345.1 Kitasatospora sp. NPDC043950
GGCTTGTTCTTGGGAGGGAAGGTGGGGGAGGCGGGGCTCCTGGGTCGCAAAAGGTGAGTCGGGGTGGGCACGCGGAGGGGAGGGGGACCAGCATCCGGGTCAGCGGCCGATCGGCGTTTCCGCGTCCTCAGGGCGTGTCCGACACGCCCTGAGGGCCGGGCGACGGGTCAGTGCGGCCCGCGCGGGTCGTGCGGCCTGGGGTGGCCGCCGTCGCCGTCGCCGTCGCCGTCGTTGTCGGGCCGGCCGGGCGGCGGAGCGGGCTCGGTGGCCGCGTCCCCGGCCCGGGGCCCGCCGGGAGCGGCCGGGGCGCTCTGCGGGGCGCCGGCCGCGTCGACCGACCCGGGGGTCGTCGCGCCGGCGGCGTGCGCCCCGGCGGGTTGCTCGGCCCGGTCGGTCGGGGGTTCGACCAGCCACTCCGGGTTGCTGTGCCGGCGCCACCACTGCCAGGCCACGATCCCGCCGCCGATCGCCAGCGCACCGGCCACGGCGAGGCCGGTGGCCAGGCTGTTGCACCGCTTCCTCCGGGCGTTGCGGGCGGCGAGGTGGCTGATCTCGGCCGAGGTGACGTTGCCGTGCAGCGCGGTCAGCGCGGCGGCGCTCCGGGTCTGGGCCTCCTGGGCGACCGGGGTGACGGCGGCGCGGGCCTCCTCGACGGCCTGGGCGACCCTGGGGCCGACCGTGGAGCGGGCCTGGTCGGCGGCGCGGGCGGCGGAGAGCCGGGCCGCCAGAGCGGCCTCCTGGGCGCGGTGGAAGGCCTTCAGGGCGTTCTGCTGGGCTTCGGGCGGCAGACTGGCGAAGGCGTGACCGAACTGCGGGGCGATGTGCCGGTCGTACTGGACGCGGAGGCTCTGGGCGGCCTGGGCGGCTTTCGGCCCGAAGGTGTCCAGGGCCGGGCCGAGGCGCTGCTTGGCGCCGTCCGCGAGGTGCGCGGCGGTGTCCCGGGTCTTGGTGGCCGTCTCACGAGCCGAGTCCGAAAAGGTCACGAGTCTCTCCTCCTGGGTGGCGTCCTTTATGCACATATCCACCTGAATGCTGATCATGCATGCTGATTTGTCCACCGGCATGTCGGAGTGGGCCGTACGCGGGGTGCGGAAGGAGCCGGGGAGCGGGCCCGATGTCGGATCCGCCGCAGTAGGCTGGCGATTTCGGCGTCCCGTACGGGAGGGGAAGAACCTCATGCTGACCGGCTGCTACCGGCATCCGCAGACGGCCACCGGCGTCTCCTGCACCCGCTGCGAGCGGGCGATCTGCCCGCAGTGCATGGTGACCGCCTCGGTGGGCTTCCAGTGCCCGGAGTGCGTCGGCGGCGGGCATGCCGGGACGCGGCGGGCGACCACCCGGTTCGGCGGGGCGATCGCCCAGGACGGCGGGCTGGTCACCAGGGTGCTGATCGGCATCAACGTGGTCGTCTTCGTGCTGGCCGCCTACGTGCTCACGCCGCGGCTGGGCCAGGTCTGGGAGCTGTACAGCGCCGGGCGGGCCATCCTGGGCGGTCCGGACGGTGTCGCCGCCGGGCCCTCCCAGTGGTACCGGCTGCTGACCTCGGTGTTCCTGCACCTGCAGTGGTGGCACATCGGGATGAACATGGTGGTCCTGTACTGGCTCGGTCCCGCACTGGAGACGGCACTCGGCCGGCTGCGCTTCCTGGCCCTCTACCTGCTCTCCGGCCTGGGAGGCAGCACCCTGGCCTTCCTGATCGACGGCAACGCGCTGCGGTCGGTGGGGGCCTCGGGCGCGATCTTCGGGCTGATCGGCGCCACGGTGGTGATGCAGCTGCGGAACCGGGGCCCGCTCGGCCCGGTGATGGCGTTCCTGGTCTTCAACCTGGTCGTCACCTTCTCGCGGACGAACATCGACTGGCGGGCGCACATCGGCGGCCTGGTGGTGGGCGCGCTGACGGCGGCCGGTCTGATGTACGCCCCGCGCGAGCGCCGCGGCCTGGTCCAGGGGCTGGCGTTGGCGGGGTCGCTGGCCGTGGTGGCGGCGATGCTGATGATCGGGATGGCCCGCTACGGCGCGTGACGCCGAGGGCGTTTGTCCACAGTGGGTGCGGGGTTGTGCACAGGCTGTGTGCCGCCCGGGGTGTGGACTGCTGTTCTACGCGTGTCCTGCTGTGCGGTTTTCCCACTTTCGGGAAGTTGTGCACAGCTGTGGAAAGCCCGCGGCCGAAAAGTTATCCACAGGCTGGGGAGACTTTTCCCCAGTGTGGATAACCATGTGGATAAGCAGGACAGTCTGATGATGGGGATAACCGACCGGTTTCCCGCCCGTGTCCGGGCACGCCTGACCGCCGCCCGGCACCAGCGGTCCGAAGCGGCGGAGGTGGCTCGACCGGAGCCTCAGGAGGAGCGGGAGGTCACTTCCACTGGGTGGAGACGCCGAACCCCGCGGCGATGAAGCCGAAACCGACCAGGATGTTCCAGTTCCGCCAGCTCTCGACCGGGTAGCTGCCGCTGGTCACGTAATAGGTGACGATCCAGACCAGGCCGATCAGGAACAGTGCCAGCATCAGCGGTGCGACCCAACTGCGGCCCGAACTGATCTTCACCGCGGCCGTGGTCGGCGGGGTGTAGTCGGACTTCTTGCGGAGTCGAGACTTCGGCACGAGGAGCTCTCCTGTCGATGCGCTGTGAGACCGCGCAGAGGTGCAGCGGGGGTCGGTCGGCCGGTGACGGGCGGTGCGGAACGCACGGGACCGTTCCCGCACGCGCCACCGGCGTCCGTTAGCGTAGTGGCTCGGTGGGTCTTAAGGAGATAAGGGTACGGTGCCTAATTTGTCGATTCCCCCTCGGCCGACCACTACCCGCCGCTCCGGCACCCGAATTGTCGGGCGTGCCCTGACCTGTGCGGTCTTCGCGCTCGCCGGACTGCTCTTCTACATCAGCGCGCAGACCGCCCGCGGCACCGACCTGCGGACGGACAACTCGCTGCTGAGCCTCGGCGACGTGATACGCCAGCGCAGCTCGCAGAACCAGCAGGCCCAGGCCCAGCTGGCCGACCTCCAGGCCCGCGCGCAGGAACTCACCGGGCAGCAGGGCGGCAACCCCGCCGACGCCGCCCGGCTGGACGGCCTGCGGCTCGGCGCGGCCCTGGAGCCGCTGCAGGGCGGCGGCCTGACCGTCACCCTCAACGACGCCCCGCCGAACGCCACCGCCCGCATCCCGGGCGTCCCCGAGCCCGGCGTCAACGACCTGGTCATCCACCAGCAGGACATCCAGGCCGTGGTCAACGCGCTGTGGCGGGGCGGCGCCGAGGGCGTGCAGGTGATGGACCAGCGGCTGATCTCCACCAGCGCCGTCCGCTGCGTCGGCAACACCCTGCTGCTCCAGGGCCGGGTCTACTCGCCGCCGTACGTGGTCCGGGCGGTCGGCCGCACCGATGCGCTGAAGGCCGCCGTCGACGGCGACCCGACGATCCGCAACTACCTCCAGTACGTCCAGGCGTACGGACTCGGCTGGAAGGTCCAGGAGAGCGGTGATCTGACCCTCCCCGGATACTCCGGCACCACCGAGCTGCGGTCGGCGGGCGGGCAGCAGTAGCGGACCGGCCCCGCGGTCGTTGATCCCGGGTCTACTCTTGACCCCAGTCCGCTACGTCGAGGGAGCACCATGTACGGCTGGATCTGGCGCCACCTCCCGGGAAACACCCTGGTCCGCGCCGTCATCTCGCTGCTCCTCATCGTGGGGATCGTCTATCTCCTCTTCACCTACGTCTTCCCGTGGGCGGAACCGTTGCTCCCCTTCGGTGACGTCACAGTGGACGGCGGCGAAGGTGCCGCGGCCGGCTGAACCGGCGGCCCTGCTCCTCCACCCTGCCGACCCCGCCCCGCATCCCACGGAGACCACGCGAGAATGACCACCCAGCCGACCGCGCCCCGCATCCTGGTCGTGGACAACTACGACAGCTTCGTCTTCAACCTGGTCCAGTACCTGTACCAGCTCGGTGCCACCTGCGAGGTGGTGCGCAACGACGAGGTGACCGTCGAGCACGCCGTCCGCCGGTCCGGCGGCGAGGACGACCAGGGTTTCGACGGGGTGCTGCTCTCCCCCGGGCCCGGGGCGCCGGAGGAGGCCGGGGTCTGCATCGGGATGGTGCACCACTGCGCGGGGATCGGGCTGCCGGTGTTCGGCGTCTGCCTGGGCCTGCAGTCGATCGCGGTCGCGTACGGCGCGGTGGTCGACCGGGCACCGGAACTGCTGCACGGCAAGACCTCGCCGGTCGAGCACGAGGACGGCGGGGTGTTCGAGGGACTGCCCTCGCCGCTGACCGCCACCCGGTACCACTCGCTGGCGGTCGAACCGGCCACCGTGCCGGACGAACTGGTGGTCACCGCGCGCACCGACAGCGGCGTGATCATGGGCCTGCGGCACCGCGAACTGCCCGTCGAGGGCGTGCAGTTCCACCCCGAGTCGGTGCTCACCGAGGGCGGGCACCGGATGCTCGCCAACTGGCTGGCGGAGTGCGGCTACCCGCAGGCCGTGGACCGGTCGGCCGGGCTCGCCCCGGTGATCGGCCGGGGCTGAGCGGCGTGACCGCGCTGCGTCCGGAGGGGCGTTACCAGCCGGAGGCGGGCCCGGGCGACGGACAGCCGTACGGCGGCGCGCAGTACGGCGGCGGTCCGTACGGGGACGGCCGGTACGGCGACGGACAGCACCACGGTGACGCGGCGGCGTACCCGCAGCCGTACCCGGCGCAGCCCGGACAGGGCGCCGCCGAGGACGCCTGGGGCGTGTACGAGCAGGCCGAGCAGCCCGCCGCGTCCGGCCCCGAGTACCCGTGGCTGCCCGACCAGACGCTCCAGCTGCGCCTGCCCCTCGACATCGGCGGGCCGGCCGTGGAACCGGCCCCGCCCACCGGTGGCCGGGCCGAGCGCCGCAGGGCCGCCCAGGGCCGGACCTCCGTGCGCGCGGGCGTCGGTCGGCGCCGGGCGAGCGGCCGGGGCGCCGGGGCGAAGGCGCGGCCCAAGGAGTCCGCGGTCGTGGTGGCCGCGCGGCTCGTCGGGGAGCTGTGCATCACGCTCGGCGTGGTGATGCTGCTCTTCGTCTCGTACCAGCTCTGGTGGACCAACGTGCAGGCCGACGCGGCCGCCGACGGCGCCCGCAACCGGCTGGAGCAGCAGTTCGACGCCGCCCTGGCGCCGCCGAAGCCCGGGCAGCCGGCTCCGGACCCGGCCAAGCCGGAGTCGTTCGAGCCCGGCAAGGGCTTCGCCATCATCTACCTGCCCAAGCTGGGGCTGAAGTTCCCGATCGCCGAGGGCACCTCCAAGCCGGCGGTGCTCGACAAGGGCCTGGTCGGCCACTACACCGGCACCGGGATGCCGGCCGACAAGGCGGGCAACTTCGCGCTGGCCGCGCACCGCAACACCCACGGCGAGCCGTTCCGGTACATCAACCAGCTCGGCAAGGGCGACAAGATCGTGGTGGAGACCGCCACCTCGTACTACACGTACGAGGTCACCAGCAGCATCCCGGAGACCTCTCCCAACAACGTGAGCGTGATCAAGCCCGTCCCCAACGGCGCCGGTTACGCGGGCGCCGGCCGGTACATCACGCTGACCACCTGCACCCCGGAGTTCACCTCCAAGTTCCGCCTCATCGTCTTTGGCAAGATGACCGAGGAACGGCCGCGCAGCCAAGGCAAGCCGGCCGCGATCACGGGCGGGTGACCGCCCGGGCACCCGGCACGAAGGGGGAGCACCGGAGATGACGGACGAGACCGCGCAGTCGGCCGAGCCGCGGGAGGAGGCCTTCCCGCCGCCCGAGGCCGGCCCCGCGCCCGCCCGGCGCGGTCGCAGTCGGGCGCTGGCCGCGCTCGGCGTCTTCGGCGAGCTGCTGATCACCCTGGGACTGGTGCTCGGCCTGTTCGTGGCCTACTCGCTGTGGTGGACCAACGTCGAGGCCGACCGCTCGGCGGCCGCGGCCTCCGACCGGCTGCGCGACACCTGGGCCGCGAGCCCGACCGGTACCCCCTCGGCGGCCCCCGGCGGGACGTCCGCCCCCGCCGCGCCGTTCGCGGCCGGGGACGCGGTCGGCTTCCTGCACGTCCCGGCGATGGGCCGGGACTACCAGGTGCTGATCCGGATGGGCACCGACAGCGACACCCTGGCCGAGGGCGTGGCGGGGGTGTACGAGCAGCCCTACCGCGCCGCGATGCCCTGGGACCAGGCCGGCAACTTCGCGCTGGCCGCCCACCGGGACGGCCACGGCGCCAAGTTCCACGACCTGGACGCGGTGCACAAGGGCGCCGCGGTCGTCGTCGAGACCAAGGACAAGTGGTACGTCTACCGGGTCGACAGCACCCTGCCGGAGACGTCCAAGTACGACACCGGCATCGTCGCGCCCGTCCCGGTCGGCTCCGGCTACACCGGCCCCGGCCGGTACATCACGCTGACCACCTGCACGCCGGTGTACACCTCGCGCTACCGGATGGCGGTCTGGGGGAGCCTGGTGCGGGTGGACGACGTGGACGCCAAGCGCACCCCGCCGCCGGAGCTGCGTCAGCCCTGAGCCCGCCGGCCGCTGCTGAGGTCCGGCTGCTGCGGCCTGGAACCCGCGGTCCGGTTGCGGTAGCCCGGCACCGAGAACGCCCGGTACCGAGAACGCCCGGTACCGAGAACGCCCGGCATCGAGAACGCCCGGTACCGAGAACGCCCGAGGGCCCGTCGCAACCGCTGCGACGGGCCCTCGGGCGTACGGCCGGACAACTCCCACCAAGCCTCAGATCCAGGGGAACCAGGGCTTAGTTGTTGTTCCCCCCTTTGGTGTTGGAGGGTGAGGGGGAGAGGGGGTCACCCCCTTTGGGCGGATCGGCCGGCTTCGTGATGAGCATCACCTGGGTGTTCGGGTCCAGCTGGGTGCCGGCGGCCGGGTTGGTGCTCACCACGATGGCGTTCGGGTCCGACGGACCGGACACCACCGTGTAGAGCAGCCCGACCTTGCTCAGCTGCGAGATGGCGTCCGACAGCTTGACGTTCTGCAGCGGCGGGACCTGGGGCTTGTCCTGCATCTTGAAGATCGTCAGCGTGATCTTCGTGTTGGCCGGAACCTTGGTGTTGGCCTGGACCGACTGCGCGGCGACGGTGTTCGCCTTGCTCTGGTCGGTGGTCTGCACCGTCTTCGAGGCGTCGACCTGGAAGCCCAGGCCCTCCAGCTGGGCCTGCGCCACCTCCTTCTGCGCGCCGCCCACGTTCGGCACGGTCACCTTCGACTTGCCCTGCGAGACGGTCAGCTTGACCGGCGCGGTCGGGTCGCCGGCGGTGCCCGCCGCCGGGTCCTGGGCGGTGACGTTCTCCTGCGGAGCGGTGTCGTCGTCCTTGTACTCGGTGGTGACGTTGGTGAAGCCGGCGTCGCCGAGCGCCTTGGTCGCCTGGTCCTTGGTCTTGCCGACCACGTTCGGCAGGGGGGCCTTGGCCGGGCCGGAGGAGAGCTGCACCGTGATGGTGCTGTTCTCCGCGACCTGGCCGCCGACGGCCGGGTTCTGGGTGCAGACCTGGTCCTTCTTGATGTTGGCGTCCGGGCAGGCGAGCTTGTCGCCCTCGGCCACCACGAGCTTGGGACCGGCCGCGGCCGCGGCCGTCTTGGCGTCCGCCAGGCTCTTGCCGACCAGGTTCGGCACGGCGACCTTCGGGGTCTCCGTGGTGCCGCCGCCGTTGCCGTTGAACATGGCCTGGGCCACGAAGAAGGTGCCGACCAGGACCAGCACGGCGGCGACCGCCAGCACGATCCAGGAGGTGTTGCTCTTCTTCGGCGGCTGCTCGCCGCGCCGGCCGCCGTCCCGGCCGTAGCCGTCGTCGTGGCCGCCGCCCGCCGGGCCGTCGGCGTAGGCCTGGCCGTAGCCGTCGTCCTGGTAGCCGCCCTGCGGGCCGTAGCCGGGCTGCGCGCCGGCCTGCGGCAGGACGGTGGTCGGGCCGCCGCCGGGCTGCTGCGGCAGCACGTTGGTCTGGCCGTACGGGTCGTGCTGCTGCGGGTAGCCGTTCTGGTCGTAGCCGTACCCGGCGCCCATGCCGTACGCGGCGGCCTGCTGGGCGGCGGCCACCGGCAGGCCGTCGAGGAAGCGCTCGATGTCGTCGCGCATCTCGTCGGCGCTCTGGTAGCGGTAGTCGCGCTCCTTGGCGAGCGCCTTCAGCACGATCGCGTCGATCTCGGGGCGGACCTCGGGATCGAAGACGGACGGCGGCTGCGCCTCCTCCCGGACGTGCTGGTAGGCCACCGCGACCGGGGAGTCGCCGACGAACGGTGGGCGGACGGTCAGCAGTTCGTAGAGCAGGCAGCCAGTGGAGTAGAGGTCGGAGCGGGCGTCGACCTGCTCGCCCTTGGCCTGCTCGGGGGAGAGGTACTGGGCGGTGCCGATGACGGCCGAGGTCTGGGTCATGGTCATCCCGGCGTCGCCCATCGCGCGGGCGATGCCGAAGTCCATGACCTTGACGTTGCCCTGCCGGGTCAGCATCACGTTGGCCGGCTTGATGTCGCGGTGCACGATGCCGGCGCGGTGCGAGTACTCCAGCGCTTGCAGGATGCCGATGGTCATCTCCAGCGCGCGCTCGGGCAGCAGCCGTCGGCCGGAGTGCAGCAGCTCGCGCAGGGTGGACCCCTCGACGTACTCCATCACGATGTACGGGATGGAGATGTTGTCGATGTAGTCCTCGCCGGTGTCGTACACGGCGACGATCGCGGGGTGGTTCAGGGACGCCGCGGACTGCGCCTCGCGGCGGAAGCGGGCCTGGAACGACGGATCCCGGGCCATGTCGGCCCGGAGCGTCTTCACTGCGACGGAACGGCCGAGCCGGGTGTCATGGGCGAGGTACACCTCGGCCATGCCGCCGCGTCCGAGGACGCCGCCGAGCTCGTACCTGCCGCCTAGGCGACGAGGCTCTTCCATAGTTCCGACCCTCTCCCTCACCTGCCGGCGAGGTTGTGACGTAGGTGTCCCCGCACGCTCTGGGTGACGCCGAGCGGGTCTCGACCGGTTCTCCGGCCGGGCCGTGCGCCGTCTCGCGGGCGGCAACGGGCACACCCGCTGCTGGCGGATACGCTACCGGTCGCACCGCATCGGACCGGAGTCGGCCGTCGGCCGATATCAGACCGGTATACCGGACGGGGTGTCGATCGTGACTTTCCACTCACGGCCGGGCCTCCTCCTCACTTGCCGAGGACGGCCTGCATCACCGCCTTGGCGATCGGGGCGGCCAGCCGGCCGCCGCTGATGCCGTCGCGATTGTTGGAGCCGTCCTCGACCACGACCGCGACCGCGACGGACTGGCCGTCGGTGGTCTTGGCCCAGGAGGTGAACCAGGCGAACGGCAGCCCGGCGTTGTCCTCGCCGTGCTGCGCGGTACCGGTCTTGCCGCCGACCTGGAGGCCGGGGATCTTGGCGTTCTTGCCGGTGCCGTTCTCCACCACCGAGACCATCAGGTCCTGCATCTTCTGCGCGGTGGCCGGGCTCATCGCCTGGGAGAACTGCTTCTCGGTGTGCTTGGAGATGGTGGTCAGCGAGGCCGAGCGCTCCTGGTCGACCAGGTACGGCTGCATCAGGCTGCCGTTGTTGGCGATCGCGGCGGACACCATGGCCATCTGCAGCGGGGTGGCGCGGGTGTCGTGCTGGCCGATCGAGTCCTGCGCGGTGCCGTCCAGGCTCGCGCTGTTCGGGAAGATGCTCTTCTCGGAACGGACCGGGGTGTCGATGGTGCTGTTGAAGCCGAACTTCTCGGCCTGCGCCCGCATCTTGTCCTTGCCGAGGTCCGCGCCCATCTTGGCGTAGACCGTGTTGCAGGACTGGTCCATCCCCGACTTGACCGTGGCGTTCCCGCACTTCTCGAGCGGCGACTCGTTGTTCAGCACCGTCTGGGTGCCCGGCAGGGTGTACGGGTCCGGCGTCGCGGTCTGGTCGTCGATGTTCTGGTACAGGCCGTTCTCGAACGCGGCGGTCGCGGTCACCAGCTTGAACGTGGAGCCGGGCGGATAGGTCTCCTTCAGCGCCCGGTTGAGCATCGGCTTGTTGGGGTCGGCGTTGAGGTCCGTCCAGGCCTTGGAGTCGCCGCTCTCGCTGCCGGCGATGGTGCCCGGGTCGTAGGACGGGGTGGAGACCAGCGCCAGGATCGCGCCGGTCTTCGGGTCGATCGCGACGGCGGCGCCCTTCTTGTCCCCCAGGCCGTCCCAGGCGGCCTTCTGGGCCTTCGCGTTGATCGTGGTGACGACGTCGCCGCCGCGCTGCTGCTCGCCGGTCAGCATGTCCAGGGTGTTGCGGAAGAACAGCCGGTCGTCGGTGCCGGAGAGGATGCCGTCCTCCAGGTTCTCCAGCTGGCTGGAGCCGAAGACCTGGGAGGAGTAGCCGGTGACCGGGGCGTACATCGGGCCGTCGACCCAGGAGCGCTTGTACTTGTAGCGCAGGCCGTTGACGAAGTCGGACTTCGTGACCGGCTGGCCGCCGACGATGATGTTGCCGCGCGGGTGCGCGTACCGGTCGTACTGCTGGCGCTTGTTGTTCTTGTTGGTGGCCCAGGCATCGGCCTGGACACCCTGCACCCAGTTGGTGCGCACCATCAGGGCCAGGATCAGGACGAGGCAGAAGATCGAGACCCGGCGGATCGGCTTGTTCATCGAGCGGGTCCTCCCTGGCCCTCGGTGGCCGGGGTCGCTTCGACCCCGGGTCGGCGGGCGCTGTCGCTGATCTTCAGCAGGATCGCGACCAGCGCCCAGTTGGCGACCACGGACGACCCGCCCTGGGCGAGGAACGGCATGGTCATACCGGTGAGCGGGATCAGCCCGGTGACCCCGCCGGCCACGACGAAGACCTGCAGCGCCATCGCCGACGAGAGCCCGACGGCGAACAGCTTGCCGAACGGGTCGCGGGCCGCGAGGGCGGTGCGCAGGCCGCGCTGCACCAGCAGGGCGTACAGCAGGAAGATCGCCATCAGGCCGGTCAGCCCGAGCTCCTCGCCGAACGAGCCCAGGATGAAGTCGCTCTTCGCGGCGAAGTTGATCAGCCAGGAGCGGCCCTGGCCGAGGCCCGAGCCGGTCACCCCGCCGGAGCCGAGCGCCATCAGCGACTGGCCGATCTGCTCGGTGGCGCCCTTCGGCGGGTGTGCTCCGAAGGCGGCCATCGGGTCGAGCCAGGCGTCGATGCGGACCTTGACGTGGCTGGTGGTCATGGCGACCGCGACCGCGCCGCCGATCGACATCAGCAGGCCGAACAGGATCCAGCTGGTCCGCTCGGTGGCGACGTAGAGCATCACCACGAACAGGCCGAAGAACAGGAAGGACGTGCCGAGGTCGTTCTCGAAGACCAGGATCAGCAGGCTGAGCAGCCAGATCACGATGATCGGGCCGAGGTCGCGCCCGCGTGGCAGGTACAGGCCCATGAAGCGGCGGCTGGCCAGTGCGAGGGCGTCGCGCTTGACCATCAGGTAGCCGGCGAAGAACACCGTCAGGATGATCTTGGCGAACTCGCCGGGCTGGATGGAGAAGCCGCCCATCCGGATCCAGATCTTGGCGCCGAAGTCCTCCGCCCGGGCCGGGAAGAAGGCCGGCGCGGCGAGCAGGACCAGCGCCGCCACCATCGAGATGTAGGTGTAGCGCTGGAGCACCCGGTGATCCTTCAGGAACACCATCACGGCGATGAACAGCCCGATCCCGAGGGCCGACCACATCAGCTGGTTCCGGGCCGCCGGGAAGTTGGCGCTCAGCAGCTTTCCGGCCTTGTCGAGCCGCCAGATCATCACCACGCCGAGACCGTTCAGCAGGGTGGCGATCGGCAGCATCAGCGGGTCCGCGTACGGTGCGAAGCGGCGCACCAGCAGGTGCGCGACCAGCGCCAGCGCGCCCATGCCGAGTCCGTAGCCGACCATGCCGCTCGGCAGCGTGGAGTCCATCGCGAGCCCCACGTTGGCGTACGCGAGGATCGGCAGCACGACGGCGAAGGCCAGCAGGGCTAGCTCGGTGTTGCGCCGGTTCGGCGCGCCCTGGAGGGAGATGGTGGTGTTGGCCCGGCGCCGGGTGGCGGCGCGGTCGGTGGCCGTCCGGCGCCTGCCGGCCCGGCCGGTGTCGTCGCTCAGGTCGTAGGTGCTCACGTGGTGACCGCTCCCTGACGGCCGGCTGCCCCGCTCGGGGCGGGCCTATGTCGGATCACGGAGGTCACTGCTTCGGGCAGGAGTCGGCCCGGCTGCGCTCCTCCTCGGTCAGCCCGGACAGGTCGCCCGACGGGCCGGTGTTCGGCGCGGCGGCGTTCGGCGCCGGGGCGGACGTGCTCGGGGCGGTCGGGGTCGGGGTCGCCGGGGTCGGGGACGTGGGAGCCGCCGGGGGGCGGGTCTTCTCCCCCGGGGTGGGCGTGACGGCCAGGAACGCGGCGTGGGTGGCCTGCGCCGCCTGGGTGGCCGGAACGGTCCGGGCGTCGGCGACCTTCTTGCAGAGCTTGACCCAGCCGTCGAGCTCCTGGACGGTCGCGGTGGCGGCGCCCAGGCTGTCGGCCGCGATGGTCTTGTTGAGGTGCTCGGCCTGGTCCTGCGGCAGGTACTTGAGCTCGACGTCCTTGTACGCGGTGTGCACCGAGGACAGGCTCAGGCCGGCCAGGTTCTGGTTGATGCCCTGGTAGACCGCGACGTGGTCGCCCTGCTTGCCGACGTAGTACTGGTCCTGGGTCCACTGGTAGCCGAAGAACCCGGCACCACCGAGCAGACCGAGGGTGACCAGGACGGCCACCGAGACGGTGAGGCCCTTGCGCTTGCGCTTCGCGGGCGGTTCCTCGTCGAACTCCTCGGCGCCGTACACCGAGGGCTCGCCGGAGCCGTAGCCGTACTCGCCCTCGTAGCCCTCGGCGGGGCCGAAGCCGCCCTGGGCGGCGTCGTAGCCCTCGGCCGGGCCGAAGGCGCCCTGCGGGGCGCGGCCGAGGCCGGCGGCGCGGCCGGCCGGGGTGTCGGCGATCGAGCGGTCCGCGGCGGCCGAGGACGGCGGGGTGTCGGCGACCGCGCCGACCACCACCGGCACGTCGTTGTACTGGCCGCTCGTGGTGTCCGTGGCACCGACGTCGATGACGTCCGCCACGATGCAGGTGATGTTGTCCGGACCGCCGCCGCGCAGCGCGAGCTGGATCAGCTCCTGCACGGTCTGCTCGGGCGAGTAGTAGCTGCCGAGGGTGTCCTGGAGGGTCTGGTGGCTGACCGGGCCGGAGAGGCCGTCGGAGCAGATCAGGTAGCGGTCGCCGGCGCGGACCTCGCGGATCGACAGGTCGGGCTCGACCTGGCCGCGGCCGTCGAGCGCCCGCATCAGCAGCGAGCGCTGCGGGTGGGTCTCGGCCTCCTCCGGCGTGATCCGGCCCTCGTCGACCAGGCGCTGCACCCAGGTGTGGTCCTGGGTGATCTGCACCAGCGAGCCGTCGCGCAGCAGGTAGGCGCGGGAGTCGCCGACGTGCACCATGCCCATCCGCTGGCCGGTCCAGAGCATGGCGGTCAGCGTGCAGCCCATGCCCTCCAGCTGCGGGTCCTCCTCGACCATCTGCCGGAGCCGGTCGTTGGCGCCCTGGACGGCGTCGCCCAGCAGGGTCAGCAGGTCGGCGCCCGGCACGTCCTCGTCCAGTCGGACGATCGAGCCGAGCACCTCGGAGGACGCGACCTCGCCGGCCGCGGCGCCGCCCATGCCGTCGGCCACGGCCAGCAGCCGCGGCCCGGCGTAGCCGGAGTCCTCGTTCCCCTCCCGGATCAGTCCCTTGTGGGAGCCGGCGGCGAAGCGCAGCACCAGGGTCATGCGACCTGTGCCCCCCTCTGGGTCATGGACGGGATGCTGTCCCTCATGCGCTACTACTTCCGCAGTTCGATGACGGTCCTGCCGATACGGATCGGCATGCCCGGCTGGAGCGGGGTGGGCGCGGTCAGGCGCTGCCGGTCCAGATAGGTGCCGTTGGTGGAGCCTAGATCCTCGACCGTCCACTGCCCAGTCTGATCCGGATAGATCCTGGCATGCCGGGAGGACGCGTAGTCGTCGTCCAGCACGATGGTGGAGTCGTGCGCGCGGCCCAGGGTGATGGTCTGGCCCTGGAGCGCCACGGTGGTGCCGGCCAGCGAGCCCTGCACCACCACGAGCTGGGTCGGGGCGCCGCGACGGCGGCCGCCGCCCTGGGTCTGGCCCGCCGCTCCGGCGGCCGGGGCCTGTGCGGCGCGCCCGGCGGCCGGAGCGGCGGCGGCGCCGCCCGGAGCGGCGTTGGCGCCACGACGGGAGGAGCGGGGGTTCACCTTGGTCCCGAACAGGTCGCTGCGGATCACCTGGATCGCGACGATGACGAACAGCCACAGCACGGCCAGGAAGCCCAGCCGCATGACCGTGAGGGTCAGTTCTGACATGGCCGGCCCGCCTGTCGGTGAGCGAGGCGCGCGAACAACTCGGACACTACCCTTCGACCTGTCGGTAGACGATGGTGGTGGAGCCCACGACGATGCGGGAGCCGTCGCGGAGCGTAGCGCGCTGGGTGTGCTGTCCGTCCACCACGATGCCGTTGGTGGATCCCAGGTCGAGAACCATCGAAGGGGTGCCGGGGCGGATCTCGGCGTGCTTGCGGGAGACCCCGGGGTCGTCGATCCGCACGTCCGCCTCGGTCGAGCGGCCGAGCACGCAGGCCGCGCCGGTGATCTGGTGGCGGGCGCCGTTCACCTCGATCCAGCGGCGGACCGAGGCGCCGTGGCCGGCGCCGGGGAAGGCGCGGACGTTGCCGCCGGACGTCGCGGGCGGGCCCGGGGGCATCGCCGGGGGCGCGGCCGGCGGCGGGGGCGCGCCGTACTGGCCGGCGCCGGTCTGCTGCCACGGTGCGCCGGGGGCCGGCGCGGCCGGCTGGCGGTCGTAGCCGGACTGCTGCGGGGCGTACTGCTGGGGCTCCTCGGCCGCCAGGGTGCGGCTGCGCACCCGGTACAGGCCGGTGTCCAGGTCGTCGGCCTTCTCCAGGTTCACCTGGAGCGGGCCCATGAAGCTGTACCGCTGGGCCTCCGCGTACTCGCGGACCATGCCGGCCAGCTCGGCGCCCAGCTGCCCGGAGTAGGGGCTGAGCCGCTCGTGGTCGTGCGGGCTCAGCTCGACGATGAAGTCGTTCGGCACGACGGTGCGGTCGCGGTTCCAGATGCTCGCGTTGTTGTCGCACTCGCGCTGCAGCGCACCGGCGATCTCCACGGGCTGGACCTCGGACTTGAACACCTTGGCGAAGGTGCCGTTGACGAGACCCTCAAGCCGCTGTTCGAACTTCTTCAGCACTCCCATGGGACACCCCCTTCCAGGGTTCGTTCGCCTGCCTGCCGACCGGATCCCGCCGGGAGTCGGTCGTGCCTACTTGCGGTACTTCCGTACTGATCGTATCCACGCCGGGCCCTTCCGTACGGTTCCCGGACAGCGTGGTGCCCGGGGGTGGGCTCGGACACACAGGGTGACGCATACCGGGTACGGCACGCCAGGTGTGCCCGCCCGGATGGGCTCCCGTCACTCGCTCGCCCGTTCGTCGTGCATCCGTTCGGATGCGCTTCGTCCCGCCGGAGAACGGATTCGGAGCGGCCCCCCGGGTCGTGCTACTGTTTTCCACGTCGGAAGGGCCGCCCACCAGGGAGGCCGGTCCAAGGGAACGCGAAGACCACATGGTACCGAGCGGTTCGGAAGATCGGTCGGCAACGAAGACGACACCCATGCGCGGGTGGCGGAATAGGCAGACGCGCTGGATTCAGGTTCCAGTGCCCGAAAGGGCGTGGGGGTTCAACTCCCCCCTCGCGCACAGCGAAGCCCCGCAGATCTACGGATCTGCGGGGTTTTCTCGTTGTCCCGGTCAGGAACGGGTGGCGGGCAGCTCGGCGCGGACCTCGAAGCCGCCGTCCTGGGTGGGGCCGGCGCTGAGCGAGCCGCCCAGCAACTGCGCGCGCTCGCGCAGGCCGACCAGGCCGTGGCCGCCGCCCGGCAGGATCTCGTCCGGGTGGACCGGGGGCGCGTCGTTGCGCACCTCGACCCGCAGTCGGCGCCCCTTCGCCCGGACCTTCACGTGCACCGCCGCCTCCGGGGCGTACTTGGTGATGTTGGTGAGCGCCTCCTGGACGGTGCGGTAGGCGGCCCGCTCGACCGCCTCCGGCCACGGGCGGTCACCGGGGTTCAGTTCGGTGTCGGCGGCCAGCCCGCTCTCCGCGATCAGCCGGGGCAGGTCGGCCAGCCGGGGCTGCGGGGCGAGCGGGGCGTCCGGGCGCGGGCTCGCGGTGCTGCGCAGCACCCCGACCATCTGGCGCAGCTCGTCGAGGGTACGGACGGCCAGTTCGCGGATGGTGCGGGCGGTGGCCGCGGCGGCCGGGTCGCCGGTGCTCACCTGGAGCGCGCCGGCCTGGATGCTGATCAGGCTGACCTGGTGCGAGACCACGTCGTGCATCTCCCGGGCGAGCCGGCCGCGCTCGCTGATCAGCACCCGTTCGGCGAGCAGCCGGCTCTCCCGCTCCTGGCCGCGGGTCAGCTCGTCGAGCCGGGCGGCCAGCTCCCGCCGGGTGCGGGCGAGCAGCCCGGTGGCGGCCGGGCCGGCGGCCAGCATCACCGACTGGATGGCGTAGAGCGCGGTGTCCCGGCTGAGTTCGAGGGTCTGTTCGGACAGCGGCCAGTGGAAGAACTCGACCAGCGTGAACAGGGTCGCGCAGGGGATGACGATCCGCGGGCGGGGGCGCTCGGCGGCCACCGTGTAGACGGCGGTGATCGGGGCCAGCCAGATGTCGTCGACGTAGCTGCCGGGCATGGTGAGCAGCAGCGCCGCCACCGGGAAGCGGCGGCGCCAGAGCAGGGCGACGGCGGCCAGCGTGGAGAGCGCGATCTGCCACCACGGGGAGTTCCGGGCCACCAGGGCGGCGTCCAGGAGGGAGTAGAGGGCGGGCAGCAGCAGCATCAGCCAGGGGGCGGTGCACCAGCCCGGGAGCCGTCTGGACGGCAGCTGTTCGGTGGCCGTCATGCCCCGTCGCCGGGTTTCGGCCGGACCAGCCCGGCCCGGTGGGCGAGCACCGCCGCCTGGACCCGGTTGGCCGCGCCGAGCTTGCCGAGGATCGCGCTGATGTGGTCCTTGACGGTGCCGGTGCCGAGGAAGAGCCGGTCGGCGATCTCGGCGTTGGACAGTCCCTCGCCGAGCAGGGCCAGCACGTCGAGCTCCCGGCCGGTGAGGGTGCGGGCGAGCGAGGTGGCCTCGGCGTCCGGGCCGCCGCCGTCCACGTAGCCGCCGATCACGGTGCGGGTCACGGTCGGGGACAGGATGTTGCCGCCGGCCGCGAGCACCCGGACGGCGTGGACCAGCTGCTCGGGGGCGGTGTCCTTGAGCAGGAAGCCGGCCGCGCCGGCCCGCAGCGCGGTGCCGATGTACTCGTCGCTGTCGAAGGTGGTGAGCATCGCCACGGCGGGCGGGTCCGGCAGGGCGCGCAGCCGGCGCAGCACCGAGATGCCGTCGAGGTCCGGCATCCGGATGTCGAGGAGCACCACGTGCGGGCGCAGGCGCTGGACGTGCTCCTCGGCCTGGCCGCCGGAGCAGTCGCCGACGACGTCCAGGTCGGGGGCGGAGCCGACGATGAGGCCCAGGCCGGAGCGGACCAGGATCTCGTCGTCCACGATCAGCACGCGGGTGTCGGTGATGGTGCCTCCTCGGTTCTGGCGGCCGGGGTCGGGCGGTCCGCGCGGGTCGTTTCGAGGGTAGGGGTAGCCGGGGTGGGGCGCCGAACGGATGGCGGTCCTCACCCCCGCCACATGGCGGGGGTCGGAATCCGCTACCCGGTTCACGCAATTCTCAGGCCGGGTGGGGAACCATGGAGTTGGCTGCCCTTTGTCGGCCTGCTCCATTCAGTGGGCGCCCGGTCGAGGTGAGGGCCGCCGGTCAGTCCGTCGGGCCCCCTGCGGGCACCCGTCGCCGGGCCGTGTGCGGATGCGCCCCACCATCTGATCGTTTGGAATTGAGCTGTGTCGTCCACTGTGAAGTCGGAGCCTTCCGCCACGTCCACCGGGCCCCGGCCCGTCGGCGTGCTCGACCGCTGGCGCCCGCGGGCCGCCGCCGTCTCCGTGTGGTACCTCCGGCTGCTGGCGCTGCTGAACGTGGCGACGGTGCTGCTGGTGCCGTGGGGGAACCAGGTCAACGAGCACAACGAGGGTGAGTACTTCACCCCGTACCTGATGACCTCGGGTCTGGCCAGCGCGGTGCTGGCGGTCTTCCTGGCCATCGCGATGCGGCGGCGCAAGCGGGCCGCCTGGATCTTCAACGCGGCCCTGGCCAGCATGTTCGCGGTGCTGTACCTGCTGGCCATGGTGATGCCCGGCGAGCGGTTCAAGGACCACCCGCTCAACTACATCTCCACCGTGCTGACCTGCCTGTTCGTCCTGGCGCTGGTCATCGGGCGGAAGGACTTCACGTCCAAGGGCGACCGCTCCAACCCGAAGACCGCGGCGGCCACCTTCGTCGGCGGGCTGCTGTTCGGCGGGGTCGTCGGCGCGCTGCTGGTCTGGGCGACCAACGGGCTCGGCGGCGCGGGCTTCTGGGACCTCTTCCGCTACTCCGTCGGCCGGATGATCACGATCAACCCCTCGGAGCACCTGCGCTCGGTGATCTCCTCGCCGACCTGGGTCAACGCGGCGATCAACGCGATGGGCGCGGTGCTCTTCCTGCTGGTGCTCTACGTGGCCTTCCGCAGCCCGCGCGGCAAGGAGCTGCTGAACCCCGAGGACGAGGCGAAGCTGCGCTCGCTGCTGGACAAGCAGGGCGAGCGGGACTCGCTCGGCTACTTCGCGCTGCGCCGGGACAAGGCGGTGATCTTCTCCCCCAGCGGCAAGGCGGCGGTGACCTACCGGGTGATCGGCGGGGTCTCGCTGGCCTCGGGCGACCCGATCGGCGACCCGGAGGCCTGGCCGGGCGCGATCGACTCCTGGCTGGCCGAGGCCCGCGAGCACGCCTGGGCGCCGGCCGTGATGGGCGCCTCCGAGGAGGCCGGCGTGATCTACGCCCGGCACGGGCTGGACGCGCTGGAGCTGGGCGACGAGGCGATCGTCGAGCTGGACGAGTTCTCGCTGGACGGCCGGGCGATGCGGGTGGTCCGCCAGGCGTACAACCGGGTCAAGCGGGCCGGGTACACGGTGCGGATCCGCCGGCACGAGGACATCCCCGAGTGCGAGATGGCCGAACTGGTGGCCAAGGCCGACCAGTGGCGCGACGGGGCGACCGAGCGCGGCTTCTCGATGGCGCTCGGCCGGCTCGGCGACCCGGGCGACGGCCGCTGCGTGATGCTGGAGTGCCACGACGGCGACGGCGAGCTCAAGGCACTGCTGAGCTTCGTCCCGTGGGGCCCGGACGGGCTCTCGCTGGACCTGATGCGCCGGGCCCGGGACACCGAGAACGGCCTGATGGAGTTCATGGTCATCGAGCTGCTGCAGCGTGCCGAGGAGGTCGGGCTGAAGCGGGTGTCGCTGAACTTCGCGATGTTCCGCTCGGTCTTCGAGCGCGGTTCGCGGCTCGGGGCCGGCCCGGTGCTGCGGTTGTGGCGTTCCGTCCTGGGCTTCTTCTCGCGCTGGTGGCAGATCGAGTCGCTGTACCGCGCGAACGCCAAGTACCGGCCGATCTGGGAGCCCCGCTACCTGCTGTTCGAGAAGAGCAGCGAGATCCCGCGGATCGGCATCGCCAGCGCGCGGGCCGAGGGCTTCATCGTCGCGCCGAGCCTGCCCGCCCTGTTCCGCCGCCGGCACTCCGGGGCCGCCGTGGTGGCGCCCCGGCTCCCGGTCGCGGCGCGGGACGGGAAGGGGTAGCCCTCCGCCGGGGGGCGGAGGGGACCGGGCGGTCGGATAGGGGGTGACGTCAGGGATATCCCTCCCCCCAGAGGATGACCCTGATCCGCATCTATGCCGATGTGGATTTGTTAAGAGGCTTCTAATGTGGGAGTAGCTCAGAAAGTTCGGGGATTCGGGAGTAACGGTTGTGATGGACAGGACCCACGCGGGGGGCGTGCGGGAGGGGTCGCTGGCACTGGCCAGATCGGCCGCTGTCGCCGAGTGGGGGACGTTGTACGCGACGGTGCGGGACGCGGTGGTGCGCAAGAAGTTCGCCGCCGTTCCGATGGCCACGGCGGCGACGTTTCTGATCCTCCTGTTCAGCATCACCCAGCACCTGCCGGGCGGTGAGCACTTCGTCAACCGCATCGGGGTGGTGAAGGCGGCGCTGCCGCTGGACGTCTCGCTGCTGCGGACCCCGCTCTCGCTGTACGTGCCGGCGCTGGACCTGCCGGTCTGGGGCGCGCTGGCCCAGGTGTTCGTGGTCTTCGGCGTCGCCGAGATCGTGCTCGGCCGGCGGATGACCCTGGTGGTGGCCTACACCTGCACCCTGGCGGGCACGCTGTTCGCCCGGATCGGCGTGGCGCTCGGCCCGGGCCACCTGTTCGGCTTCCCGAAGTGGGTCGCCTACGTGCGGGACACCGGGCCGTCGGCCGCGGTGGTGGCGCTGGCGATCTGCATCGCGTTCCGCTGCCGGGCCTGGTTCACCGCCGGCCTGGTGGTGGTCATGATGGTCGGCGAGGCGGTCGTGCTGCCGAACCTCGCCGGGCTGGAGCACGTGGTCGCGGTGACCACCGCGCTGCTGCTCGCCGTCTCGGTCGAGGTGTTCGGGGACTTCTGGCCGCGGGTGCTGGCCGGGGTCGGGGCCGCCACCTCGGTGGCCGCGGCCGCGTCGCGGGAGGTCGCGGTGGAGGCCCGGCGGCGCCCGGCGGGCGCGCTCGTCCCCTGATCCACACACCGTCTGACGGCCGTCGGGCAGCCGGCCGTCAGGCGTGCGGCAGGGGGAGTTCGAACCAGACCACCTTGCCGACCGCCTTGCGGGCGGTGCCCCAGCGTTCGGCGAGCTTGGTCACCAGGGTGAGACCGCGGCCGGTCTCGCCCAACTGTTCGGCCGGTTCCAGCGACGGCAGGTTGTGGTTGTCGTCGCTGACCTCCACCAGCAGCTTGTCCACCCGGATCAGCTGGAGCTGGACGCGGTCCCGGGCCACCCGGACGGCGTTCGTGACCAGCTCGCTGACCAGCAGCTCGGTGATGTCGCTGAGCGCCTCCAGGTGCCAGCCGGCCAGCTGCTCGCGGACCAGCGAGCGGGCCCGGCGCACCTCGCGGTGGTCCACCCTGAGGTCCCAGGTGGCCACCTCGGACGGGGCGACCCCGTCGAAGCGGGCCACCAGCAGGGCGACGTCGTCCTTCCGGTCGTCCGAGTGCAGCCGCTTGAGCACCACGTCGCAGGCCTGCTCGGGGCTCTGCAGTGGGTCGATCAGATTGCCGCAGAGCGCTGCCAGGCCCGCTCCTATGTCGCCGCCCCGGACCTCGACCAGGCCGTCGGTGCACAGCACCAGCATCGAGCCGTCCGAGACGTCGATGGTCTTGGCGACGAACGGCACCCCGCCGACCCCGATCGGCGCGCCGGCCGGGATCTCCAGCAGCTCGCCGGAGCCGTCCGGGTGCACCAGCACCGGCGGGACGTGGCCGGCGCTGGCCAGCTCGCAGGTCCGGTTGATCGGGTCGTAGACCGCGTACAGGCAGGTGGCGAGGTGGTCGTCGCCGAGCTTGTGGGCCAGGTTGTCCAGGTGCCGCAGCAGTTGGCCGGGCGGCAGGTCGAGCGCGGCGAGGGTCTGCATGGCCGTCCGGAAGCGGCCCATCGCGGCCGCCGAGTGCAGGCCGTGGCCCATCACGTCGCCGACCACCAGGGCGACCCGGCTGCCGGGCAGCTGGATCGCGTCGAACCAGTCGCCGCCGACCTCGGCCTTCGGGTCGCCCGGCAGGTAGCGGTGGGCGATCTGGACGCCGGGGATCTGCGGCGGGCGGGTCGGGATCATCGAGCGCTGGAGGGTGGTGGCCACCCTGGCCTCGGCGCGGTGCAGCCGGGCGTTGTCCAGGGAGAGCGCGGCGCGGACGGCCAGCTCCTTGAGCGTGGCGGCGTCGCTCTCGTCGAAGGGGGCGCGGTCCGGCAGCCGGAGCAGCTTGAGGATGCCCAGCACGGTGCCCCGGGCGGACAGCGGCACCACCAGCATCGAGCGGCCGGAGACCACCGGGGCCAGCCGGGCCCCGCCGAGCGCGATCGCGTAGTCGACCGCGACGTCCGCGCTGATCACCGGGACCAGGACCGGCTGGTTCAGCTGCAGGGCCATCCCCGGCGGGGTGCGGCGCGGCATGCTGACCAGCGAGCCCTCGGACAGCACGTGGTCCCAGGCGCCGCCGGTCTCGTTGTAGACCAGGGCGACCCGGCGGAGCATGGTGTCGTCGTCCGGGCGGGCGGCCGGCAGTTCGGATTCGGAGATCAGCCCGTCCACCAGGTCCACGCAGGCGAAGTCGGCGACCCGGGGGACCAGCACCTGGCAGAGCTCGTGCGCGGTGAAGCCGAGGTCCAGGGTGGTGCCGACCTTGCCGCCGACCTCGTTCAGCAGCGCCAGCTGCTCGCCGGCCTGCCCGTTGGTCAGGAACGGGCTCAGCCGCCCGGACTGGGCGCCCTCGGCGCCGGCGGGGGCGGAAGGGGCCCGGTTGGCGCGGCGGGGTGGACGGCCGTGGGCGGACGGTTCGGCGGCGGCCGACTCGATGGCGGCTCCTCCTCCGGTCGGGGACGGGGCGGTCGGGGAGGGGGTGGTCGGGGCCGGGGTGGTCGGTGGGACGCCCGCCGGGGCGCCGGCGGCGCCGGACGGCTGGGCGGCCGCGGACCGCTCGGCGGTCTCGCGCTGGGCCGGCAGCGGGCCGGTCGGCCGCCCCCGGACCGTCCGGGCCGGGGGCGCGGACTGCTCGGGCTGCGGCGGCGGGCCGACCCGGGCGGCGCGCTGCTGGGCGGTCGGGTAGCGGCGGCCGAGTCCGGCGGCGGCGTGCGCGGCGGCGGCCTGCGGGTCGGCGGGCAGGACCGGCAGCACGGTGGCCGGGTCCAGCCGCAGAGCGGGCAGACCGGCCTGGTCCAGCACGTCGAGCAGCAGCGCCCGGCGGTCGGCCGAACCGGCCGGCAGCAGCCCGGCCAGCCGGTCGGCCGACAGCAGACCGGCGCGCAGCCGGCCGGGCGGGGTCAGGGCCGCGCCCAGCCGGTGGAAGCCGCCCCGGGCGGGCGGGGCGGCGGCGAACGGCAGCAGCCGCTCGCCGAGTGCGAGCCGGGGGCCGGCGGTGCGCAGCGGCCGGGCGTCGGCGGCGAGGGCGAGCAGGCCGCCGAACGGGTCGGGCAGCGGCCAGGCCCACCAGAGCACGTCGCGCAGGTGCTCCTCGCGGTCGATGACGGCCAGCTGGCCGGCCCAGGGGCGCCCGTCGGCGGTCAGCGCGGCCAGGGTGTCCAGGGCGTCGCAGCGGCGGCGCACGACGGACCCGGCGGCCTGGCCGGGGGCGGCGAGCGGTTCCACGGCGGGCAGCAGTCCGCTGGCCGGCCGGTCGTGGGCGACTTCGGCGCGGTGCCCGAACAGTTCCTCGGCGGCCCGGCTCCACTGGGCGATCCGTCCGGTCCGGTCGACCAGGACGAGGGCGAGCCGGACCAGGGCGGCCACGCCGGTCGGGTGGTCACCCGGTACGGCCTCGGCGCCCGCCGGACGCGGTGTGGAGTTGGACTCGGCCACCATGGATTCGGTCTGCTCCCGCCTGGCCGCCACGCCTGGAGGCGGCCGTCTCTCCGGAGGAAGGCACGCTGTGCGGAAACCCGGGGCGTGTCTTGTGGATCGTGCCGGGCTTGAGGGCGTGTCTGAACGAGTCCGCCGGGCGCCCGACGCCGCGTGCTGATCCGACGCGAATCATCAGACACGCCCTAGCGAAGCACGGACCGGCCCGGGCGTGATAGCGAAACGGGGAGATTCCTCAGGATCGGTTGCGTGCCGTGCGGCGCGCGCCGGTTCGCACTCCCCGTTCACCCGGACCGGGCCTTCGCGCGCGAGGGTAGGGTGGCAGGCCGGGCCACCCCGCGGGGCGGCTCCGCATGGACGCAGCCGGCCGGACGAGACAGAGGCGAGAAGTGACCGCGCAGAGCCCCGTCCGCTGGACGGACCCGCAGCAGCAGGAGCTGGAGGAGCGGGTCGCCGCCGCCGAACTCGCCTGGCTCAGCATGGACGTCGACGTGCAGACGCTGCGGGTCGAGATCGACAACTTCGCGCTGATCCACCATCAGCTGCTGGGCCCGCTCTACGCCCGGCTGGACGAGCTGGAGGCGCTGGTCGCCGAGGCGGTCGCGGCCAGGACCGGGCACCCCGAGGACCTCCGCCGGGCCGCCGAGGCCCGCCGGCAGGTCGACGAACTGCCCGACCTCGACGCGCTGTTCGACTCCGTCCGGGAGCAGGAGGCGGCCCCGCCGCCGCCCGCCGCGCCGGCCCGGGTGCGCCCCGGGCGGGACGCCCAGCGGATCTACCGCGAGCTGGTCCGCCGGGCCCACCCCGACCTCAGCACCGACCCGGCCGAGCAGCAGCGCCGGGCCGCGTTCCTGGCCCGGGTGAACGAGGCCTACGCGGTCGGCGACGCCGCCGCGCTGGAGGGCCTGTCCGCCGAGTGGTCCACCGCGCCCGAGGCCGCGCCCGGCACCGACTCCCCCGACCGGCTGGAGTGGCTGCGCCGCCGGCTGGAGTGGCTGACCGGCAAGATCACCGAGACCGCCACCGAGCAGGTCCGGCTGGAACAGACCCCGATGGGTCAGCTGCTCGCGCTGGCCCCGCAGGACCCGGACCGGCTGCTGGAGCAGCTCGCCGAGGAACTGCTCGCCAAGGCCGCCGCCCAGCAGGCCGAACTGGAGCGGCTGCTCGGCGCCCCGGCCGCGGCGGGCGACGGCCACCGGCAGCCGGTGGGCGACAATGGCACCGACCCGACCCAGCCCCAGGAGAGCCACACGATGTTCGCCCAGATCCCCTCCACCACCGCCGCCGCAGTGCCCGCCGACGCAGCCCTGCTGGACGTGCGCGAGCAGGACGAGTGGGACGCCGGCCACGTGGACGGCGCGCTGCACATCCCGCTCGGCGAGGTGATCGCCCGGATCGACGAGCTGCCGGACGGGAAGCTGTACGTGCTCTGCCGGGTCGGCGGACGCTCCGCGCAGGTCGTCCAGTACCTGGTGCAGCAGGGCCGGGACGCGGTGAACGTGGACGGCGGCATGTACGCCTGGGAGGGCGCGGGCCGTCCGATGGTCAGCAGCACCGACCAGGACGCCTTCGTCCTGTAGGCCGGTGGCCCGGTGGCCCCGTCCGGCACCGTCGTGTTCGCCCGGTAGGGCAGGATGGGCGCGCGACCGCGCCGGGACGGGACCCGGGCGGCGCGCCGACCGGGCCGGGGAGGCCATGACGGAGACGACGGACCGCCCGGCCGCCGGACGGGTCTGGTCGACGCCCGCGCAGCTCGTGCTCGGCCTGACCGCGGCGGTGCTGGTGGTCGGCACCGGGTTCTTCCTCGCGGCGGTGTTCCTGCACGTCGCGCCGGCCAACTCGCTGTCCCGGCAGTACCGGGACGAGGTCGACGGCCTGGTGTACCCGGAGTTCGAGCAGAACTGGCGGCTGTTCGCGCCGAATCCGCTGCAGCAGAACGTCAGCCTGGACGCCCGGGTGCGCACCGCCGCCGCCGACGGCACCACCCGCACCCGCGACTGGACCGGGCTGACCGCGCAGGACCTCGCCGCGATCCGGCACAACCCCGCCCCCAGCCACGTCGACCAGAACGTGCTGCGCCGGGCCTGGGACTTCTACGACGGCTCGCACAACCCGCAGGACGAGGCGCTGACCAACACCCGAGGCAGGCTCGCCGAGCAGTACCTCAAGCGGATCGCCCTGCAACGGATCGGCCGGGAGGTGGACGGCGAGCGGATCCTGGAGGTCGAGTTCCGGGCCACCGCGGTGACCGTCCCGCCGCCGTCCTGGAGCGGCGAGGCCGCGCCACCGGCGCCGAAGGTGCGGGAGCTGCCCTGGTGGCCGGTGGACGACGAGGACTACCGGGAGCTCGGGTGAGCGAGGTGTCGCCGGAGGTGTCGTCCGACGTGGCGTCCGAGCTCTCGCCGGAGGTGTCGCCCGAGCTCTCGCCGGCGGCCGAGCCGCGGTGGTCGGAGGGCATCCCGCGCCAGGCCGGGCAACCGCCCGCCGCCGGCTCGGCCCCCGGGCCCCGGCCCGACCCGGCGCCGCGCGGGCCCGGCCCGGCCGACCTGGCCGCCCGGGCGATGGCGGCCTTCACCGGGCGTGCGCTGGGCCGCCACCAGGCCGCCGTGGTGCGGATCGGCTTCGGGCTGGTCTGGCTCGCCTACCTGCTGCGCGAGTGGCCCAACCGGCGGGTGCTGTACGGGGACCGGTCGCCCTGGTCGATGGACCTGGCCGAGCGGCTGCTGACCGACAACGGGGCGTTCACGGTGCTGCCGTGGTTCGGCGGGCGGCCCTGGTTCGAGCTGGTCTACCACCTGGCGGTGCTGGCCGCCGTCGCGGTGGTGCTGGGCTGGCGGACCAGGGCGAGCACGGTGCTGTTCCTGGTCACCGTGCTGTCGCTGCAGAACCGCAACGTCTTCCTCGGCGACGGCGGCGACAACGTCGTCCACCTGATGGCGGTCTACCTGGTCTTCACCCGCTGCGCCGAGGTGTGGTCGCTGGACGCCCGGCGGTCCCGGCCGGGGCGGGCCGGGGTGGTGCTCTGGGTGCTGCTCGGCGCCGTCCTGGCGGCCTGCCAGGTCGGCGGCTTCTCCGGCGAGAGCCTCACCTGGACGGTCCGGACCTTCCCGTACGCCGGCTGGGCGCCGCTGTTCTGGGGGCTCTGGGCGGTGGCCGGGCT
Source organism: Kitasatospora sp. NPDC043950 (assembly GCF_056435345.1). NCBI lineage: Bacteria > Bacillati > Actinomycetota > Actinomycetes > Kitasatosporales > Streptomycetaceae > Kitasatospora > Kitasatospora sp. NPDC043950. The sequence goes on from NZ_JBWKER010000054.1 coordinate 49,800, forward strand.
CTGGTGGACGCTGGGGCGGCTGCGGCCGGACGGCGAACCGCGCGCGGTGCTCGACGCGCTGGCGAACATGGTGCACAACTGCGCGATGCTGGTGATCGCCGTCGAGGTGGTGCTGATCTACGCGACGGCCGGCTGGTACAAGGTGCAGGGCTCGCGCTGGCAGGACGGCACCGCGCTGTACTACCCGCTGCACCTGGACTACTTCACGCCCTGGCCGTGGCTGTCCGGGCTGGTCGGCTCGGCGCTGCTGCCGGTCTTCCTGATCTCGTACGGCACGGTGGTCGTGCAGGTCGCGTTCCCGTTCACGCTGCTCAACCGGCGGGTCAAGAACGTGCTGCTGGCGGTGCTGCTGGCCGAGCACCTGGGGATCGCACTGCTGCTCGGGCTGCCGGTGTTCTCGCTCGCGATGATCGCGGCGGACGCGGTGTTCCTGCCGACCGGCGCGCTGCTCTGGGTGGCGGCGCGGCTGCGGCGGATCCGGCGGTCACGAGCGCCGGTCACGGAGGGCGTGCCCTAGGCTGACCCGTATGTCCTGGTTCGCCGCCCTTCGCGACACCGCGCGGACCGGACTCACCCTCGACCGGGCGCTCACCGACCCCAAGCGGGCCCTGCGCGGGGCCGTCGCGGTGGCGTTGGTGCTCTTCCCCACCCTCGCGCTCGGCGGGGTCGCGCTCGCCACCTCGGCCGCGATGGGCGCCTTCATCGCCGGCACGGCCACCTTCCAGCGCAGCTTCCGGCCCCGGGCCAGTCTCGCCGTCGCGGCCGGGGCCGGGCTCGGGATCAGCACCTTCCTCGGCTACCTGGCGGCCGGGGTCCCCGGGTTGTTCCCGGTGCTGCTCGCGGTGTGGGCCTTCGGCGCCGGGCTCGCCTGGGCGATCGGGCCGACCGCCGGGGTGGTCGCGACCAACACCGTCTCGGTGATGCTGATCGTCGTCCAACTGCCGGTCAGCGCGACCGCCGCGCTCGGACACGGGCTGGTCGCCGCCCTCGGCGGGGTCGTCCAAGCCGTCGTCATCACCCTGTGGCCGATCGGGAGCTGGAGTGCCCAGCGGGACGCCCTCGCCGACACCTACGCGGAACTCGCCGACTACGCGCGCAGGTTGAGGCAGGATCCGACCGCGCACGTCGACCCGGCGCCGTTCATGACGGCCCGGCACGCCGCCGCCCTGACCCCCTGGCAGGACCGCCACCGGCCGGCCGAACTGCGCGGCCTGCGCGGCCTCGCCGAGCGCATCCGGCCCACCCTGGCCGCGCTCGCCGATCCCAAGGTGGGCGCCCCGGAGGAGGGGCCCGAACGCGACCGGGCCCGTGAGGTGCTGGCGGCCGCCGCCGAGGTCATGGACGCCCTGGCCCGGGCCGTCCGCACCGGCGACCCCGTCCGGCTGCCCCGCTCGGCGCCCACGCTCACCCTGGTCCCGCCGGACGAGGGGCCGCGGTTGCAGGGGGCGGCCCGGCGGTCGGCCCGCCGACTGGGCGGGCTGCTGCGCAAGGCCGCGGACACGCTGGAGCGGGGCGACGCGGACACCATCACCACGCCCGTGATCGGCGCGGGCGGGGCGCTGCACAAGCCGTCGATCCTCCGGATGCTGCCGGTCGCGCTGCGGACGGTGCGCCGGCAGCTGCGGCCGCGCTCGGCGATCTTCCAGCACGCCGTCCGGCTCGCCGGGGTGGTCACCGTCGCCTACCTGCTGGCCCGGCTGGTCGGGTTCCACCACGGCTACTGGGCGCCGATGACCGCCGCGATGGTGATGCGGCCGGACTTCGCCCAGACCTACAGCCGGGGTGTCGCCCGGCTGGCCGGGACGGTCGTCGGGGTCGCCGTCTCGACGCTGGTGGTGCAGCTCACCCACCCCGGGGAGTGGGTGCTGGCCGCGCTGGCCGTGCTGTGCATCGGCGGCTCGTACCTCGCGTTCCGGACCGGGTACGCGCTGACGACGGTCGGGATCTCGACGTACGTGGTGTTCCTGCTCGGGCTCCAGGCCGGGAACCCGCTCACGACGGCCTTCGAACGGGTCGGGCTCACCCTGCTCGGCGGGTCGGTGGCGCTGGTGACGTACGCGCTCTTCCCGACCTGGCAGACCGCCCGGCTCGGGGAGCGGCTGGCCGAGTGGCTCGCCGCCGCCGGGCGGTACGCGGCCGCGGTGGTCGCCTGCTACGAGGACCCGGCCGCGCCGCGCGGGCGGGCGGTGCGGACCGCGTTGCTGGACTCCCGGGAGGCCCGCTCGGAACTGCTCCAGGCCATGCAGCGCGCCGACGCCGAACCGGGCCGGCACGCCTCCGGGCTGCCCGGGGTGTCCCGGCGCCAGGTCGACCGGGCCCGGGCGGCCGTCGGGCACCTCGGACGGGTCGCCGTCCTGCTGGAGGCGCACCTGCCGGCCGCCGACGCCGACCCGGTGCCGGGGACGGCGGAGTACGCGGAGGAGCTGCGGCTGGCCACCGCGCTCGCGGGGGCGGCGCTGCTCACCGGGCAGCCGGTGGAGTTCGGCGCCGTGCGGGAGGCGCAGGCGCGGCTGGAGGAACGGCTGGCGCAGGCGCCGGCGGGGGTGCAGCGGGACGTGGTGCGGGCGGGGACGCGGCTGCTGGGGCAGGCGCTGAAGGACCTGGAGCGGGCGCTGCGGGGGCGGGAGGACGTGCGGGGGCCGCAGTAGGCGACGTTCGCCCCTCCTGGAAGGGCGAACGTCGGGCGAACGTCGGGGCCGAACGGCGCCGGGGCGTCAGGCGGCTCGGGCCGCTGCCTCCAGCCAGTTGGCGAACTCGCAGGCGAAGTGCCACTGGTGGCCGGCGCCGAGGAGGGCGGGGGCGGCCTCGGGGAACTGGACGGTGAGGCGGATCCGCAGGCCGTCCGGGGTGTCGGCGAACTCGTGCATCACCCGCAGCACCTCGGTGCCGTCGGCGAGGGTGCCGGTGCCGCCGATGCGGACCGGGAAGGCCTGGTGGCCGGGCCCGGCGATCGGGACGTCGTCGTGGAAGCGCAGGAAGAAGCGGGCCGGGCCGGTGCCGAGGGTCTCGATGATCTCGACCCGTTCGCCGGTGGAGTCGGCCAGGTAGTGCTCGGGGTTGGCGGCGAGCAGGGCGTCCCGGTCGGGGGCGTGCAGGCGGCCCTGCCACCAGGTGAGGAAGCGGTCGGCGTCGATGCCGGCGGCGGTGAGCTCGGTGACGGCGGTGCTCCACCGGCCGCCGGAGGCGTGGGCCCAGGCGGCCAGGGCGGTGTCGGCGGCGGTGGTGTCGGGGGTGAGCAGTTCGCGCGTCCGGTCGTCGCCGAGGCGCTGCTTGAGCAGGCGCAGGGCGGCGCGGGCGCGGTCGAGCTCCCAGGCGAGGACGGCCTCGCGCGGGTGGCTGGTGCCGTCGATGTCGGTGTGGACGGTGAGCGCGGTGGTGGTCACGGCGTCACTCCTCGGCTCCTCAACGATGCGGAGAGATTTTCTCCGCTTCACTGGACGCTAGCATAGGGGGAGAGAATTTCTCCGGTTAGGGAGTTGCCGATGAGGGCCGACGCGGAACGCAGCCGGCGCAGGATCCTGGACGCCGCCTGCGAGGTGTTCCTGGAACGGGGCCCGGACGCCCCGCTGGACGCCGTGGTCCGGCGGGCCGGCGTCGGCCCGGCCACCCTCTACCGGCGCTTCCCCGACCGGGAGGCCCTGGTCCGCGCCCTGGTCACCGACCTGCTGGCCCGGCTCGCCGAGGCCGCCGAACGGGCCCGCCGCGACGAGACCGACCCGTACCGGGCGCTGCGCCGCTTCGTGCACGCCGCCGCCGACCTGCGGATGGGCGCGGCGATCGTGGTGCTGCTGGAGCGGCTGGTGGTGGACGAGGACCTGGTCGCCGTCCGCCGCGAAGCCGTCACCGCCGTCGAGGCGCTGCTGCGCGCCGCCCAGGACGCCGGGCGGCTGCGGGCCGACGTGGGGATGGGCGACCTGGTGCTGCTCTGCGTCCGGGTGTCCCGCCCGCTGCCGGGCGCGCTGGCCACGCTCGACGCGGACGGCTCGCTGGTCCACCGGCACCTCGACCTCGCGCTCGCGGGGCTCGCCGCCGATCCGGACGGTCCGACCGGCCGGCCGCTCGGCTTCGACGAGGTGATCGCCGCTGCGGGCCGCCCCGGCGAGCCCGGCCCGGGCGGGGCCGCCCCAGGCGGGGTGGCCCTGGATCAGACGGTCCTGGATCAGGTGGCCTCGGATCAGACGGCCTCGGACGAGGTGGCAGAGTGAACGCCATGAACGCCATGGACGACGAGGTGCTGCGGGCGTGGCGGGCGGCGGAGCGGGAGCCGGGGGCCGTCCTGCTGGACGGGTTCCACCCGCTGAAGCACGCGCTGCGCTTCGGCGGGGACGTCCGGCGGGTGCTGACCGCCGATCGGGCGGCGCTGCTGGCCCTGGCCGGGGAACTGGCGCCGGACGTCGCGCCGGCGCTGGACGCGCTGGCGGTGGAGCTGCCCGAGGAACGGCTGCGGACGCTGGCACCCCGGCTGCACCCGACCGGGGTGGTCGCCCTGGCCGCGCGGCCGTCCGTCGGGGCGAACCTGGCGGCCCTGGCCCGGCGCCCGCGCCCGGCCCCGGTGGTGCTGCTGGAGAACCCGCGCAACCTGGGCAACGTCGGGGCGGTGATCCGGCTGGCGGCCGGCTTCGGCGCCACCGGCGTGGTGACCACCGGAGATCTGGACCCCTGGCACCCGACCGTGCTGCGCGGCAGCGCGGGCCTGCACTTCGCCACCGCGGTGGAGCGGCTGGCCCTGCCGGAGCTGCCCGCCGGGCCGCTGTACGTGCTGGACCCCGAGGGCGCGGACATCCGGACGCTGCCGTTCCCGGACGACGCGCTGCTCGCCTTCGGCACCGAGCGGCACGGCGTCTCGGCGGAGCTCAAGGCGCGGGCGGACCACCTGGTCTCGGTGCCGATGCAGCCGGGGGTGTCCAGCTTCAACCTGGCCACCAGCGTGGCGATGGGCCTCTTCCACTGGATGTCGTCGAAGCCTCAGGGGTGAGGCGTGGCGCCCGCCGGGGCGGGCACCACGCCGTCGGCGTGCGTCAGGCGAAGAGCCGGCGCCAGGTGTCCGGGCCGGGGTAGCCGTCGGCCTCGGCGCCGCGCCAGCCCTGGGCCTGCTGGAAGGCCTGGACGGCCCGCCGGTCGCTCTCGCTCCAGCGCGGGCCGGGGCCGACGCCGTACGAGCCGCCGAAGCCCTTGCGCACCAGCTGCTCGCCCAGCAGGCGGACCTGGTCGTTGTTCTGACCCGGTCCGAAGTACTGCCGGCCGGGGAAGGCGGGCGCCCCGGTGCCGGGCCGGACCGGCGGCGGTAGCGGGGTGGTGCCGGCGCCGATGGCGCGGCCCTTGCCGTTGACCAGGTAGTCCCAGGTGTCCTTGCCGGGGATGCCGTCGGCCTCGGCGCCGCGCCAGCCCTGGGCCTCCTGGAAGGCCTGGGTGGCCCGCCGGTCGGCCTCGCCCCAGCGCGGGTCGGGGCCCTCGGAGTAGAACCGGGCGCCGCCGCGCTGCACCAGCAGCCGGCCGAGCTCGGTGACGTACGCGTTGTTCGCGCCGGGGCCGAACTTGTCCGCGCCCGGGAAGGCGGTGGCCGGGGTGCCGTCGTTGCTGCCGCCGGACAGGCCGGTGTAGCGGTACGGGACGTAGGCGCCGGAGTTGTTCCAGTAGGCGTACGGGGTGTCGCGCTTCTTGGTGCCGGGGGAGGTCTGCTCGTAGGCGAGGTAGCGGGTGAGGGAGGAGTCCGTCCAGCCGCCGAAGATCGTCACGTGCGACCCGGACTGCGGGCTGGCCGGGTTGTTGTAGATCAGCACGTCGCCGGGCTGGAGGTCGGCCTTGCCGATCCGCTCGGCGAAGTTCGGCAGGGTCCAGGTGGTCTGGCTGCTGCCGAGGCCCCAGGCCATCGAGACGAAGCCGGAGCAGTCCTGGCGGTAGCCGTCCGACCAGTAGCTGCCCATGCCGTACGGCACCTGCTGGTCGACCCAGCCCTGGGCGCGCTGGATGATCTGCGCCCGGGTGGGCGGCTGGGCGGCGGCGCGCGGGGCGGCGAAGGCGCGGGCGCCGGGTGCTTGGCCGTAGAGGCCGCTGACCTCGCCCTGCGGGGTCTGCGGGGGCTGGGCGGTGCTGCTGCCGCCCGGGGTGGGGCCGGGGGTGGGGGCCGCGGTGGCGTGCCCGGCGGCGGCCGTCCCGCCGCCCACCGCGGTGCCGACGGCGGCCATCAGCACGGCGGCCCGGCGGCGGATGCTGCGGGCCGCGGCGTGCCCGCCCTCGTGCACCGGTGCGGCGTGCCGCCGGGCGCGGCGGCGGGCGCTGCAGCCCCCGCATATGCAGTCCTCGTCCGGTTCGACCTCGTCGAATTCCAGCAGCGGGGACAGGTGGTCGGTACGGGTCATGCTCCGCCTCTTTCCTGCGGTCTTCCTGGTCGACGCCTGACGGCGTGACAGGACTGGCCTTCCCGGGCCGGCCCCGCGTGTTATCGGGACCAAAGTCCCAAAGCGGGCGGAAGGTAGCACGGCGGGTTGCGCCGGACGGGTGACAACCGTTCGGCGGCCCGGGCGTGGCGGGGGCGAGGAGGAGGCGCTAGTGCCGGTGCGGGGCCTGGCGGATGGTCAGGTGTGGCGGGGGTGCGCGGGCCGGTTCGAGGACGGCGGGGGCGGTCGGACGCCGGGGCGGCCGGATGTCGGGGACGACTGGACGCCGGGGGCGGCTACTGCCACTCCCAGCGGATGCCGATGTGCCCGGGCTGCTGGTCCGGCGCGAGCACGTGGGCACTCGCGGAGGCGCCGACCCAGAGCTGCTCGCGGCGGTGGTCGACGTCCGCGCCCGGCTCGCGGTCGTAGCGCTCGCAGTGCGCCGGGACGGCCGCCGGGTCGAAGTGCACCTGGAGCACGTACTCGCGCACCGGGGTGGCGAAGCGGCGGCTGTACTCCAGCGTCGGGCCGCCCGGCGGGATCTCCACCTCGTACTCGAAGACCGTGCTGTCGCCGAGCGCCAGCGGGCGGTCCAGCATCAGCTCGCCGACGGTCAGGCCGGCCTCCGGACGGCGCCGGACCCGGCCCAGCCGGCCGTGCCGCACCGAGGTGATCTCCGGGCAGCCCGTCGCCTCCTCGTCGGCCTTGTGCACGACCAGGCAGCGGCCCACGCCGCCGACGGTGGCGCGCACCACCTGGCGCATCCGCAGCAGGTTGCCGCGCCGCTCGGCGTCCACGTAGTACGAGTCGTGGATGCTCAGCCGCTCCAGTTCGCCCTGCGGCGGGGCGTCCAGCTCGGCGAAGATGTCCGCGATCTGCCGTTCGCCCGGCCAGACGTCCTCCAGGCCGAGGTGGCAGGTGTTCGCGACGGCGGCCCAGCGGCCGCGCGGGCGGGGCGGGCCGAGCAGCGAGGTGAGCGCGCTGTGCGGCAGTCCGAGCAGTTCCTCCAGCAGGTGGACGGCTCTCAGCGAGCTGGCCCGTTCGGGCTGGCTGCGTCCGCGCCGCCAGTAACTCAGCGTCGTGACGCTGACTCTGACGCCGCGCTGGGTGAGGGCGGCTCTGATCCGGTCCAGGCTGAGGCCGCTGGCCTCGATGGCCAGGTGCAGGGTGTCCGCGAAGCCGCCGGGGGCGGTGGCCCGCCCGGCGTGCGCGGGTGCCGGAGGCGGTGCGGGTACGGACGGGCCGGGGCGCTCCGGGCGCAGTCCGACCAGCCGGAGTCGCGCGGAGTCCTGAGGCTGCTGTGCGGCCATGCGGTGACCCTCCCCGCCAGGTGAGTTCGGAGGGGCCTGGCCGGCGCCGAGGCTCGCCGCCGACGGCTTCACCGAGCTTTGGGGAACCCTATGCACGGTCGAGAGGCTACGTCATCAGTCGTGCGTATGACAGGGGTCACGGCAGGTGAACCGAAGGGTTGGTGATCTTGAAACAGTTCGGAAACACACGCCCTCGCCGCGCGCCCGCGCCGCCCGCCGCGACGGGCGGACGCACACCGCCGGGGCGGGCCCTGTCGGCGCCGCCCCGGCGGGGGTCAGGTGGTGCTACCCGCTGGTGGTCAGTTGACGTTCAGCGCGATGTCGTCGATCACGAAGCTGGTCTGGTTGGAGCCGTCCTCGGTGCCGGTGAACTTGACGGTCACGTTCTTGCCGGCGAAGGAGGAGAGGTCCAGGGTGCGCTTCACGTAGCCGGCGGCGGCGTTGACGTTGGAGTACGTCGCCAGCGTGGTGCCGTTGGCCTGGACGGTCAGCTTGTCGTACGCGGTGGAGCCGGTCTCCGCGGTGTCGATGTGCAGCCAGAAGGTGAGGCTGGCGGACTTGCAGCCGGCCGGCACCGAGATGGTCTGCGACAGGGTGTCGGTGTGGGCGCTGCCGTAGCCGTCCAGCCAGGCCTTCCAGCTGCCCGAGTGGGCCGCCTGCGAGGAGCTGTTGTCGACCACGCCGCTGGAGGTGGTCCACGGGGCGGCGGTGCCGGTCTCGAAGCCGCCGTTGCCGATCAGCTGGGCCGCGGTGCAGCCGCCGGTGGGCGGGGTGGTGGAGCCGCCGCCGAGCAGGGCGGTGGTCAGGCCGTCGGCGATCGGGGTGCCCCAGCCGGTGACCTGGTCGTAGCCCGTCCCGGCCGGGAAGTCCTGGTTGGAGCCGCTGGTCACGTCGTGGAAGGCGCCGGAGTAGTTGCTGCTGTTCGCGACCGCGTACAGCTTCGGGTTCGCCTCGCCCAGGACCGGCTGGCCGGCCGCCTTGGCTTTCTGGTTGAACTGGGCCGCGTAGCCGGCCCACAGCGGCGCCGCCGCGCTGGTGCCGCCGTAGACCTGCCAGGAGCCGGCCGTGTAGATCGCGAAGCCGCTCGCCGGGTCGGCGTTGGAGGAGACGTCCGGGACGGTGCGCATGGTGCCGGTGCCGGTGCCGGTGCCGGTCTGCCAGGTCGGCTTGCCGAACACGGTGGAGACGCCGCCGCCGGCGCTGCTCCAGGCGCTCTCCGAGGAGTACGAGGTGCCGGACACCTGGAGGTTGGTGCCGCCGACGCCGGTCTGGTGCGGGCTGGACGCCGGGAAGTCGACCGCCTTGACCGACGAGCCGCTGGTGGAGCGGGTGCAGTCGCGGGAGCCGTCGTCACCGGAGGCGGAGAAGATCGAGATGCCCTGGGCGGCGGCCTGCTTGAAGGCGTTGTCCACGGCCGTCATCGAGGCGGCGGTGGTGTCCGGCTCGCAGGAGCCCCACGAGATCGAGATGACCGAGACCTGGTTGTCGGCCACGATCTTGTTGGCCATGTCGATCTCGCCCTGGTCGCTGTTGGGCGCCTCGTAGACCAGCTGGGTCGCCTTCGGCGCCGCGCCGCGGACGATCTCGCTGTCCAGCTCGACCTCGCCCTGGCCCCCGCCGGGGGCGGAGTCGTAGTTGGCGCCGTCCACCGAGACCGTGGAGACGGCCGGGCCGGATAGGCCGTACTGCGAGTCGTAGGTGGTCAGGTTGGAGGACGAGTAGCCGTCGAACTCCCAGAGGGCGACCGTCGTGCCGGTGCCGTCGGCGCCGGTCTTGTTCAGGTTGTAGGCGCCGTCGTACTGCGACGGGCCGAAGCCGCTCGGGGTCGAGGAGGCCGTGTGCGGGGTGACCGAGTTCGGCTTGGCCAGGCGGTTCTTGCGGACCGCGTGGTTGTCCAGGCCGCTCACGCCCTGGACCACGTCGGCCAGGTCGGCCGGGACGGAGGCGGCGGCGTCGTTGGCGAAGAAGGCGCGCTGTAGCTGCGGGTCGACGTAGGAGCTCTCGTGGGTGCCGAAGGCCTGCGAGATCTGCGCGTTGGTGCCGTGGGCGCTGACCACCTGGCGGTTGGCGCTCACCTCGGTGACGGTCAGGCCCTGGGCGGCCAGGTAGGTCTTGACCTGGTCGACGGCGGCCTGGGTCGGCCCGAACCGGGCGGTGAACTGCTCCGGCGTCAGGTACTTGCCGAACTCGGGGGTGCCGGGGGTGGCGACCGCGGCGAGGAAGCGGTCGAGGGCGGCGGTGTCACGCAGCTTCAGGCTGACGGCCACCGAGATCTGCTGCTCGGCCGGGACGTCGCCCTTCTTCTCCGAGTGGGCCACTGCCGGGTTGACGGTGTTCGGGAGCGCGACACGGGGAGCGGGGGCGGCCTGCGCGGTGGAGACACCGAGCGAGACGGCGGTCAGCGGCAGCACGGCTATCGCCGCGGCGAGGGCAAGGGAGCGGGGGCGCAACGGATCCTCCTCTGGCCGGCTGTGGGGGCCGGCAAGGGGCCAGAGCGTTCCGGAGTCGAAAACGCTGTCTAGAACATGACAGAACCAGTGCGCAAAGTGGCTCATGGTCAAGCAATTCGTTGCTAAAAAACAGTCAACTGTGGACACCCGGAATGCGGGGATTCCATACAGTGAATAGCCCGGATTCCGGAACCGGTCCCTACCGGTGGGGGGCGGAAGGGACGGACGTGGAACCGGGTGGAGCCGCGCGGGAAGCATGACCGGCGTGGGCCGTACGGCGACGCGCGGGAATCGGGCGCGGGTGGCGCGGAACTATGTGAACGGCACGGCCCGGCGGCTGCTCTGACGGCTTCCCCGACGGTGGACCGGAAGGGGCTGAGGGCGGGCCGGGAGGGTCCGGCGGCGGGGGGGGGGGGGGGGGGGGGGGGGGGGGGGGGGGGGGGGGGGGGGGGGGGGGGGGGGGGGGGGGGGGGGGGGGGGGGGGGGGGGGGG
>NZ_JBWKER010000055.1:0-57146 GCF_056435345.1 Kitasatospora sp. NPDC043950
GGGGGGGGGGGGGGGGGGGGGGGGGGGGGGGGGGGGGGGGGGGGGGGGGGGGGGTTGTGGGGGGGGGGGGGGGGGGGGGGGGGGGTGGGGGGTGGGGGGGGGGGGGGGGGGGTGGGTCGCGCCCCCCCCCCCCCCCCCGGTACTGCGGTGTGGGGGTCAGTCGGTGACGGCGGCGCTCGCGGTGTGCCCGGGGGCGAGGGTGACGGTGACGTAGGTGTAGGTCACGCCGTCGAAGGTCCTGGTCCGGGTGGGCCGGGCCTTGCCGTCGACGGTGATCCCGCCGTGCGGGCCGGTGAAGCGGGCCTCCCAGGTGAGCGGCGCGCCGCCGGTGTTGGTGACGGTGCTGCTGCGGTGGCCGTCGTGCCGGACGGTGACCGAGCCGGCGCCGACCGGGATGTCGGCGACCTCCAGCCAGCCCATCGAGGCGGGCAGCCGGGAGGCGGTCACGAGGGTGTGTGCGGCGGCGTCGGGTTCGACGCCGAGCAGGCCCTGCACGGTCTGGCCGAGCAGGGTGAACGGGACCTCGGGGTAGTCGCCGTTGAGCATCCGGCCGCTCGCGTGGAGCTGGTCGACGCCCTGGTAGATCTGCCGCATCCACTTCCAGGCGGTGTCGCCGTCGTGGTTGGCGAAGAAGGCGTCCGGCAGGTAGGTGTAGGCCTCCAGGTTGGTCGAGCGCTGCGGGCCGGAGTCGGCGGCGTCGATGGCGGCGAGGAGGGCGTCCCGGCGCGGGCCGGGGTCGAGCAACTGCTTGACCGGCATCAGCACGCTGGACTCGTAGCCCCAGCCGGTCACCGGCTTGCCGGTGGTGTCGTAGCCGTGCACGACCTCGCCGGGCTGCTGCCGGTCCACGCTCCAGGTGGTGTTGACGTAGTCGCGCAGCGCGGTGGCGGCCTGCCGGTAGCCGGTGGCGGCGGCGGTGTCGCCCTTGGCGGTGGCCAGGGTCGCGGCGGCGAGGTACGCCTGGTACTGGGCGCCGATCGCGTCGCCGGCCTCGGCGTAGGTGCTGGTGGCGTTCTCGGCGTAGCTCGCGGTGCCGGCGAAGATGCTGCGGCTGGTGGCCTGCGGGATGGGGAGGCCGCCGTTGTCGACCGGGCCGGGGTGCTGGGCGATGAAGGGGCCGAGGGTGTTGCGGACGTAGCCGCTCAGCGCGGGGTCGTCGGCGTAGTCGCGGTCCCCCGTCCACCGGTAGGCCTCGCCGGCCTTCTCGACCAGCTCGAACGGCGCGGGCAGCTCGCGCACGAAGCGGTCGGGGCTCCGGTAGTCGATGCTGCCGTACGTCCTGGCGTCGAAGTTGAGTGCCCAGACCGGGTAGAGCTTGTTGGTCTCGGTGGCGGAGCCGGCGAAGCCGCGCAGCATGGTCTTGTTCTCGGCGTCCAGGCCGAGCAGGTGGGCGCCGACCAGCTGGTGGGCGAAGTCGCGGCTGTAGAAGTCGGAGCGGAACGGGTAGCCGGCCCAGTAGGTGGTGTCGTAGGTGGTGGTGCCGGTGCCGCCGGGGTTGTTCTCGTCCTGGTTGAGCACGCCGGTGGTGCCGGCCTGCTGCACCCAGCTGTTGGCCTTGGTCTTGGCCCAGTCGAACAGGGCGACGACCTCCGGGTCCGAGGAGCTGATCCTCGGGTCGCCGGGGGCGGACGGGGCGACGGAGGCGTCGTCCGCGTTGACCCAGCCGGTGGGGGAGGAGCCGATGCCGAGGGTGAGCCGGTCGCCGGCCGCGACGTGCACCCGGGGCAGGGTGTACTTCGCGTAGACGGGCTGCTCGGGCAGGGTCAGCGAGCGGATCACGGTGCCGTTGACGCTGACGGAGAAGGTGCCGCCGGCGCCGCCGGTGGCGATCCAGGCGGACAGGTCGTAGCTGCCGGCGGTGACGGCGGTGACCTGCTGGGCGATCCGGTGGCCGGAGCCGGCGTCGAGGTAGGCGAGGCGGGTGCCGCCGTGCGGGTTGTTGGTGGCGACGCCGGTGTGCTCGGTGAACGTCCAGCCGTCCGTGCCCTGTTCGAAGCCGGGGTCGGTGAGGGTGAGCGGTTCGCTGCGGGTGAGGGTCCAGCGGTGGGCGGGCCGGGCGTCGCAACGGCGGCGGTCGGCTGCGCTGCTCTGCTCGTGGTCGGCGGCGCCGTCCTGCTCGCGGTCGGCCGCCGTGGTGAGGCAGGCGCCGTGTGCGGTCAGGGTGTGACTCCCGCCCGGTGCCGGGGAGATGGCGAAGGTCTCGGCGGCGGGGTCGGTGCCGCAGTCGGCCGTGCCGGGGTGCCGCCCGGTGCCGTCGAGGGTCAGGCAGCGTCCGCTCGCGGCGTTGACCAGCCGGTAGCCGTCGGTGGTGCGGTGCAGCTGCCAGCGCTGGCTGAGCAGTCCCTGGCAGGCCGTGCCGACGACGGGCGTGCCGGCTGCCGGCTGCGCGTACTGCGGGCCGAGGCAGCCGCCGTCCAGGACGGAGCCGAGGACGTAGCCGCCGCCGTCGACCAGCGGGGCCGGGCCGTCGGCTCGGGCCGGTCCCGCGCCGACGGCTTGGACGGCGAGGACGGCCAGGACCGCCAAGCCCGAGGGCAGGGCGCGGACCGGTCGGCGGCGCGGGGCGCGGGTGGGGGGCATCGGGGCTCTCCTGTCGGACGGGTGGCGGTGCGTCAGGGGGCGGGCAGCGTGCGCGGACAGGGGTTTGAACGTTCAAATCCCCGGAGCGGCGCTGGGTGACATGTGCAATGTCACATGCCCGTCCGAGTCGCGTCAACGGTCGGCGCACGGTCGGCTGCCGCCCTCCGGACTCGTCCTCCGGTTCGCGCGCCGGGAGCCGGGGCCCGCCCGGCGTCGGTGCGGGGCGGTGGCCGGCATCAGCGCAGCGCGGCGACCGGCGTCAGCGCAGGGCGGTGACCAGCATCAGCGCGGCCACGCCGAGCAGGGCGAACGCGAAGGCCCGCTGGAGGGTGCGCCCGCTGAGCCGGTCGGCGAGCCGCTTTCCGTCCCAGGCGCCGAGGATCGCGGCCCCGGTGAAGGGTGCGGCCACGGCCCAGTCGATGGCGCCGGTCGCGCCGAGGCGGGGCAGCAGCGCGGCCAGCGCGTTGGCGGTGATCACCAGCAGGCTGGTGCCCACCGCCTCGGCCATGGTGAAGGCGAGCACCGAGACCAGCGCGGGGACGGCGAGGAACCCGCCCCCGACACCCAGCAGCCCGGTGACCGCGCCGAGCCCGGCGCCGGTCGCCGTCGAGCGGCCCCACCCGGCGGCGGAACGTTCCTGCGGGGCGGCCTTCGGCGGCACCAGCATCCGCCAGGCGGCCAGCCCGGCCAGCACCGCGAACGCGCCGGTCAGCAGCGCCCCGGGCAGGTGCGCCGAGAGCGCCCCGGCGGCCGTGGCGGCGGGCAGTCCGGCGGCGGCGAACAGCGCGCCGGTGCGCCAGCGGACCCGGCCCGCCCGGGCGTGCGCGAGCAGGCCGGTCAGCGAGGTCGCGGCGACGATCACCAGGGCGGCGGTGGTGGCCAGGGCCGGGCTGAAGCCGAGCAGGTAGACCAGCGCGGGGACGGCGAGCATGCTGCCGCCCCCGCCGAGGCCGCCGAGGGCGAGGCCGACCACGGCCCCGGCGGCCAGCGCCAGGAGCAGCGCGGTCATATCGCGTCCCCGGCGTCCCTGGAGCTCCCGTCGCCGGCGCTGCCGCCGCTGCCGCCGCCGTCGCCGTCGCCGTCGCCGTCGCCGCCGTCGCCGCCGGTGCCGCCGCCCGGCGTGGTGACCGGCAGTCCGGCCCGCTCCCAGGCGGTCATGCCGCCGACGACGTTCAGCACCTCGACGCCGCGTTCGGCGAGCAGCTGCGCCGCCCGCGCGGAACGGTTGCCCGAGTGGCAGATCGCCAGGACGAGCCGTCCGCCCGCCTCGGGCGGCAGCGGTTCGCGGGCGGCCAGGGTGATCAGCGGCAGGTGGAGGGCGCCGGGGGCGTGGCCGGCCGTGAACTCGCCGCGCTCCCGGACGTCGAGCAGGACGGCTGTGCCGGCGCGGGCGAGCTGGTGGGCCTGGGCGGGGGTGGTCTGCCCGGGGTCGGGCGGCAGCGGGGGCATGCGGTGCTCCGGTGGTCTGGTCTGGTGCGGGCCGGACGGCGCCGGACGGGCCGCCGCGGGGCGGCGCGCCGGGCGGGCGCCCCAGGGGCGTGGGCGCCTCCTCGGTTCCGCCCGTCTCCGACGGCGACGGGCGGTCCCGCGCAATGTCCACCATAGTACCCCGGGGGGTATTATCGACCTCGTTCGGCGATACCCTGCCCCGTATCGACCGTGGGGTCGTATGCTGACACATATACCAGTGGGGGTATTGAGATCACGCCGAGGCGCCCGACGCCGCCCAGGAGGTTCCCCGTGTACTTCGCTCAGTTCTACCTCGACTGCCTCTCCCAGGCCTCGTATCTGATCGCCGACGAGACCACCGGCCAGGCCGTGATCGTCGACCCGCGCCGGGACGTCGACGAATACCTCGCCGACGCCACGGCACGCGGCCTGACCGTCGTCGGCGTCATCAACACCCACTTCCACGCCGACTTCCTGGCCGGCCACCTCGAACTGGCCGCCCGCACCGGCGCCTGGATCGGCTACGGACACCGCGCCGAGACCGAGTACCCGATCCGCAAGCTCAGCGACGGCGAACGGATCGAACTCGGCGACGTCGCCCTCCAGATCATGGAAACCCCCGGCCACACCCCCGAGTCGATCAGCGTCCTGGTCCTCGAACAGCCCGACGACGCCGTCCCGTACGGCGTGCTCACCGGCGACGCCCTGTTCATCGGCGACGTCGGCCGCCCCGACCTGCTCGCCTCCACCGGCGTCACCGCCGCCGAACTCGGCGCCATGCTCTACGACAGCGTCCACCGCAAGCTGATGGCCCTGCCCGACGAGACCCTGGTCTTCCCCGCCCACGGCGCCGGCTCGGCCTGCGGCAAGAACCTCTCCACCGACCGCCGGTCCACCGTCGGCACCCAGCGCCTGACCAACTACGCCTGCCAGCCCATGGACCAGGACACCTTCGTCCGCATCGTCACCGCCGGCCAGTCCACCGCCCCCGCCTACTTCGGCCACGACGCCACCCTCAACCGCCAGGACCACCCGCTGCTCGACCCCACGACCGCAGCCCGTCCCCTGTGCCCCGAAGGCTTCAAGGAGGTCCGCGGCGCAGGTGCCGTCGTCCTCGACGCCCGTAGCCCCCAGGAGTTCGGCGCGGGACACGTCCGCGGCGCCGTCAACGTCCCCGTCGACGGCCGCTTCGCCGAACAGGCCGGCACCGTCCTCACCCCCGACAGCAACATCGCGATCATCGCCCCGCAGGACCGCGAGGGCGAGGTCATCACCCGCCTCGCCCGCATCGGCTTCGACCGCATCGCCGGCTACCTGCGCAACCCCGGCAACGCCCTGCCCGCCCTCGCCGACGACCTCACTCCCGCCAGCCGCCTAACCGCCGACCAGCTCCGCACCGCACTCGCCGGCGAACAGCCCCCCACCGTCCTGGACGTGCGTACCCGCGGCGAGCGCGAAACCGGATCCATCGAAGGCTCCCTGCACATCACCCTGACCGAACTCCCCAACCGCCTGGACGAGATCCCCACCGACCACCCCCTCGTCGTCCACTGCGCCAGCGGCCACCGCTCCTCCATCGCCGCCAGTCTGCTGCGCCACCACGGCCACCCCGACGTCTCCGACCTCCTCGGTGGCTACAACGCCTGGCACACCCTCACCCACCCCGCCGGGGCCTGAACCCAGCCGGCCCGGGCCGCGGGCGCTGCCTCGGGCCAGGCAGCCCGGTAGTCCCAGTTCTGCCCGCCGGTCTCCTCGGGCAATGAGATGGTGGGCGCGGCGATGACGTCGCCGGCGGTGACGACGGCGCACCTGGCGTGGAGGGCGAGGGCGCTGCCGGTCCACAGTTCGGCGTCGTCGGGGTGCGCGAGGGCGGCCAGGACCGAGCCCGGCACGGCACCGCTCACCACAGCCCCAGCTTCTCGATGACGTCGGCGGGCTTCGGCAGCTGGGGGGGGCGCCAGGCCGCGGAGGGCGACGGCCACGTCCACGTCGCGGCGCCACATCGCACCGTCGCGGCCCGCTCTTGCCGCCCGGCAGGGTGGGCAGACACGAGAGCGGGTCGGTTCGAGCCGGTGCGTTGCGGAGTGTGCGGGGCGGTGGGGTCTCCGCCGTGAGCGGGGGTTACTCGGTGACGCCGTAGTAGTCGGTGAGGAACCGGGTGATGGCCTCCTCGTGGGCGAGGAGGTGCGGCAGGTGGGTGGTGAGGGCCGTACGGGTGGCTGCGGCGAGGGCGGTCCTGGTCGCGGTGGCCTGGCGTACGTACGGGTCCAGGCGGCGGACGAGTTCGTAGTTGGACGCGATGTCGGCGCGGACCAGGTCCTGCTCCAGCGGCGGCGCGTCGGCGGCGGGGACCGGCGGCAGGATGCGGGAGACGAAGGTGACCCGGTGCAGGACGCGCCAGCAGGGCGGCTTGCGGTCGGACTGCTGGGTCTGGCGCAGTGCCGCGGCGCTGGGTGCGGAGGAGCCGGCGAGCCAGAGCGGGTCGACGACCTTGTGGAAGAAGTCGTCGAAGTTGTCCCCGGACTCGTGGAGGTAGAAGCTCATGAACCGGTAGGCGTCGACCTTCCCCGGCACCCGGCGGGGGCTGCCGTCGGGGTCGAAACGGGTCTGTCCGTCGGCGCTGTAGGCCTGGAGGTCGCCGGAGGGGCGGCAGTCCACGTCGAGGGAGTAGGAGCGGGAGGCGTCGCGGGCGCGGGTGCGGGTGACGCTGTGGCTGCCGCCGAGGCTCGCGTCGAGCTGGGCGCCGATGCCGACGCCGAACACGGTGAAGCCGAACTCGGCGCCCGCGGTGGCCATGTCCTTGACGGTGTAGGAACCGGCGGTGGTCTCGGTGACGGAGTCCGTGGTGGTGGTCGTCTCGGCGAAGAATCCTCCGTCGGCGGTCCACACGTACGTGTTGGCCAGGTCGCGCACGACGGCCCCGTCGGCAGCGGTCTGCCCGGTGCTCTCGCCCCGGTTGTCGTCGATCGGCCCGACGAAGGTCTCGGCGATCCTGGCGGCCCGCTGCTGCGTGGGATCGGGCGTGCCGGTGGCGGTGGAGACGCTCTCGTAGTAGCTGCGCAGCTGCTGCCGGCGGCGCTGGATGGCGCGTTTGAGGGCGTAGGCCTCGCGCGGCTTGTAGTAGCTGTACTCGCCGTACCGCTGGGCGTTGGGGTAGGCGGGGTCGAGGACCTTGCCGTGTTCGTCGAAGCCGACACCGCCGTCGAGGGTGCCCTGCTTGGTGTACTGGGGGTTGATGGGGAAGGTGAGGATGTTCCAGTCCCTGGGGATGTCGGGGTTGGGCAGCATCCGGTAGGCGACGAGCGTGCCGGTGTGGGCGAGGCGCAGCGCGAACACGTCGGCGGTCTGCGACTGCACCAGAGCGAAGCCGGTGTTGGCGGGCTGGTAGCGGCGGCCGAGCGCGGGGTTGAGCAGGTGGGCGGGGTCCTCCCAGTGGCCGGTGAGGGCGACGGTGGTGGCCCGCGCGGTGTCGGTGGCCTGGGTGAGGGTGGTCGCGTCGGTCCAGGTGTTGGTGAATTCGAGGGTGTTGTCCAGGCTGAGGACGGCGCCGCCCTTGACCGCCGGTTTGGCGGTGCCGATGCCCAGCGGGGCCATGATGAGCAGGG
Source organism: Kitasatospora sp. NPDC043950 (assembly GCF_056435345.1). Lineage (NCBI taxonomy): Bacteria > Bacillati > Actinomycetota > Actinomycetes > Kitasatosporales > Streptomycetaceae > Kitasatospora > Kitasatospora sp. NPDC043950. Next base: position 7,635 of record NZ_JBWKER010000055.1, read on the forward strand.
TGTCCGCGTCGTAGGTGTTCTTGAACGCGAAGTGGAAGGCGGCGTCCGCGCTGCGGTCGCGGGAGGAGGACAGCGACTCGGTGACGGAGTCGGCGGTGGTGAATCCGACGCTGGAGGCGCCCCGGTAGTCGTTGCCCTGGCCGGTGAGGTTCTCGGAGGGGACCGGCGGGGCGCCTTCGATGTAGCCGATGAGCTGGGGGTCGTACTGGACCTGGCTGACCCACTCGCTGACCAGGTCACCCACCTTGTAGCCGGTGACCAGGCGCCAGCGGCCCTCCTCGGTGAGGTAGGAGTAGGCGCGTTTCATCACACCGGTGGCAGTGCCGTCGGCCGCGTACTGCATGTCGGCGTACTCGCCGACGGCCGGTGCGGTGGCGACGGTCTCGTGGAAGGGGGTGCGCACGCCGGAGACGGCGGAGCGCACGGCCGCGGTGTCGGTGGAGACCGGAGCGGTGGACAGGACCACGGTCGGCGCGGCGCCGGGGCCGGGCCGCAGGTGGTTGCCGCGCAGGCCCATGTCGCGGACCACGTCGGTGCCGCCGGAGGTGGAGTCCCGGTCGAAGGGCCAGTAGCCGATCAGGTCTTCCTTGTCGCCCTTGAGGCGGGTGAAGAGGTTGTCGCTGATCTGTTCCGCGGTGCGGGCGGTGCGCCAGACCCGGACCTCTTCGAGGGTCCCGTCGAGGGCGTCGGTGACGGTGGTGCCGGCCAGGCGGGCGCCGAGGGTGAACTGCCGTTCCCCGTAGTGCGTCGGGCTGTCGGGGGCCGCCGCGTCGACCGGATCGGTGGCCAGCGCGATGCCGTTGCGGTAGAGGCGGAAGACGCTGGCCCGGGGGTCGGGGTCGCGCGTCCAGGTGGCGCCGCGCAGCCGGGCGGTGTGGGCGCCGGTGGTGTCGGTCGTGGTGCTGCCGGTGTTCTCCTCGAAGGTGAACCGGGCCACCAGACCGGTGTCGCGCGGGGAGACCGGGGTGCCGATGACGGCGGCGTCGCGGGCCTTGTTCCAGATCCGGACCTCGCCGAGGACGCCGCGCGTCCCGTACGTCCGCATGCCCTCCCGGACCCGCCCGATCTCCAGGGTGCCGGTGCCGCTCTCGGGGCCGGGGCCGGTGTAGCGGGAGGTTCCGGTGGGGGTGCCGTCGATGTAGAAGGTGATGTCGTCCCAGGCGTGGACGTCGACGCCCTGGACGACGTCGACGGTCTGGGTGGTGCCGGCTCCGTCCGGGCCGGTGAGGGCGATCTGCCGGGTGCCCCGCTGTTCGGTGGTCTCGCGGCCGGCCCGCTTGACGACGGCGATCCGGGTGAAGCGGCCGGAGGGGACGGTGGCCGTCGACACGAAGCGCCGGACGACCGGACCGGCCTCCTCGAAGGCGAACTCCAGCCTGCCGTCCGGGCGTACGGACAGCTGGTAGGGCACGTGCTCCTCGCCGCCGAGCCGGCCACGGGTGATCAGGCCCTGGGTGGTGCCGAGGCGTTCCAGCGTGCCGAAGACCTCCAGGGTGAGGTCGCCGGTGAGGCCGAGGGAGTCGTCCCCGTCGCTGTCCAGCCAGGACGAGCCGTCGAGCCGGACGGCCCAGGACTGTTCGAAAGCGGAGGCCACGTGGGCCCACTCGCCGGCCGGGAAGACGTCCCGGCTGCGGACGGCGCGCTCACCGACGCCGGCGACGACCCGGTAGCCCTTGGAGTGGGACTCGCCCGCCTGCGGGGTTCCGCCGAGGACGCCGTGGCGGCCGTGACCGGAGGTGTCCAGGAACTGCTGGTCGCCGCAGGTCCACGAGCCGAGCAGGCCGGGCAGTCCGCTGGCGACGTTCTGCCGCATCAGGTCACGGATCTCGTCGGCCGTCCGAGCGCGGTTCCACACCCGCAGGCTGTCGATGCCGCCCCGGAAGGACGCGGCGGCGCCGAGACCGCCGAGCACGAGCCGTCCGTCGCGGGTGACGGTTCGGGCCGTGGAACGGCGGGCGGCCTCGACGCCGTCGCGGTAGAGGACCTGGGTGCGGGTGGCGGGGTCGAGGACGGCGGCCCAGTGGTGCCAGTCGGTGTCGGTGTACGACGCGGCGGTGGTGAGGACCTCGCTCCCGAGGGCGAAGGAGACCGTCCCGGCCTGGTCGTAGGACAGGGACAGCGCGCCGGCGCCGTAGGACAGGATCGTCTCGCTCGCGGTGTGGGCGGCGACGGCCCGCCTGGCCCACAGCTCGATGGTCAGGGCGGTTCCGGACAGGGCGAGGCCGTCGACGGACACCTGGTCGTCGGCGCCGTCGAAGACCACCGCCGTACGGGCGGTGGCATCGGCGAGCAGCAGGCTGTAAGGGGCGTCGGCGTCGTTCGCGGCGTGCACCAGACACGCGGTGCGGGTGGCCCGGTAGGGGTTGACCCACGCCTCGACCGTGACGTTCGAGGCGGTCGTGGTGGTGGGGAGGGCCGCGGCGGGCAGGGCCAGGTACTGGTCGGTGCCGTTGAAGGCGAAGGCGCGGCCGGGGGACGAGCCGCGCCAGCGGCAGGGCTGTCCGACGACGGCGTCGTCGGCGGTGCCGTCCTGCACCCGGGCGTCGGGGGAGGCCGCCGCGACGGTGACGAGGCGGGAACCGCGGGAGAGGTCCGCGCCGGGCCGCTCGGCGCGTGCCAGGGCGGGGTCGTACGGGACGAGGCGCACGGGCGAGCCGGGCGCGGGGCGGCAGGGCCGGTCGACGCGCAGTGCGGTGGCCCCGGCCGGGGCCGACTCGGTGAGCAGCCGGACGCCGTCGTCGGTGGCGATGTAGGCGGGGGCGGCGAGCGGCCGGCCGAGTGGGGCCGCCAGGCCGAGCGTGGCTTCGGCGGCGGAGGGGTCCGAGGCGTCTGAGGGGTCCGGTCCGTCGGTCCGGACGGGCTCGGCGGCGGTGCCGAGCGTCTGCGGGACGTGCGTGGCGCCCGAGAGCACGTCGACGAGCGTGCCGGTGTCGCGGGGCAGGGCGCGCCAGACCTCGCGGTCGCCGGGCAGGTCGATGGTGAGGTCGCACAACCCCGGCTGCCCCTGGACCGCGGTGACGCTCACGCTCACCCCGGTCAGGTCCACTCCGGCGTCCCTGGCGGTGAACAGCAGCGCGGCGTCCCCGATGCCGAGGGTCTTGGTGCCGCGCACCACCTGGGTGTCGTAGTAGGCGGCGAAGAACTGGTCGTTGAGGCCGCGGAAGTACAGCGCGACGTGGCCGGTGGCACTGTCCATCAGGAAGGGCCGTGAGGAGGTGCGGGCGAAGGACAGCAGTCCGCCGGTGGAGCCGAGCCCGGTGGCGTCGGTGCCCAGGTGCGCGGCGGCGACCGTCACGTCGTCGGTGCCGGACAGGCCGTCGGTGAACCGGCCGAGTTCGTCCTGTGCGGAAGTCAGGGCCGCTTCGCGGACGGCGAGTTGGAGGGTGACGTCGTTGAGCTGCTCCTGGGCGGCCAGCAGCGCCTGGAGCTGTTCCTGGGCGGCGTCGTGGGCGTTGCGCGCGGCGGTGAAGGCGGTGTCCGCACCGGACCAGGAGATCCGGTCGATCCGGCACCGGCCCTCGCCGCCGGCCATGACGGTGGAGCTGGTGTACTGGGCCAGGTAGTTGCCGCCGGCGGCGCGGATCGCGAGCGTCTTGCCGCTGTGGTAGGCGACGATCTGGTATGTGCCCTCGGACTGGGGGATCACGGCGAACAGTTCGTTGGCGGTGTTGGCGTTGCTGCTGTTGTACAGCTGGACGTAGCTGCCCTCGGCGCTGGTGCCGCCGTAGACGTTCATCTGGTAGCCGCCGTTGACGAGGCGGATGAAGTAGAGCTTGCGGCCGACGCCGTCCCGCCAGCCGGAGTAGACGAACCGCCAGCTGCTGATGCCGGGCACGGTGTCCCAACCGTTCAGGGGGTTCTTGTGGTGGAGGGTGTTGCCCTGCGGGCCGACCCAGTAGCTGTGGCCGTCGGGCCTGGTGAAGCGCAGCTGGGCGTTGTCCCAGTCCGCGGGGTTGTCGCGCTGGAGTTCCCACTGCGCCTCGGCCGCGGTCAGTGCGTGCCGCGTGGCGTCCTCCGCGGCCTGGCGGGCCGGGATGTCCGCGCAGGTGGCGGTGAGGGTGACCGACTGGGCCCGCAGGTCCGCGATCTCGGTCCGGAGGCCCTTGATCCGCTGTTCCAGCGCGCTCTGGTGGTCCAGGTCCTCGTGCTCCCGGGTGGTGAGGTCCGGCAGGGTCAGGACGTCGGCGACCTGCGCGAGCCGGCCGTCGGCGCCGACGGCGAGATCGAGGACGGCGAGGCGGGGTTCGGCGTCCGGCGCGGCCGCGTCGCCCGTGGCGCACGACAGCAGCACCCGGGTCTGGTGCTTGGCGGGCTTGGGCACGTCGTGGTACCCGGCAGCCTGGGCCTCCTGCTGGTGGTAGAGGATCGCCGACGGGGCGGAGAGGACGGTGCGGGCGGCGAAGGAGAAGCTGTCCCGGCGGATGCCCGCGTGCTCGCCCACCGGCGCCGTCGAGGTCACCCACGACACGGCCCCGGACAGGGCGGCATGCCGCGCATGGTCCGTCTGGTCGTGCGCCACGGAACCTGACGCCTCGTCGAAGCGGTAGTACGCGACCAGTCCGGGTTCGTCCCCGACCAGCCGGTGGCCGCGATCCTGCCGCAGCTCGTCCTGCGCCCGGGCCCGGTCCCAGATCCGCAGCTCGTCGGCGTCGAACGCCACGTTCCGCCCGGCGCCGCCGAGCACCGCGGTGCCGGTGCCGGGCGGCGGGGTGAACGGACCGGTCCCGCAGGGCAGTCCGTCCACGTGCAGCGTGGCCGTACCGTCCCGGCAGACCACGGCGAGGTGGGCGTACTCGCCGGCCGCCAGGGCCCGGGTCCCGGTGACGGTGCCCGACCCGCTGAGCAGGGGCACGCCGCCCTCGGCCAGCTCCAGCACGAAGCCGTCGGTGTACACGGTCGTGGCCGCCGCCCGCTCGGGCCGCAGCCACACCTCGACGGTGAACTCCGGCCCGTCCCGCACGCCGGCGACCGCCGCCGCCGCGTCGGGCCCGGCCAGCCGCAGCGCGGTCTCCCCGGAGCCGGAGCGGGACGCCACCGGCACCAGCGGCGCCCCCGTGAAGGGGCAGGTGCCGGGCTCCCGCTCGTACACGGCGCCCTGGTAGGCGGGGTCGGGGCTGGTCCAGGCCCGGCTTCCCCGGGTGTCGAACAGCCCGTCCGTGCTCTGCTCCACGCTCAGGGCGTCGATCCGGGAGGTGGCCGTGTTGTGGCTGAAGAACTGCCAGCGGCCGGTGCCCGCGACGCTGGTGGGTACGAGCAGCGCCGTGAACCGCCCCTCGCTCAGGTTCCTTACGAAGCCGAGTACCTGCGTCGGCTCGCGGAACGGACGGCCCTCCATGTCGGTGCCGCCCAGGCTGTCCTTCGCCGAATCCGGCCGGTCCTTGCTGCGGCTGCGCCGGTAGCGGATCTCCCGTACGGGCTTGAGGACACCGTCCACCAGCAGGAAGCGGTCGCACAGCAGCGCCGAGTCGACCAGCGCTGCCCCCGTCGCGCCCCCCGACGCCCGGCCGGGCCCCGCCTCGCGCACGGCGTCCGGGTGTCCGGCGGCCACCGACTGGCGCAGCACCACCACGTACGTGCCGTCCGACAGCACCTGGAACGGGACGGCGGCGGTGAGCCGGGCCGTGCTGGACAGGAACGGGTCGCTCTCCTGCGGGGCGAGCACCTGCGTGTGCTCCGCCTCGACCCGCCCGCCCTTCTTGACGTGAGGCATCGTCACGGTACCGAGCGCGGCGTACCCGACGCGGACGAGCTCCTCGGGAAAGGACAGCTCCAGCGGATCCTCGGTCCAGTAGGCGGCGTCCGCCTCCCCCCGGGCGGGATCGTAGGCACCGAGCGCCAGGACCGAGTACACGATGCGCCGCTGGTCGTCCATCGCGAACGCCACGGTCGTTCCTTGATGGCGGACCACCGTGGTGGAGCTGTAGGTGCGGTCACTGTAGACCTTCACCACGCCGTCACTGACACTCATGAAGCCCGCTCCCTCGGCCGTGCACGTGGACATGACGCACAACCGGGACCCTACGGAAAGTACATCCTCGTAACCAGGGAGTGATTTCGGCCATGCCTGAACTGGCTGTTCCTGGGGTCCGGCTCGGGTTTTGCGGGAGGCGGGGCCCGGATCGGCGTCTTCGCGTCGTAGCGCCGGACTGCGGAGTCTGACGCCCGATTGACATCCGCTGTCTCACCCGCCGGGCAAGGGCGTGTCCCCCTTCGCCGTTCACACCCGCGGCCGAGTGCCGGCCGATTCACCCGTGCGGGTGCTCCACGCCGTACGGGAGCGGCGACGGGATCATCACGCCAGCGGTCCCTGGTCGACTGCCACGGAGGGTTCGATTCGCTTGCGCCGGACGATGAGTACGACGATCAGCGCGATCTGCAGCGCGATGAGCAGGACCATGCCGACCGAAACACCTGGTTCGGGGCCGACCAGGTTCGAGATCAGGCTGGTGTCCCACAGGCCGTGGACCAGCATCGGGAGCAGGATGACCCCGCCGACGCGCAGACACAGGTAGAAGAAGTAACCGGAGGTCGCCACGATCACCGCCTGCCCGATCGCCTACGGGCCGGTGCTGATGGCATTGCTGACGTGGACCAGTCCGAAGACGACCGAGGAGAACAACGCGGTCCGGCCCTCGCTGAGGCCGGCCCGCCGGAAGACCTGGACACCGACGCCGCGGAACATCAACTCCTCACCGACCCCGACGAACACCCCGAGCACCAGCAGGCACACCACCAGCGACGCCTGCTGCTGGGCGAGATGCCCGTAGTTGAGCCCCGCGACCGCAGCGACGATCATCGAGATCGGCACCAGGTGCACCCACCGCCGCACAGGTGCGCGGTAGCGGAAGACAGCGGGCCACCACCTGAGCCAGGTGATCACCGCGCTCACGAACACGATGGAGGCGCCGATCGGGATCAGCGCGTTGTGGACGATCGCCTCGGTCGTCGGGAACTGGCTCCGGGAGTTCCCGTTGTCCACGTGAATGGCCGCGCCGAGCCCTTGGATGATGCCCAGGTAGACGATGACGATCAGGGCGTAGCCGAGCCAGGTCAGCCGTCGGCCGTGGTCGGCCGCGGCCGGCGGGTCCGGAGCGGAGGAGTCGTTCGTGCCCGGTACCGCCACGGGCACTTCGTGCCCGTCGTCATTGCTCGTCACGCTCATGCCGCCGCTTCTCCTGTCCGAGCCCACACACTCTGAGCCCCCGGCGTCAGCCGGATGCCGTTACAGGGGGAGTACTGTATAAGGTATACAAGCACCTTAATGGGATATTCCGCTATGCCTGCTTGAACAGGAAAGGTCCCGCTGTCACCAGTGGGGCCTTCCTTGGCGCGGGGCAGGGCGCTTCCTGCGGTTGTGCGGTGCTCGCTGACCGATGCCGGCTGCTGACGCGGGCCCTTCGACGCCGTGAAGGTGTGCCGGGTTGCAGGCGCCGGATCGGGAGCCGGGTCGGGAGCCGGGTCGGGAGCCGGACCGTGGTCGGACCACAGAGCCCAGGCGGCTCCTGGCGGGGAAACAGTCGCCTGCCGCGCAGTGCACGGAGCCTGCCCCAGGGCGCACGGGCCGGGATGTCGCGGGTTGCCTGCCACGGGCGACGCCTACGCTCATGAACGTTCACTCCCCGCGAGGTGCCGGGTCGTCTGGACGCGGCCTTCGTCAGAAGCAGGGTGGCCCACGGTACTTTGCGTGACGTGGACTGTGCCGCCGCCCGTGCGGTGACCGGTGTGCTGGGGGGCCTGGCCTGCCACAGACCTGTCGGAGTTGCCCACGGTGCCGTACGCGGTGCTGGCCGGACTGTCCAACGAGGAGTCGGTGGCCGGTCGGGACGGCCGTAGCCGGGTTCGAGCCATCGCCCGGACATCGTCGCCATCCGCAGCTGCCGCGACGTCACCCGGCTGAAGGGTGGGGGAGGGGCGCGCCGGCGGGCCGTCAGTCGGTGGCGCGCTGGGCCCGGTGGGCGGCGACCCGCACCCGGGTGGCGCAGCGCGGGGTGCAGAAGCGCTGCGGGGTGCGGCGGCCGGTGTCGATGAAGAAGCGGTTGCAGTCGGGGGCGGCGCACTCGCCCCAGGCGCAGGTGCCGCGCTCGCTGAGCCACAGGCCGAGGGCCAGGGCGGAGGTGGAGAGCAGCCAGTGGGTGAGGCCGGCGGCCGGGGGCGCCTGGGTGTGCATCGACCAGGGGCGGCCGGGGAGGCGGACGAGGCGGGGGCGGGCCGGGTAGTGGTCGAGCAGGGTGTTGATCGCTTCGGCCGCCTCGTCCTCGTCGTGGAGGGCGAGGATGCCGATCAGCGGGGCGGCGGCTTCGCGCAGCTCCCGGGCGTCGGCGTCGGTGAGGCGGAAGGGCGGGCCTCCGTGGCGTTCCAGGAGGGCTTGCAGATCGGCGGCGCCCGCCTCGGGGTCGGCGCGGACGGTGTTCGCGAGCTCGGTGACGAAGTGGAGGCCGCGGGGGTTGCCGCCGTCGTGGTCCTGGGTCATGGGTGCGCCCCTTCCGATCGTTTGCGCATCCCATGGTAACGTCAAAATCAAAGATTAGGCGTTACGAAGGAGTGGCATGCGATTCCCGGCAACGACGTCCGTCCTGATCGTCGGCGCAGGCCCGGTCGGCCTGACCATGTCGCTCCTCCTCTCCGGGCACGGCGTGCCGCACCTGCTCGTCGAGGCGCACCAGGGCACCTCCCGCCACCCCAAGGCCCGTGGCGTGTCCGCGCGTTCGATGGAGATCTTCCGTAGGCTCGGACTGGAAGCCGACATCCGGCAGGCCGGGCTCCCGGCCTCGCACGTCTTCTTCTACCGTGGCCGCGACCTCGTCGACCCGGACTTCGTACGCACCGGCGTGGCCGGCGCCCCGGACGGTGGCGCCGAGCGCACCCCGTCGCCGGGGCTCATCTGCTCGCAGGACGCCCTGGAGGCCGTGCTGCTGCGCCGGGCCCGTGAACTCGCGCCGGACGGCGTGCGGTTCGCCACCCGGCTGCTCTCCTTCACCGAGTTCACCGAGTTCACCGAGTTCACCGAGCCCGCCGCCGTCGGCGCATCCGCAGGCGGCGGCGAGGGCGTGCACGCGGTGCTGGAGGACCGGGCCACCGGCGACCGGCACACCGTGCGCGCCGACTGGCTGATCGGCTGCGACGGCGCAGCGAGCACCGTCCGCACCGGCGCCGGGATCGCCATGGCAGGGCCGACCGGCCTCGGCCACTTCCTCAGCATCCGCTTCGAGGCGCCGCTCGGCGAGGTCGTCGCCGACCGGGCCAGCGCGTCCTACTTCCTCACCGAGCCCGGCCGCGGCGGCTTCCTGGCCGTGGACAACGACCGGCACTGGATCTACCAGCACCCCTACGACCCCGGGCGCGACGACCTCGCCGACCTCCTCGGCGACCACCGGCAGCTGGCCCGGCTGGTGCGCGACGCCGCCGGACTGCCCGACCTCGACGTCACCGTCCGGGACACCCAGACCTGGCGGCTGGACGCCCAACTCGCCGACACCTACCGCCGGTCACGGGTCCTGATCGCGGGCGACGCGGCCCATGTGACGCCCCCCACCGGTGGACACGGCATGAACACCGGCATCGGCGACGCCGACAACCTGGCCTGGAAGCTCGCCGCGGTCGTGGCCGGGTCGGCCGGCGAAGCGCTGCTGGACACCTACCAGGCCGAGCGCCGCCCCGTCGCCAGCCAGGTCATCGACCTGTCCCTCGCCAACTCCCGCGCCCGCACCGGCTACCGGATCGACGACGAACTGCTGCTCACGGCGGCCTACCGCTCCACCGCCGTCCACGCCGACCCCGACGCACCCGCTCGCCCGCCGCTGGACCCGGACGGCGAGCACCCCGACGGCGGGCCCGGTGGCCGCCTCCCGCACCTGTGCCTGGCCGGACTCCCCGGGGCGGCGTCGACGCTCGACCTCGTCGGCCCCGGCTTCACCCTGCTCACACCCACCGGCGACCCCGCCTGGCAACGCCAGGCCGACACCGCCGCAGCGGCAGGCCTGCCCGTCGTGCTGCGGCCACTGCCCGCAGCCGACTGGCCCGGCCTCTCCGGCCTCCCCGCCACCGGCGCGCTCCTCACCCGCCCCGACGGCCACATCGCCTGGCAGGCGCCACACCCGCCCGCCGGCGACCGCGAGTTGCGGGAAGTCCTGCGGCGGATCCTGTCGGCGTAGGCGGCCGGCCCGAGGCCACCGGCCGACCCGACGCCACTGGCCGGGACCGTCACCGAATGCCGGCGGAGTACGACCGCGTCACGGTCGACGACGACCCGCGCGGGTACGTCCGCCGGCAGTACCGGCTCTGGCGCGACGTCAGGCCGTAGGGGGTCCCGCCCCCAGCAGCTGGTCCAGCACCCGGCCGAAGACCAGGCGCCCGGCGCGGGCCACGAGCGGGTCGAGCGGCGCGGGCAGGCACGCGACCCGGAGTTCCTCCGTCCAGGTCACCTCGGATCCGCCGGTCTCCCCGGTCTGCCCGGTGTCCTGGCCGGGGGCCCGTACGCGCAGTTCGGCCCAGCCGAGCACCAGTCGGCCCCGCTTCTCCAGCCGGCACAGCCCGTCGCGCCCAGGTGCGGGGGCGGCCAGGCCGACGATCTCCATCGGGTCGTCGAACCGGAACGGCCCGATGACCGTCCGGGCCAGGATGGCGTCCCCCGCCTGCCCGCCACCGCCCCGCACCACGGTGACCCGGGTGAACGGCACCCGGTCCCCGTGCCGGGGCCAGGCGGTCAGCCGCTCCCAGCAGACGGCCGGGGGCAGCGGCGAACGGCGGGTCAGGACGAAGCAGGCCATGCCTCACCTTAGGGTCCGCCGCACCGCAGGTGCTGAAGACGGAGCCTGGCGCCCTTCGCCAGCAGGTCGCGGCCGATCAGGGAGATCGCGGCCAGGCCTTTGCGAACCGGCGCACCAGTGCACCAGTGCACCAGTGCACCGGTCCGGGCACTCCGGGAGCTGACCCGCCCGCCACGTTCACGTCCCCGCCGGAGCGTGGCCGAACCCCCCTCACCCGTCTGGGAGGGCCTGGCAGGCCCGATGGCGGAGTGAGAGGGGTCCGCGGATGTCCTCGTGCCGTCAGCGGCGTCGGCGTCGCGGCCTCGGCCTGCCGAACCAGGCGGCACCCGCCCCCGTGGCGATGAGGGCGGCGGCAATCCACGCTGCCGGGCCGACGTGTGCTCCGGTCTCGGGCAGTTCAGGCCCGGTCGCGGGCGTGGTGGTCGTGGTCGTGGAGGGCGACGGCGACGGCGACGGCGGCGCGGTGGTCGTGGAGGGCGAGGGGGAGGCCGACGGCGACGGTGAGGAGGAGGGGGACGCCGACGGTGAGGGGGACGGGGACGGGCTGGCCGTGGTGATGTTCAGTCGGGCGGTGGCGGGGCCCGAGGTGACCGTGGCTCCCGTGGCGAACGGCCTGGTCCCGTCGACGCCGGAGGCCGTGGCGGTGTTGGTGACCGATCCGGCGCTTCCGTCCGCCGCGGAGGGGGTGTAGGTGGCCTGGCAGGTCTGACTCTGCCCGGCTGCGAGGGGTGTGCCGGGGCAGCTGATCGACGACAGCCCCGGGAGCGGATCGTCGACCGCGACCGCCGTCCACGGCACGGGGCCGGTGTTGGTGACGGTGTACTGGTAGGTGACGGTCTGGCCGACCTGCGCCGTGGTGATCGGGGCTCCGCCGGCGGTCGCCGACTTGGCCAGCGACAGGCCGAACGGGTCGGGGATGGCGACCTGCACCGTGGTGCCGGTCACCGTTCCCGAGGGGTTGGTGCCGACCGCCCCGACCTGGTTGGTGCAGGCGCCGCCGCTGTCGCTGGAGACGATGTTCCACCCGGTGGCGTACTGCGGCACCACCGCGCCGGCCACGGTGCGCTGTTGCAGCGCCTTGGAACACCCGCCACTGCTCGCCTCGCCCGCCGGGAGCGCGGGCAGCGCCGGGCTGCCCGTCACCGTCGGGTTGGAGAACCCGGCCGTCGAGCCCTGGGTGACGTCCGTGAGCAGTTCGCTGTACGTGCCTGCGGCGCCGACGTACACGACTGCCGGGTCACCGGTCACGGTGACGTCCGCGACTTGGGTGCCCTGCGGGCCGGTGAGCTGAAACTGGCAGGGATCGCCCGAGGTCCCGATCGGCTCGACGATGAAGTAGGCGACTCCGGAAGCGTCGGTGTCGGAGAAGGACAGCGAGCAGTTGCCGGCGATATCCAGCTGGGTCAACGTCGGTGCCGCGGACGCCGTCGTGGGGACGGCCAACCACAGACTTGCGATGAGCAGGCCGAGGCAGGCAAGGGCGGTTCTACGGGCGAGCCAGATCATGCTGGTGACGCTAAGTGACCCAATTCGGCCGTGGGGGCGAGCCACGCGCCCTGGTCACTCGTCCGGCTGATGGGAACGATCGGGCGTCGGGCGCGGATCACGGCGGGGGCGTGCCGCCGAGGAGGGGGGCCAGGGCGAACAGGTCGGACGGGGCGGCGTCGTCGGGGAGCAGGACGACCAGCGGGGGGCGGGCCGGCGGGCCGAGCCGGGCGACCTCGTAGGCGGTGACGCCGCTGCCGGGCGCGGCGACCAGGGCGACCGGGGCCGGGGACTCCAGCAGCGGGGCGAGGACCGGGCGGTAGGCGGCCGGTGAGGGCGGGCCGGCGGCCGGGCGGAGCACGCCGAGCGCCTGCGGCCCCGGCCAGCCGCGCGCGGTGCCGGGGTAGCGGGTGTGCGGGGCGTCGGGCGGGGGCAGCAGCAGCACCCAGCCCGCGCCCGGGCGGGCGGCCCGGCGCAGCACCTCCAGCCGGACGGCCGGGCCGTCCGTCGGCGCGTCCGGGGCCGGCGGGTGGTCGGCGGGCCCGCCGGGTCGGGGAGCGGGGTGTCCGGCGAGGGTGGAGCGCAGCACCTCCGAGGTGCTGAGGCCGCTCGGCAGGTCGGGGAAGGTGCGCAGCAGGTGGGCGCTCTGGCTGAGGAGTTCGACGGCGTCCCGGTCGGCCAGCAGGGCGCGGTCGTGGGTGGTGGTGAGGACGAGTCCGCCGGTGGCGTCGTAGTGGGCGGCGAGGGTGATCGGGTACGAGGTGAAGGTGCCGGCCGGTACGGGGTTCTCCACGTGGATGCCGTGCGCGGCCAGGTCGGTCTCCAGCCGCAGGTGGTGCGGGGCGGTCGGCTGGTGTTCCAGGACGACCAGGCTGTGCGGCCGCTGCCCGCGCGGGGTGGCGCTCCAGCGGTGGGCCTGTCCGGGCGAGACCCACTCGTAGGCGGCGAGGTCGAGCACGCCGTCGCGCAGGGCCGCGAGCAGTTGCGGCACCGTCGTGCCCGGGTGCACCCGGACGGAGATCGGCAGCGGGTTGCGCAGCGCGCCGGGCAGCCGGTCGATGCCGTCCAGCGGGATGCCCCGTCCGGAGACCGTCACCGCGAAGCCGACCCGCACCGCCCGGGCCGGTCGGTGCTCGCGGGACTGCGCCGCGCGGTAGAGCAGCAGTGCCCAGGCGGCCTGGAGGGCGCTGCTCTCGCCCGCCCCCCAGGCGGCCGCCCAGCCGCGCAGCCGGACCGCCTCGTACGGGGTGAGCCGGCGCCGGGCGCGTCCGCTGCCGCGCCGGGTCGGGTCGGGGGCGAGCGGGAGGACGGCGCCGGCGGCGGTCCGGGTGGCCCAGAACTGCCGGGCGGCGTCGCTTCCCTGGGCGTCGAGCCAGCGGGCGTGGTCGCGGACGTCGGGGCGGCGCTCGCCGCCGGGCAGGACGCCGCCGGTCAGGTAGGCGCGGTAGAAGGCCTGGAGGAGCAGCCGCACGCTCCAGCCGTCGAGCATCGCGTGGTGGTAGGTGAGCAGGACCCGGGTGGCCGGTCCCTCGTCCTGGTCCTGCGGGCCGGAGTCGAGCAGGGTGGCGCGCAGCAGGGCGGGTCGGCGCAGGTCGAAGCCGCGGTGCCGGTCGGTTTCCAGCAGGTCGTCCCAGCCGACCGCGCCGTGCGGGTGCCGGGTGACTTCGGGGACGGCCCGTTCGTGCAGCACCATCCAGGGGTCGCCGGCGGTGTCGTCCCAGTCGAAGGCGGCGCGCAGCACCGTCTCGTGGTCGAACACGGACTGCCAGGCGGCGGTGAACCGGTCGGTGTCCAGCGGCCCGTGCCAGTTCCAGGACAGCTGTTCGACGTGCCGCCCGCCGTGGTCGGCGCGCCCGATGACCTGGCGCAGCATCTCCCGTTGCAGCGCGCTGGTCGGCACCGTGACGGGCTCCGGCGGGTGCGCCAGCGCCTCCCGCAGCCGCTCCACGAGTTCGGCGGCGCGCGCGGACGGTCCGGCGGCGATGCCGACGAACAGGCGCCGGAGGCCGTCCCGGCGGTCCTCGACCAGGACGGCGCGCAGCCGCGCTCCGGCGGCGAGGGCGCGTCCGAGGTCGGCCAGGACCCGGTCGAGCCCGTCGGGGCCGTCCACCGTGCGCTCCCAGAGCGCGTCCGCCCGGTCCTGGGGCGTGGGACTGGCCCCGTCGACGGCGCGCAGGGCGGCGCGCAGCACGTCGGCCTCGTAGGCCTGTTGCAGCTCGACCAGCAGGAACTCCGGGGGCCGGCCGGCCCCGCGTGGCTGCGGCGGACGCCACCGGCGGGTGGCGGTGCGGGCCAGCGCGGCGTTGACCGCCCCGGTGTCGAGCCGTCTCGGCGGACGGGCGGCGGGCAGGCAGGGCTCGGGCGACGGGGCGCCGGCCACCAGCAGGGTGACGGGTGCGCTGGAGAAGTGACGGTTCGTCATCGCTGATCAGCGGGCACCGGAGCCCGGTTCCTTCCCGTGGGCCGGCCAGGGTTGCGCCGGGGTTACTGGGTGGCGAGGCCGCCGCAGACGTTCAGCGCCTGGGCGGTGATGCTGGCGGCGGTCGGGGAGGTGAGGTAGCCGGCCAGCGAGGCGACCTCCTCCGGGGTGGTGTAGCGGCCGAGCGGGATGTGCGTCTGGAAGTGCTGGTGGATGGTCTCGGGGGTGGTGTTGTAGGCGGTGGCGTACTCGTGGTGGATCCGGGTGGTGTGCGGGGTGTGCACGTAGCCCGGGCAGATGGCGTTGACGGTGGTGCCGGTCGGGGCCAGTTCCTTGGCGAGTGCCCGGGTGAAGCCGATCACGGCGTGCTTGCTCGCGGTGTACGGGGCGCCGAGGGTGACGGCCTGCTTCCCGGCGGTGGAGGCGATGTTGATGATCCGCGGGTGCGCGGTGCCGGTGAGGTGGCCGTGCTTGAGGGTCTCCCGGGTGACCAGGAAGACGGCGTTCAGGTTGGTGTCGATGACGTCGTACCAGAGGTCGTCCGTGGTGGTGGCGATGGGCCCGCCGCCGGTGCGGCCGGCGTTGTTGACCAGCACGGTGATCGGGCCGTGCTCGGCCACCACGTGCCGGATCAGCGCGCTGACCTGGGTGGGGTCGCGCACGTCGCAGGTGGTGCCGTCGGCCTGGTGGCCCTCGCCGCGCAGGGTGGCCAGCGCGTCGGTGATGTGCGGGCCGGTGCGGGCGCAGATGAAGAGGCGGTGGCCGCGGCTGCCGAGCTCGCGGGCGATGGCGAGGCCGATCCCGCGGGTGCCGCCGGTGATCAGGGCGAGGGGTTGCTCGGGTGCGGTGGTCATGGCGGGTCCTGGGGGTGAGGGCGGGCTGGGAGCTCGGGCCGGTGGTGGGTGGTCGGTGGTCGGGGGTCGGTGGGGTGGTCGGGGCGGGAGCTCAGGCCGGGTAGAGGTTGTAGGTGGTCGGGTGGGCCGTGGTCGGGGTGTTGAGGGTGGGGTCGAGGGTGAGGATCGCGTGGTGCAGGTGTTGCAGGTGCGGGGAGGGCTGGATGCCGAGCTCGGTGGTGAGGCGGTGCCGCAGGTGGTGGTAGGTGGCGAGGGCGGTGGTCTGCCGGCCGGCCCGGTAGAGCGCGACCATGGCCTGGGCGTGCAGGCCCTCGTGGTGCGGGTGCTGGTGGGTGAGGTGGGTGAGTTCGGGGATGAGCTCGTTGTGCCGGCCGAGCCGCAGGTCGGTGTCGATGCGGCGTTCCAGGGTGATCAGGCGGCTCTCCTCCAGGCGCATGATCTCGATGGCGAGGATCGGCCCGGGCCGCACGTCGACCAGGGCCGGGCCGTGCCAGAGCGCGAGGGCCTGCCGGAAGTGGGTGGCGGCCTGGTGGTCGTGGCCGTGGTTGAAGGCGTGCTGCCCCTGGGTGGTGAGCAGGCTGTAGGTGTGGACGTCGAGGTTGTCCGGGTGGGTGGTGAGCTGGTAGCCGCCGTGCCGGGTGGTCAGGATGTCCTTGGCGGTGATGTGCGGGGTCGGCCCGAGGCCGTGGGTGATCCGGCGGCGCAGTTGCAGGATGTACGTCTGCATGGTGGTGAGCGCCTGTCTGGGCGGGTCGTCGCCCCAGATCTCCTCGATCAGGGTGGCGGTGGGCAGGATGCGGTTCGGGTAGAGCGCGAGGAGGGCCAGGATCTGGCGCTGCTTGGCGGCGGTGGGGACGACGGAGATGCCGTTGAGGTCGGCGGTGAGGGGGCCGAGGACCTTGAGGTGCATGGCGGTTCTCCTCTCGGGCGCGGGGCGTCCGCTCGGGTGGGCGTCATTCGGCTGCTTGTTCGGGTCGACGGAATGGTGGGGCGGACGCGTCGCACCCTAGTTGGGCCGGGGGGTGGGGGCCGGATTCCTCAAGTGCCCGTCGAGCGCGGTTCCGGGCGCTCTGGTGGGGCGCCTCCGGGCGGAGCGGTGCGGCGGGCCGGTGCGGCGGGTCGGTGCTCGACGGTGTGACGGGCGGGGCGCCCGGCGCGGACGGGGCCCGGGAACGTACGATCGGCGAATGGCTGACATGACGGAAACCACGCCAGGCTGGCTCGCCCCCGAGGAACTAGAGACCACCCGCGCCAAGATGCCGATCCTGTACGTCGAGGCCGTGCCGGTCCGCGTCGACGACGCCGGCGAGGTCACCCAGATCGGCCTCCTGCTGCGGATCGGACCGGACGGGACGGTCAGCCGCACGCTGGTCTCCGGCCGGGTGCTGCACCACGAGCGGATCCGCGACGCCCTGCTGCGCCATCTGGAGAAGGACCTCGGCCCGGTGGCGCTGCCCCGGATCCCGGCCTCGCTGCAACCGTTCACGGTCGCCGAGTACTTCCCGACCCTGGGGATCACCGAGTTCCACGACCCGCGTCAGCACGCGGTGTCGCTGGCGTACGTCGTGCCGGTGGCCGGCGACTGCCGGCCGCGCCAGGACGCGCTCGACCTGGTCTGGTTCAGCCCGCAGGAGGCCGCCTCCCCGCTGGTGCAGCAGGACATGCCCGGCGGTCAGGGGGCGCTGCTCAAGCGGGCCCTGGCGCACGTCGGCTGCCTGAGCTGAGCACTCCGGCCGGGGCCCGCACCGGGTGAGGTGCGGGCCCCGGCCGGGAGCTGGTCAGGGCGTCGGTCAGGGAGCCGGTCAGGCTCCGGCGGATGCCAGGCGCGCGTTGCGCCGGGCGGTCGCCTCGACCGGGTCCAGCACCGGCACGGCCGCCAGCAGGCCCTTGGTGTACGCGTGCTGGGGGGAGTCGTACACGGCGTCGGCGTCGCCCTGCTCCACGATCCGCCCGGCCCGCATCACCGCGACCCGGTCGCTCACCTGCCGGACCACGGCGAGGTCGTGGGCGATGAAGACCAGCGCGAGGCCGAGGTCGCGCTGCAACTCGCCGAGCAACGCGACCACCTGGGCCTGGGTGGTGACGTCCAGTGCGGAGACCGGCTCGTCGCAGACGATCAGTCGCGGCTGCGGTGCGAGCGCCCGCGCGATGCCGACCCGCTGGCGCTGTCCGCCGGAGAACTCGTGCGGATAGCGGTGGTACCAGTCGGCGTCGAGGCCCACCCGTTCGAGGAGCTCGCCGACCCTGGAGCGGATGCGGCGCTCGTCGCTCCCACCGGCGATGCGCAGCGGGTCGGCGATGGACTCCCCGATGCTGCGGCGCGGGTTGAGCGAGGACACCGGGTCCTGGAAGACCATCTGCAACTCCCGCCGGAGCGGGCGCAGTTCCTTCTCCCCGAGCGCTCCGATGTCCCGGCCGCGGTAGTGGAGCCGGCCGCCGGTCGGCTCCAGCAGCCGGACCAGCATCCGCCCGAGCGTGGTCTTGCCGGAGCCGGACTCGCCGACGATGCCCAGCGTCTCGCCCGCGCGCACGGTGAGCGAGACGCCGTCCACGGCGGCCACGGGGGCCGCGCGCCGGGTGAGGCCGCCGCGGGTGGCGAACTCACGGCGCAGGTCGGTGGCTTCGAGCAGGACGTCGCCGTCGGTGCGCCCGGCGGCTCCGTCGGCGGCGGTGCCTGCGGCAGGCCCGGCAGGCCCGGCAGAACCGGCAGGCCCGGCGGGCCCGGTCGGTGCGCCCGGAGCGTCGACCCGGGGCACCGCCGACAGCAGCGCGCGGGTGTACGGCTCGCGCGGCGCGCCCAGCACCTCGGTGACCGGGCCGTGTTCCACCGCCCGGCCGTCCTTCATCACCAGCACCCGGTCGACGCTCCCGGCGACCACCCCCAGATCGTGGGTGACCAGGACCAGCCCGGCCCCGGTCTCGGCCCGCAACTCGTGCAGCAGGTCGAGGATCTGGGCCTGGACGGTGACGTCCAGCGCGGTCGTGGGCTCGTCGGCGACCAGCAGCCGCGGCTCGCAGGCCAGGGCCATCGCGATCAGCACCCGCTGGCGCATGCCGCCGCTGAACTCGTGCGGGCGCGACCGCGAGCGCCGTCCCGGGTCGGGGATGCCGACGCGGCCGAGCACCTCGACGGCGCGGGCCCTGGCGGCCCGGCGGGAGACGGCCCGGTGGACCCGTACGACCTCGGCGATCTGGTCGCCCACGGCGTAGTACGGGTCGAGGGCGGAGAGCGGGTCCTGGAACACCATGGCCGCCAACCCGCCGCGCAGCCGCCGCAGTTCGTCGCCCTCGGCGGTGACGGCGTCGATGCCGGCGACCCGGACGGAGCCGCCGACCCGGGCGCCGGTGCCGCGGTGCAGGCCGAGCAGTCCGTAGGCGACGGTGCTCTTGCCCGACCCGGACTCGCCGACGATGCCGAGCGCCTGCCCGGCCTCCAGGGTGAAGCCCACGCCGTCGACGGCGCGTACGTGCCCGTCGCCGACCGGGAAGTCGACGACGAGATCCCGGACGTCGACCAGGGGAGGAGCCAGGGGTTCGGCGCTCACGTCAGGACCACCCTTCGATCGGTCACCGCGTAGAGCACGTCCGCGACGACGTTGGCGAGGACCACGGCGAACCCGGTGACGAGGGTGAGGCCGACGACGGTCGGCAGGTCGATCAGGCTGACCGAGCTGACCAGCAGCTTGCCGAGCCCCGGGAGCCCGAACAGCGACTCCGTCAGCACGGCGGAGCCGAACATCGTCCCGAGGTCCATGGCGGTGAGCGCGATCACCGGGGTGAGCGCGCCGCGCAGCGCGTGCCTGGTCACCAGGCGCCGCTCGCTGACGCCGTACGCCCGGAAGGTCCGGATGTGGTCGTCGGCGAGGGTCTCCAGCATGGACGAGCGGGTCAGCCGGGCGTACTTGGCGGACTCGATGAGCGCGAGCGAGACCCAGGGCAGCAGCAGGCCCCAGAACCACTGCTGCGGGTCCTCGGTGAGCGGTACGTAGCTCGGGAACGGCAGCCACTGGAGCTGGGCGCACAGGACGATGAGCAGCACCAGGCCGATGACGAAGACCGGGATGGAGTTGCCGGCCAGCGTCAGCGCGGTCAGCAGCCGCTCGCTGAGCCGGCCCCGGCGCAGCGCGGAGAGCAGCCCGGTGCCGACCCCGAGGGCCAGCCAGAGCACCATCGCGCCGAGTGCCAGCGAGGCCGTCACCGGGAGCCGGGCGGCGATCATGTCGGTGACCTGCTCGCCGCTGCGGTAGGAGACGCCCAGGCACGGCGCCGGGCAGTGCAGCAGGCCCGTCCCGGCGCTGAAGTCGCGGCCGACGACGACGCCCTGGAGGAAGTGGGCGTACTGGAGGTAGACCGGTGCGTCGAGGCCGAGGCGTTCGCGTACCTGGAGGACCTGGGCGGGGCTGCACTTCTCGCCGCAGGCCAGCTGGGCGGGGTCGCCGGGGGCGATGTAGAAGACCGCGTAGACGATCAGCGAGATGGCGAGCAGGACGCCGACCATGCCGATGGCCCTGCGGAGCAGGAAGCGGGTCATGCGGTGGCCTCCTCGGTGGCGGCCGACGGGCCGGGGCGGGCGGGGTCCGGCGTGCCGCTGCCCGGCGATGCGGTGCCCGACGGTCCGCTGCCCGACGAGCCGGCGCCGCGCGCCGTTCCGACCCGCAGCCGGGAGGCCGCGCGGGGGTCGAGCTCGGTGCGGACGGCGTCGCCGAGCACGGTGAAGGCGAGCACCGTGGCGAACAGCAACGCGGACGGGAGCAGCACGTACATCGGGTCGGCGCGGAACCAGGTGGTCGCGCCGGAGAGCATCTGGCCCCACGACGAGGTGGGCGGCTTGACGCCCACGCCGAGGAAGGACAGCCCGGCCTCGGCGATCACGTTGGACGGCAGCAGCACCGCGGCGTAGGTGATGACCGGCGCGGCCAGGGACGGCAGCAGCTCCCGGCGGGCGATCCGCCAGCGGGTGGCGCCGGCGAGCCGGGCCGCGGCCACGTAGTCGAGCTGGCGGAGGCTGAGCGTCTGCGCCCGGACCAGCCGGGCGGTGCCGGCCCAGCCGAGCAGCCCGATGACCAGGGTCAGCAGGAGCGGGCGGGGGAAGTCGGAGGGCACGACCGCCATCAGCGAGATGGCGAAGACCAGCGAGGGCAGCGCGAGCATCACCTCGGTGGTGTTGCCGATCAGCTGGTCGAGCAGCCGGCTGCCGAGGCCCGCGGCGAGGCCGAGCAGGACGCCGATGGCGACCTGGACGAGGGTGGCGCCGACGGCGACGAGCAGCGAGATCCGGGCGCCGTGGACCAGTCGGGCGAACACGTCGCGCCCGGTGCCGGGTTCGACGCCGAGCCAGTGCTCGGCGCTGACGCCGCCGAAGGAGCCGGTGGGCACCCCGCCGGCCGCCGAGTCGAGCAGGTCGTTGTGGTAGCTGGTGGGGTCCTGGCCCTCGATCGCGCTGAGCAGCGGTGCCGCTGCCGCGATCAGGGCGAGCAGGGCGATGACGAGGCCGGCGGCGAGGACGGCGCGCCGCGCGAGCAGCCGCCGCCACACCGTCCGGCCCCCGGCGGCCGGGGAGGCCGCGAGGGCCTCCCCGGCCTGGGGTTCCTGTGGAGCCATGGTTGTTCGACCGATCCGTCCGATCCCGTCCGCTACTTGACCGCGACCTGGGAGATGTCGAGCACGCCGGTCCAGTCGCTGATGACGATGTTGCGGACGTCCTTGCCCGACAGCCGCTTGTAGACGGGGTGGAACAGCGGGACGGTCAGGGCCTGGTCGCCGATCCGCTTGTCCAGGGCACCCCAGCGCTTGGCCGCCTCGGCGTGGTCGGTGATCTTGTTGATCTGGTCGATCTCGTCGTTCACCGACGGGTCGTCCAGCTGCGCGGAGTTGAAGTTGTAGCCGTCGGTGACGATCTGCCGGCCGTCGAAGATCGGCGCGAGGAACGGGCCGCCGGAGGGCCAGTCGGCGCCCCAGCCGGAGAGGAAGAGGCCGGGTTCGGTGCTGACGGTGTGGATCGTCTTGGAGTACCTGGTGGAGTCCAGGGCGTCGAGCTGGACGGTGATCCCGGCCGCCTTCAGGCCGTCCTGGACGGCGGTGGCCAGGTTCGGGCCGTAGCCCTTGCCCGATTCGGTGGAGTGGGTGAGCGTGATGGTCAGGCCGTCCGGGTAGCCGGCCTCCTTCAGCAGCTCCTTGGCCTTCTCCGGGTTGCCGGTGGCGCCGGCCGGGAACGGGTCGTAGGGCGTGTACCCGAAGGTCTCCTGGGCGGGCAGGTAGGTGGTGGCGGCCTCGGCGAGCGAGGAGCCGCCGGCGGCGTTGACGACCGAGGTGCGGTTGAGCGCGTAGGCGACGGCCTGCCGGACCTTGGGGTTGTCGAAGGGCTTGACCTTGGGGTTGAACGCCAGGTAGTTGACGTAGCCGAAGTGGCCGGTGCCGACGCGGGCGGCGAGCGCCTTGTCGTCCTTCACCTGGGCGAGCTCGGAGGGGCCGAGGTTGGTGTCGGTGGTGACGGCGGCCGCGTCGGCGCCGGTGCCGGCGGAGAGCCGCTGGTTGATCACCGCCGGGTCGAGCCCGGACTGCACATCGACGGTGTCCGGGTACGCCTTGCGCTGGTCGTCGTTGGCCGCGGACCAGTTGGGGTTGCGCTTGAGGACGAGGTGTGCGCCGTCGTTCTCGTTCTTGACGACCTGGTAGGGGCCGGAGGAGACGGGGTGCTCCTGGTACTTCGTCCCGGTGTCCTTGGCCTTCGGGACGGGGGCGAACTGCGTCTGGGTGGCCAGGTAGGGGAAGTCGCCCTCGGGCTTGTTGAGACGGAAGGTGATGGTCTTCTCGTCCGGCGTCTCGATCGCGTCCAGACCGCGGCCGTCCTTGTACGGGCCCTGGTAGTCGGCGGCGCCGACCAGCCAGTCCCTCAGGAATGGCGCCCCGCCGGAGAGTTCGGGGGCGAATGACCTTTCGATGCCGTACTTGATATCGGCGGTGGTGATCGCCGAGCCGTCCTCGTACTTCAGGCCGTCCTTGAGGTGGTATGTCCACACCGTCGCGCCCTCCGAGGGGGTGCCGGTGTCGGTGGCGAGGTCGGGGACGACCTTGGTGCCGGCCGCGCCGTCGGCCCGGTTGCGGGTGGTGAGGGTGCGGAAGACCAGGGAGGGCACGTTGCCGCCGCCGGAGGTGTAGAGCCGTGCGGGGTCGAACTGGTCCTGCGGGTTCTGGTTGAGGACGGTGAGGGTACCGCCCTGCTGCGGCGCGGCGTCCTTGCCGGTGCTTCCACCGCCGTCGCCCTTCGGTCCGCACGCCGCCACTCCGACGGCCAGGGCGACGGTGACGGTCGCCGCGGCGAGGCGGCGGGGGGTGAAGGTGGTTCGAGACATCGGAAAGGGGGCCTTTCGCTACCGATGGTGTACGGAGGAAGGCGGGCGACAGTGAGGCCGTGAGGAGAGTGAGCGGCACCGCGCCCGCAGGAAGGGGCGACGTCCCGGGGCGGCGATCACCGCTACGCATCGGGACAGGCGGATTCAGCGACAGAGATTGTCGGAAACGCAGTGCGCGGCCACGCCGATCAGCGCCAGCTCAATGGCGGCGCACTCGATCGGGTGACGGTCAGACATGCCGAGAAGACTGTATGACTTTAAGCGGAATGTCAAAACTCCGGATAGCATCCGGCCGCCACGGGAACGCCGGGAACGGATTACGGCCCGGGCACCGGGAGATCGTGCGGAAGCGGGGGGAAACCGGGGCCCGTGCCCGCCGGAGCGGCGGGCGCGACATCACCCGAGTGGGTGCCGCGACCCTTCGGGGCGCCGGCGCCCCGAAGGCCCGGAACCGCCCGCCGGGCGGCCGTTCCGGGCCCTCGCGCACTTCCGTCTGCGGGTTGCCGCGCGCGGGCGCCTGCCCAAGCATGGGTGAACGTGATCGGCGATCGCGCGCAGCGCGGCCGCCCTACCGAGCGGAGCCGGACGTGGCCCCTTACCTCGAAACCGATCAGGACGCCCTGGTGGCGAGCGCACTCGCCGGATTCGCCCGGGCCCACCCATCGCTCGTCGTCCACGACCCCGACCTCGGATTCGTCCGCGCCCGTGACCGGGCCCCCGGGCGCCGGGTCGGACTGCTCTCCGGTGGCGGCTCCGGGCACGAGCCCCTGCACGTCGGATTCGTCGGCCGGGGCATGCTCGACGCCGCCTGCCCGGGCCGGATCTTCGCCTCACCGCACAACCGGCAGATCTTCGAGGCCTCGCGCGCGGTCGCCGGCGAGGACGGCGTCCTGCACATCGTGAAGAACTACACCGGCGACCGGATCAACTTCGGCATCGCGGCCGAACGGCTGCACCGCCAGGGCATACCGTGCGCCAGGGTCCTGGTGGACGACGACCTCGCCTCCGAGTCCGAGTCCGTCGCCGCCGGCCGGCGCGGGACGGCAGCCACCGTCCTAGTGCAGAAGATCCTCGGAGCGGCCGCCGACCTCGGGCTCGGACTGGCGGAACTCTCCCTGCTGGGAGCAGAGTTGGCCGGGCGCTGCCGCAGCATCGCGGTGGCCGGTGCCGCACACACCTCCCCGGCCACCGGCCGGCCGGCCTTCGAGGTGTCGGACCGGACGGTCGAGTTCGGCGTCGGCATCCACGGCGAACGGGCCGAACTCTCCCTGGAGTGCGAACCGCTGGCCGTCCTGGTGGGCCGGATGGCGCTGCGCCTGCTGGAGGCGCTGCGCCCGGCCCGCGCCCCCCTGGTCGCGCTGGTCAACGGGCTGGGCGCGACCACCGGCCTGGAGCTGTACGCGGTCCTGTACGAACTGGCCGCCGTCCTGGACGCCGGCGGGCGCCGCCTGGCGCGCAGCCTGGTCGGCGACTACGTCACCGCCCTCGACATGCGGGGGTTCTCGATCACCCTGCTCGCCGCCGACGAACAGACGCTCGCGCTGCTCGACGCCCCCGCGTACACGGCGGCCTGGCCGGTCGCGCAATCGGCGCCGGCCCCCGGTCACCAGGAGGTCAGGAGATGACGGGCACGAAGGCCTTCGACGGCCTCTTCACGGCGGGCTGGATGCGGCGGTTCGCCGAGACCGTCGCGGTCACCGAGGAGGAGCTCACCCGGCTCGACCAGGCCGCCGGGGACGGCGACTTCGGCGTCAACCTGCTCACCGGCGTGCGGTGCGCCCTGGCCGCGCTGGACCGGCTGCCACCGGGGCGCCAGGCCGCGGCGGTACCGCTGGGCGCGGCGGCGGGCGCGTTCCTGGACGAGGTCGGCGGGACGAGCGGGCCGCTGTTCGGCCTGGTGCTCCAGGAGCTGGCGGCGGCCGTCGGCACCGGCCCGCTGACCGGCCCGGCCCTGGCCCGGGGAGCGACGGCGGCGCTGGAGGCCGTCCAGCGGGTGGGGGAGGCGCGGCCGGGTGACAAGACGCTCGTCGACGCCCTGCACCCGGCCGCACTGGCCCTGCGCGGCTGCACTCCCGATGCCCGCCCGGACGACTGCCTCGCGGCGGCCGCCGCCGCCGCGGCGGCGGGCGTCCGCCGGACCAGGGCCCTGCGGGCCCGCCGCGGCCGGGCCAGCTATCTCGGCGAACGGGCCTCGGGAGTGCCCGACCCGGGCGCCGTGGGCATCGCGCTGCTGTTCGCCTCGGCGCACGCGGTGCCGCGGACGCTGGACGGAGTGCTGCGCGATGACAGCGCTGCTGACCGCGCGTCCACCGGCAGCGTGTCCACCGACACCGCGCCGACCGACACCACGTCCACCGACACCGCGTTCGGCGGGCCCGATCCGCTGTGCGGCCCCGAGCCGGCCCCCGCCGGACCGTGACCGCCTGGCCGGGTCCCCACCCGGCTTGCGCTCCGCCGGGCGCTGCTCCGCCGGGCGCTGCTCGGCCGGGGGCCGCTCAGCTGGTGAGGGCGAGAGCGCTCCGGCGCCGGACCCAGTCGAGCAGTCCCGGCTCGCCCAGGGTGGCGACCCACAGGTCGACCGCGTCCCGCGCCTCGGCCGACGGGTGCGGTCCGACACCGATCACCCGCAGCCCCGCCAGGACGGCCGAGCGGATGCCGCAGAAGGTGTCCTCCACGGCGAGGCAGTCGGTGGGCTCGGCGCCGCAGAGCCGGGCGGCGGTCAGGTAGACGTCCGGCGCCGGCTTGGGCCCGATCCCCTCGGCCGGGACCACGATGTGCTCGAAGTGTTCGAGCAGTCCGGCGCCGCCGAGTCCGGCCTCGATCACGTCGCGCGGGCAGTTGCTGGCGACCGCCAGCGGGACGAACCCGCTGAGCCGGCCGACCAGTTCGGCCGCGCCCGGCATCGGGACCGGGTCGGCGTCGACGAGCGCCCGGAAGCTCGCCAGCAGCCGGTCGGTCAGCTCCGGCGCCAGCGAGGGGTCGCCGGCGGTCTCGGCCATCAGCCGCCCGCAGTCCGAGTAGTGCAGCCCGGCCGCGCGCGCCGTGAACTCCGGTCCGGCCGTGAGTCCGTAGCCCCGCAGCACCTCCGCACGGGCCTCGTGCCAGTGCGACTCGGTGTCCATCAGCGTGCCGTCGCAGTCGAAGACGACGGCTGCAGGGGTCCAGTCGTTGATTCTCTCCACGGTCATGCCTACGCCCTTCAGGTGGGATTGGCTCTGTGGGATTCGCCGGGGTGCGCGTCGGGACGAGGGGGGGCGGCCACGGCCTGGGGCCGTCGCCGCTTGCCGACCTGTCCGGGGCCGGAATCTGGAGCGCGGCAAAACGACGCGCATCGGCGTCCGGGCCGGAGAAAACGACCCGGAACATAACGATCGCAACGTTACGATCGATATGTTTCGCGGTCAAACTTGGCGGCCCTAGATTTGCCGGGTCTTTACTTCAATAGCCCAACGACCCCACGGCGGTGATATGACCGTTCTGACGAATATGAAAAACACACAAATGCTCGTACTCGGTGATGCCGACTTCCGGGAGGGGGGCGAACTCGGTGAACCGCACGGCCTTCATCCGGTAGTCGACGGGGTGCGACAGCCGCCCCGCGCTCCGCAGTGCCGCGGCCTGCCGGGCCGCCTCCAGCAGCACCATGCCGGGCATGTGGTCGGACGGGTGGTCGAAGAAGAACGGGTGCGCCGGATCGGCCGGGCAGATCAGGAGGGGGCCATCCGCCCACGAACGACCGGCCGCGCGCGTCACCAGCACGTCGGAGGGCAGGGCGACGCCGACCTCCGCCGGTGACGGGGGGTCGGGGGGCGGGCCGGAGTCCGCGGGGTCCCCGGCCAGCGCGGTGCCGCGCAGGGCCGGGTAGGCGGGCCGTTCGACGAAGCGCGTGCCGCCCTCGATCCGGGCGAACACCACTCCCCGCGCGGAGCAGTCGACCCGCAGCCGCATGCCGGTGGGCCGGTGGTTTCC
The DNA here is from genome assembly GCF_056435345.1 of Kitasatospora sp. NPDC043950. Taxonomy (NCBI): domain Bacteria; kingdom Bacillati; phylum Actinomycetota; class Actinomycetes; order Kitasatosporales; family Streptomycetaceae; genus Kitasatospora; species Kitasatospora sp. NPDC043950. Next base: position 34,480 of record NZ_JBWKER010000055.1, read on the forward strand.
GGCCGAGGTCCGCAGGTCGTGCACCAGGGCCCGGCAGAGGACCGCCGCCGGGCCGTCGCCGCGCGGCTCGGCCGCCGGGTCGACCCGGCAGGACACGTCGGTGATCAGCAGGTGCGTGTCGGCCGGTACGCCGTAGTGGCGCAGCGGCAGGTAGATGCCCAGCTGGCGGGCGGTCTCCACGGCGATCAGCGGGTCGTGCCGCTCCCCGCGTCCGCGCGGGAAGGTGGGGTGGGAGCGGGGCCACTGGGCCGCCGCCTCGAAGCGGTCGCCGCCTCGGGCCCGGACGTCGGTCAGCAGCACCTCCGCCACGGCGGCGCGGTGGACCAGTTCACGGGGGACCGTGCGGGACCAGCTGAGCGGTCGGGCAGGATGCCGGGCCGCCGAGGAGGGGAGGAAATCCAGCATCTTCATATTTACAGAAAATATCAATCCCCTTGGTTTCGCATGTCGTCAGTTGGCGATCCGGCCCGCGGATCACTACAGTGCGTGCGAAAAGCCGAGGTGATCTTGAAAAGGCAGAGGCGCGTGCAGAATCGGGCGGAGACGACACGGAGGTCAGTCCTCGAATCAGCTGCGCGATTGTTCGACGAACGCGGGTACGCGGGCACCAGCATCAGCGACATCAGCGCGGCCTCCGGCAGGACGAGCGGGGCCATCTACTTCCACTACACCAGCAAGGAGAACCTGGCCCGCGCCGTGATCGAAGCGCACTTCGCCACCTGGCCGGAGCTGGTCGCGCGCCACACCCGCACGCCGGTGCCGGCGCTGGAGCAACTCGTCCGGCTGAGCTTCGCGGTGGCGCGGGCCTTCCGCGACGACGTCGTGGTCAGGGCCGGCGCCCGGCTCTGGTCCGAGCGCGCGGCCATCGACGCCGACCTCCCGGTGCCGTTCGTGGGGTGGATCGACACCGTCCGCGTCCTGCTCGAACGGGCGGGCAGCGAGGGCGAGCTCGCCGCCCGGGTCGACCCGTCGACCGCGGCCCACGGCGTGATCTGCGCGTTCTTCGGGCTGCACACCGTCTCCGACGCGATCGACGGACGGCGCACCATCGAGGAGCGCCTGTGCGACCTGTGGGAACTGCTGCTGCCGGGCCTCCAGAAGAATCCCGACCCGGCCGCCCTGCTCGCCTCGGTCCGGCCCAGGCCGTCCGTGCGCGCCGACGGGTGGGGACTCGCCGGGAATTGACGCGGAATCGACCCCCGGCCTGCCGGGAGGAGGCCACGCCGCCGGGCACCGGGCCCTAGCATGAATCACCACGTCCGGGGCCGGCGGTGCGGCGGAGAAGAGGCGTCAGGGCTATGGCAGCGGTTCAATGGGCGGCCGGGCCGTCCGGTCAGGGGTCGGTCCAGGTACTGGAGTTCCTGTTCGCCTTCCTGCTCTCCGGCCTGATCGGGGTCGAGCGGCAGATCCGCCAGAAGTCCGCGGGCCTGCGGACGTACACGACGGTGGGCAGCGGCGCGGCGCTGTTCACCCTGGTGAGCAAGTACGGTTTCGCCGACGTGGTGCGCGCGGGCACCGTCGAGCTGGACCCGTCCCGGATGGCCGCGCAGATCGTGTCGGGGCTGGGCTTCATCGGCGCCGGGGTGATCTTCGTGCACCGGGGCTGGGTGCAGGGCCTGACGACGGCGGCCACGATCTGGCTCACCGCGGCGGTGGGCTCCGCCGCGGCCGCGGGCCTGCCGCTGCTCGCGGCGCTGACCGTCGCGGCGTACTTCCTCGCGTCCTACGCGATCAGGCCGTTGCTCAACCGCCTGCCCGCGCTGCACCGGCCGCCGGTCTCGTACCGCATCGTCTACCGTCCGGGCAGGGGGGTGCTGCGGGACGTGCTGGACCAGTGCACCCGGGCCGGCTTCGCCGTCTTCGAGCTGCGCACGCTGTCCGGCACGGACGGGGAGCTCCCCGGCGAGGTCTCCGAGAAGCCCGTCGAGGTCGCCCTGTCGGTGCAGGGGCAGGGCGACGCAGGCGGGCTCACCGCGCAGATCGCGGCCGTGGCCGGAGTGCTGACCTGCGTCCGCGGCCGGTCCGACGAGGAGTGACGTCCCGGCCGCGGGGGAGGGCGCGTCAGCGGGCGCCGAGGGCCGGCAGGCGCTCCATGATCCGTTCCATGCCGCTGGTCCAGTTCGCCTCCAGGGCGGCGACGGCCTGCTCCACGTCGTCGTCGAGGAGGCACTGGGCGATCCGCTCGTGCTCCTCGGCGGCGCGTTCGAGGATCTCGTGGTCGCCGACGACCACCCGCTCGTAGCGGTGGAGGGTGAGTTTGAGCGAGTCGATCAGCTCGCGCAGCCGGGTGTTGGAGCAGCCGGAGAGCAACAGCGCGTGCCAGGCGTCGTCGTAGCGCTCTATGGTGCCGTGCGGGGCCTGGGGCGCGGAGAAGGCGCGGGCCTCCGCCAGCAGCCGGGGCGCGATGGCCGAGAGGTACGCGCGGTCGGAGGTCCGCAGCGCCAGCGACTCCAGGGCGATCAGGATGGCCGTGAGGTCGAGGAACTCCTGCCGGCCGGTGGGTGCGAAGCGAAAGCCCTTGCCGCGCTCGCTGGTGATGATGCCTTCGCGCTCCAGACTGATCAGCGCCTCGCGCAACGGGGTGCGGCTGACGCCCAGTTCCTCCGCGAGGTGGACCTCGTTGATCGACTCGCCGGGGGTGAACCGGCCGTGGCCCAGCCGCTCCAGGAGTTCGTCCTTCACCTGTTCGCGCAGCGGACGCCGCTCGATCGCCATCGGGCTTTCCCTTCTTCCTCGGTCCGTAGCGTACCGGCCGGGTGACTGGTCAGGCGGTCCCGGCGCCGTCCACGGCGATGATCGCGCCGCTGACGAACGTGGAGGCGTCACTGGCGAGGAAGGCGACCGTCTGGGCGATGTCCCGAGGCTGGCCGATGCGGCCGAGCGGTCGGTCGGCGGCGTCGGCGTAGAAGGCGTCCGGGCTCTCGCCGAGCTGGCGGGCCTCCTCGGCGAGCATACCGGTGTTGGTGTCGCCGGGGCACACGCAGTTGACGCGGATGTTGTCGGGGCCGTGGTCGATGGCCATGGCCCGGGTCATGTTGACGACGGCGCCCTTGGAGGCGCAGTAGGAGACGGCCCGGCCGCCGCCCCGGATGCCCCAGCCGGAGCCGGTGTTGATGATGCTGCCGCCACCGTTCGCGGCCATCAGCGGCACGACCAGCCCGCTGAGCAGCATGACGGAGCGGACGTTGACGGCCATCACCAGGTCCCAGTCGTCGTCGGCGATGTCGCAGACGGTGGACCGGCGGATGATCCCGGCGTTGTTGAACAGCACGTCGACGCCGCCGTGCAGGTCGACGGCGGTGCGTACGGCCCGTTCGCAGTCGGCGCGTTGGGAGACGTCGCAGCGGACGAAGGTGCCGCCGGTCTCCTTGGCGGCCCGTTCGCCGCGGTCGGCGTCGAGGTCGGCGAGGACGACGGCCGCGCCGAGTTCGGCCAGCAGCGCGGCGGTGGCCCGGCCGATGCCGGAGGCGGCGCCGGTGACGATGGCGCGCTTGCCGTGGAGGTCGATCACTGGGGGCTCCTCTTCAGGGGGTCTCAGGAGGTCTCAGGGGGGCGAGTCTCAGGAGGTCCGGCCGGCCCGGCTGGTCAGATGGTCGGGCCGGTCAGGCGGTCAGGCGGTCAGGCGGTAGACGGCGCTGGCGTGGCGGCCGGTGATCACCCGGACGTGCCCGGACAGGGCATCGTCCAGCTCCGGGTCACCGGTGTCCAGCAGCAGCGGGCGGCCCGCGAGGGCGGCGAGCTTCGCCTCGGTGGCGAGGACGAGCAGCCGCTCGCGGCCGGTGGCGCGCAGCAGTTCGGGGGTGAACTGCTGGTTGCCGCGGCCGAGCAGGAAGCCCTGGCCGCCGATCGGCGAGAGCGCGATCCACGGGGCGGCGGGCAGGGCCAGCAGCTGGTCGGCCCGGGCATCGCGGATCACGACCCGGGCGCCGCCGCCCGGTTGGAGGCGGAGCACGTCCACGCCGGTCAGACAGGCGTCCGCCGCGCCGAGCGCGGTGGCGACGGCGTGCGTCGTGCCGCCCGGGCCGAGGGCGAGCAGCCCGCCGGGGCCGACGCGTTCGGCGACCTCGGCGGCGATGCCGCCCAGCGCCTCGGGGTCGGCGGCGGAACTGCCGGTCTTGCGCTGCTGGACCCGGGCGGGCAGGACCGGGACGGTCAGCCACCCGTGCAGGCGGGCGGACACCCGGCCCTCCCGTAGCGCCGCCTCGTCGCGGTCCACGACCTCGGCGGACGCCAGCCGGACGCCGCCGCCCACCCAGGCCGCGGCCACCTCGGCGGCGGCGCGGGGGTGGACGGCGAAGACCGCGGAGTGCATCTTGACCCCGGCCGGGATGCCGAGGACGGGCGGTCCTGGCTCCGCACCGAGCGGGCCGAGCGATCCGAGCGCGTCGAGGACGTCGCGGGCCGTGCCGTCGCCGCCGCAGAACAGCAGCAGGCCGGCGCCGGCCGCGACGAGGGCGCGGACGGCCGCGCGGGTGTCCGCCGCCGTGGTGCCCGGGCCGGTGGGCCGGTGGACCACCGTCGCGTCGAGGCCGGCCGCCCGCGCCGCGTCCGCACCCATCGGCCCGGCCGCCGTGAGCAAGGCCGAGTGCGGTGCGAGCAGGGCGAACTGGCGGAGCATCAGCTCCGTGCGGGAGGTCGCGGCCGGCCGGGCGCCGAGGGTGCGGGCCCGCTGCTGGACCTCGGCGCCGTCGCTGCCCTTGAGGCCGACCCGGCCGCCGAGTCCGGCGACCGGGTTGACCACGAGCCCGACGGTGGGGCCGGTCGCCGGGTTCCCGCCCGCCGGGCGGACGGCGGGAGTCGGACGACCGGCCCCGGGGCCCGCCGTCACGGCCGCTCGCCGAGGACCTTGCGGCGGTAGGCGCGCCAGCTGACGGCCCAAACCGCCGGGTCGTCCAGCGGTTCGTGCCGGATGCGGTGCACGGTGGAGTTGTGCGGGGCCGTGCGGACGGTCTCCGGGTCCTCGTAGGCCTCGCGGGCGACCTCGGCGAGGATCGCGGCGTACTCGTCGAGGTCGGCGCGGGAGTAGGACTCGGTCGGCTCCAGCGTCATCGGCTCGGGGACGACGTACGGGTGGTGGCTGGTCCAGTAGTGGGTGCCGAAGTCGGCGGCGCGGTACCCGAGGTCCTCGCTGTGCAGGCCGGTGTCCTCGTTGAGCTGCTGCCAGCTGTAGCGGACCTGCTCGACGCGCGGGCGCCCCTTGGCGTAGGGCACGGAGACGCCGCGGATCCGCTGGACCTGGTGCATCAGGTAGTTGTTGTTGAGCACGGCGGTCTCGGCGGCCTCGCGCAGCCCCGCGGCGCCCATCGACATGATCCAGGCGTAGGCGCGGACCAGGTTCGGGACGACGCCCAGGTAGGGGCGGATCTTGCCGATGGACTCCGGCCGGTCGTGGTCCAGGATGTACCGCTCGCCGTCGAACTCGACGGTGGGGCTGGGCAGGTGGGGCGCGAGCTCGGCGGTGACGCCGCAGGCGCCGGCGGCGGGGCCGCCGCAGGCGTGCGGGGTGGAGAAGGTCTTGTGCAGGTTGAAGTGGCACAGGTCGAAGCCGGCCTCGCGGGCCCGGGTGATGCCGAGGACGCCGTTGGCGTTGGCCTGGTCGTAGGCGCACAGGCCGCCGGCGGCGTGCACGATGCGGACGAACTCGGCGATCCGGGGGTTGTAGATCCCGGTGTCCTCGGGGTTGGTGATGAGCAGCGCGGCGGTGCGCGGGCCGACGGCGGCGCGCAGCGCCTCGATGTCGGGGTAGCCGTCCGCGTCCGGGTGCAGGGTGATCACCTTGAAGCCGGCGGTCTTGGCGCAGGCGGCGTTGGAGGGGTGCGAGAAGGCGGTGGTGATGACCTCGTCGCGCTGCTCCGCCTCGCCGCGGGCGGCGAAGTGGGCGCGGATGACGGAGACGTTGGTCCAGATCGCGGCGGAGCCGGCGCCGGGTTGCAGCGAGACCCGGTCCATGCCGGAGACCTCCTTGAGCAACTGCTCAAGCCGGTGGACGAGTTCGAGCACCCCTTGGACGGTCGAGGGGTCCTGGGCCGGGTGCAGGGCGGCGATGCGCGGGTCGCGGACGAAGGCGTCGTTGACCTTGGGGCTGTACTTCATGGTGCAGGTGCCCTGGCCGACGTCGACGTTGAGGTCGGCGCCGAGGTTCTCCTGGGAGAGCCGCAGGTAGTGGCGGAGCACCTGCTGCTGGCCGAGTTCGGGCAGCGCGGCCGGGGTGGCGCGGCGCAGCGCGGCGGGCAGTCGGTCGGCGGGGCTGCCGACGGCGGCGGTGACGCCGGGTCCGGGGGTCGGCGGCAGGACGCCGCGCTCGCCGGGCGCGCCCAGTTCGAAGATCAGCTTCTCGTCCCAGCGGGCCTGGTGGAAGCGGCGCAGAGCGGGCTTGGGGGCGATCCGCGGGTCGGTCCCGCCGCTGTTCTGACGATCCGTCACTTGACGATCTCCTCAAGGGCGGTGGCGAGGCGGTCGATGTCGGCCTGGGTGTGGAGCTCGGTCACGCAGTAGCGGCCCTCGTGTTCCCCGGCCGGGGTGCCGGCGTGCAGGCCGCGGGCGAGCAGCGCGGCGGCGACCTCGGCGGCGGTGCGCCCGCCGGTGTAGCGGAGAGTGAAGTCGGCGAAGTGGACGGCCTCGGGGTCGGCGAGTTCCACGCCGGGGGCCTGGGCGAGGTGCCGGCGGGCGTAGGCGGTGTTGGCGAGGATGGTCTCGCCGATCTCGCGCATGCCGTGCGGCCCCATCAGCGAGAGGTAGACCCCGGCGGCGATGCCGTGCAGGGCGGCGGCGGTGCCGACCCACTCCTTGCCCTCCTCGCGCAGGGCGAAGGAGGTGCGCTCGTAGGCGACGTCGCCGAAGCCGTACTCGCCCGGCACGTCGGTGGGGGTGAGGCCGAAGAGGCGGCTGGGGTACTCGGCCACCAGGCGTTCGTCGTCGGCGCTGGCGATGAAGCCCGCGTTGCCGCCGCCGAAGCTGGGGTGGATGCCGAGCGGCTGGAGGTCGCCGCAGGTGAGGTCGGCGCCGAAGGAGGCGGGCGGGGCGAGCACGCCGAGGCTCAGCGGGTTGGCGCCGATGACGGCCAGCGCGCCTGCCTGGTGGGCGAGTTCGACGTACTGCGGCAGTTCGGGGTCGACCCGGCCGCAGTGGTCGGTCAGTTCGGCGAAGACGGCGGCGGCGTCGCCGGCGGCGAGGGCGGCGCGGACGGCCCCGGGCTCGGCCGGGACGAGCACGAGGTCGTGGACGCCGCGCACGTAGTCGCGGATCCGGGAGAGCTTGTCCGGGTCGAGGTCGCCGACCAGCAGGAGGCGGCGCCGCCCGGTGGCCCGGCCGGCCATCCGCAGCGCGGTCGCGGCGGCCTGGAAGCCGTCGTAGGTCGGCACGTTGACGACGTCGACGGCCAGCAGTTCGGCCATCAGCGACTGGTACTCCCACAGGGCCTGGAACCGGCCGTGGTCCTCGTACGGCTCACCGGCGTAGGCGGTGAGGAACTCGCTGCGGTTGACGACCTCGTCGACCACGGCGGGCACGTGGTGGCGGTAGCAGCCGGCGCCGAGGAAGCTGCGGCCGGGCGGGACGGCGGTGTTGCGGGCGAGCAACTCCTCCATGTGGGCGACCAGTTGCGCCTCGGAGCCGAGCGGATCGGGCAGTCGCAGCGGGCGGTCCAGGCGGAGCTCGGCGGGGATGTCGGCGTAGAACTCCTCGACGCTGTGCGCGCCGATCGCCGCCAGCATGGCCTTCTTCACGTCGGGGGCGGAGTTGGGGATGTACGGGTGGGTCCGGGGGGCGCGTGCGGTCATCCTGGCACCTTCCGCGATTTCGGTCACAGGCCTTGACGGCACTGTGTGTGCTGAGTTCTGTATACAGCATTCGGCATTCACTCTTCAGGAGGCAAGATGTCGGGAGGAAAGAACTCAACCGGCACCCGGCACAGACGCCTTGACGCTCCGGCGGGCAGCCGGGCCGGATCCGGACCGGGCCCCACCCGGCGCCGGGTCCTCGGCGCCGGGCTCGCGGGCGGCGCGCTGCTGCTGACCGGGGCGACGGGCTGCGCCACCGGCGGCGCCGGAGCCCCGGACGCCAGACGGCTGGACGCGAGTTCGGGCGGCAAGGTCGCCGGGAAGATCACCATCTGGTCCTGGGACGTCGCCGCCAAGGCCATGCAACGGCTCGGCAAGGCCTTCGAACAGGCCCACCCCGGCACCACCGTCGACGTCGTCGACATCGGCTACGACAACGCCTACGACAAGATCACCGTCGGGCTCGGAGCCGGCAGCGGACTCCCCGACGTGCTGACCGTCGAGGGCCACAGGATGCCCACCTACATCGGCAACTTCCCCCACGCGCTGGTGGACCTGACCAGCCGGGCCGGCGGCCTCGCGAAGGACTTCGCACCGTCCGCCTGGCGCACCGTCACCGACGCGGGCGGACGTGTCCTCGCACTGCCCTGGGACAGCGGCCCGTGCGCCCTCTTCTACCGCCGTGACCACTTCCAGCAGGCCGGAATCGACCCCGCCACCCTCACCACCTGGGACGACTACCTCGCCGCCGGCACCACCCTCAAGGACCGCACCGGCAAGAAACTGCTCATCCTGGACGCCAAGCAGGACAGCATGTTCGCCCTGCTGCTCCAACAGCAGGGCCAGGGCTGGTTCGTCGACGGCAAGGTCGCCGTCGCCTCACCCGCCGCCGAACGGGCGCTCACCCTGATGAAGCAACTGGTCGACCGGGGCCTGGTCGACTTCGAGAACGGCTGGGACGGCCTGGTCTCCGGCACCCACGACGGCAAGGCCGCCACCACCCCCACCGCCGCCTGGTGGGACGGCACCCTCACCGGCGACATGGCCGACCTGAACGGCAGGTTCGGCGTCGTCCCCCTGCCCGCGTTCGACCCCGGCGGCTGCCGCACCTCCAACAGCGGCGGCTCCACCCTCTGCGTCACCGCCCAGAGCAAGAACCCCGAACTGGCCTGGGAATTCCTCTCCTTCCTGCTCGCCGGCCGGGCCAACCAGGCCTCGATGATGGAGCACGAAGGCCTCTTCCCCGCCTACCTCCCGGCCCTGGACGACCCGTACTTCCAGCAGCCGGACCCGTACTACGCGAACCAGCCCGCCATGCGGCTCCTCGCCGACCTCGCCCGGTCCATCCCCACCGTCGAGAGCACCGCCGACGACTCCAAGGCCGGCGACATCGTCAACACCGCCGTCAACCAGGTGCTGCACAACGGAGCCGACCCCGGCACCGCGCTGCGCTCCGCCGCCCGCCAGATCGCCACCGCGACCAGTCGCCAGCCGGCCCCGTAGGGACACGCGCCATGACCAGTCTCCAGGCCCCCGCCCCCCGGGTGGCCGCCGCGCCCGCGCGCACCGCGCCCACCCGGCGACGACGGCTGCCACGCTCCGCGGCCTGGCTCTTCGCCGGGCCCACGGCCGTGCTCTTCATCCTCTTCTTCGCCTATCCGCTCGGCGCCAGCCTCTACCAGAGCTTCACCGCCCGCCGGGACGGCGCCACCGTCTGGGTCGGCCTGGACCAGTACCGGCGGATGCTGGACGACCCGGCCTTCCTGCACTCCCTGGTCAACACCGGGATGATCCTGGCCGTCCAGGTGCCCGTGATGATCGGCCTGGCGCTGGTGCTGGCCGTCCTGCTGAACCAGTCCTGGCTGCGCTTCCGGGCCGGCTGGCGGGCCGTCTTCTTCCTGCCCGCCGTCACCACGCTGGTCGCCTACGCCGTCGTCTTCCAGGTGCTGCTGCGCACCGACGGCGGCCTGGCCAACCAGCTCCTGCACGCCCTGGGCGCCGGCCCCGTCGACTGGCTCAACTCGCCCACCTGGGCCAGGATCTCCCTGATCGGCTCGGTCACCTGGCGCTGGACCGGCTACAACGCCGTCATCCTGCTCGCCGGCCTGCACGCCATCGGCCGGGACCAGTACGAGGCCGCCGCCCTCGACGGCGCGGGCACGCTGCGCACCTACACCAGCGTGATCCTGCCGCAGCTGCGGCCGGTGGTGCTGTTCTGCGTCATCACCTCCACCATCGGCACGCTCCAACTCTTCGACGAGAACTACGTGCTGACGCGCGGCGGCCCCGGCGACGCGACCCTCACCCCGGTGGTCTACCTGTACAAGGTCGGCTTCCAGCAGCTCGACTTCGGGTACGCGGCCGCGATCGCCTGGGTCGTGGTGCTGGTCATCGCCGCCGTCTCCCTCCTCCAGTTCCGGTTCTACGGAAGGGAACGCCGCCGATGAGCGCCACCTCCGCCCGCCCCCGGCCCGCCCGACCGGCGGCCGTCCGCCCACCGCTGGCCCGCCCGCCGGCCGCCCGGCTCGGCCGCGCCGTCGTCCTGGCCGTGCTCGCCCTCGGCGCCGTCGTCAGCCTGGTGCCGTTCGCCTGGATGCTGATCGCCAGCACCCACAGCAGCTCCGAACTCTTCCACTCCCCGCCGCCGTTCCTGCCCGGCGGGGAACTGCTGCGCAACCTGGCGCACCTCCAGCAGAGCATCGGCTTCGGCCGGGTGCTGCTCAACAGCCTCGGCGTGGCCGTCGTCTACACCGCGCTGAGCTCCCTGCTGTCGGCCATGTGCGGCTACGGGCTGGCCAAGTACCGGTTCCGGGGTCGCGGGCTACTGCTCGGGCTGGTGCTGGCGACCATGATGATCCCGCTCCAGGTGCTGCTCGTCCCGCTGTTCCAGATGATGGCCAGCGTCGGCTGGATCGACAGCTACCAGGCGGTCATCCTGCCCTTCCTGGCCAACTCCTTCGGCATCCTGCTGATGCGCCAGGGCTTCCTGGACTTCCCCGACGAACTCCTGGAGTCGGCGCGCATCGACGGCTCCGGCGAACTGCGCACCTTCTACCAGGTCGTCCTGCCGTGCGTGCGGCCGCAGTTGGGCGCGCTCGTGATCTTCACCTTCATGGGCCAGTGGAACAGCTTCATCTGGCCGCTGCTGATGCTCAACACCGAGGACAAGTACACCGTGCCGGTGGCGCTCAACACGCTGACCGGGCTGACCCGCGTCGACTACTCCGGCCTCATGCTCGGCTCCCTGCTGGCCACCCTCCCGCTGGTGCTGCTCTTCCTGGTGTTCCAGCGGCAGTTCGTGGCCGGCCTGCTCGGCGGAGCGCTGAAAGGATGACCCCCCGCATGACCTCCCGTACTCCTTCCCGCGCGGCCGCGCTGACCCGCGTGCCCGGCCTCCTCTACGGCGGGGACTGGAACCCCGAGCAGTGGTCCGAGGAGGTGTGGGCCGAGGACGTGAAGCTGATGGCCGAGGCCGGGGTCAACCTGGTCACCGTCGGGGTCTTCTCCTGGGCGCGGCTCCAACCAGCGGCCGACAGCTGGGACTTCGGCTGGCTGGACCGCCTCCTCGACCTCGTCCACGGCCACGGCATCGCCGTCGACCTGGCCACCGCCACCGCCTCGCCACCCGCCTGGCTGGTCCGCGCCCACCCCGAGCTGCTGCCCGTCACCGCCGACGGCGTCCGGCTGGAGTTCGGCTCGCGCCAGCACTACTGCCCCTCCTCCGCCGTCTACCGGGCCGCCGCCGCCCGGCTCACCCGGGCCCTCGCCGAGCGCTACCACGACCACCCCGCACTCGCCCTGTGGCACATCCACAACGAGTACGGCGACCACGTCCAGGAGTGCTTCTGCCCCGCGTCCGCCGCCGACTTCCGGCGCTGGCTGCGCGAGCGGCACGGCGACGTCGACGAGCTCAACCGGTCCTGGGGGACGGCGTTCTGGTCGCAGCGCTACGGCTCGTTCGACGAGATCGAACCGCCGCGCGCCGCGCCGGGGCCGGTCAACCCGACCCAGCTGCTGGACTGGCGCCGGTTCTGCTCCGACGCGCTGCTGGCCCTGCACCGCACCGAGAAGGCCGTCCTCGACGAGGTCTCACCGGGCGTGCCGGTCACCACCAACTTCATGTCGATGCTCAAGTCGCTGGACTACTGGGAGTGGAGCCGCCACGAGGACCTCGTCTCCGACGATGCCTACCCCGACCCGGCCGACCCCCGCGCACACGTCAACGCGGCCATGAACTACGACCTGATGCGCTCCCTCAAGGGCGGCAAGCCGTGGCTGCTGATGGAACAGGCCCCCTCGGCCGTCAGCTGGCGGCCCGTCAACCTGCCCAAACGGCCCGGCCTGTACCGGCTCTGGTCGCTCCAGGCGCTGGCCCGGGGCGCGGACGGCGCACTGCACTTCCAGTGGCGCGCCTCCGTCGCCGGGGCCGAGAAGTTCCACAGCGCGATGCTCCCGCACCGCGGCACCTCCTCGCGCGGCTGGCGGGAGACCGTCCGGTTCGGGGCAGAGCTGCGCCGGCTCGGCGAGATCGCGGGCAGCCGGATCCGCGGGCGGGCGGCCGTCCTGCTCGACTGGGACAGCTGGTGGGCGCTGGAGCTGGACGACCACCCCTCCGCGCGGATGCGCTGGCTCGACCTGCTCCGGCCCTGGTACGCGGCCCTCCACGACCGCGGCGTGACCGTCGACTTCGTCCCGCCCACCGGCGACCTCGACGGCTACCGGCTGCTGCTCGCCCCCAACCTGTACCTGCTCGACACCGCCACCGCCGCCCGGCTCACCGCCTTCGTCCAGGCGGGCGGCCACCTGGTCTGCGGCCCGTTCAGCGGCATCAGCGACCGGCACGACCACCTCCACCCCGGCGGCCACCCCGGGCCGCTGCGGCCGCTGTTCGGCCTCGTCGTGGACGAGCACTGGCCGATCCCCGACGGGGCCGCCACCACCGTCCGGCTCGATGACGGCGGGCCGGAGCTGCGGGCCGAGCACTGGAGCGAATGGATCGACACCGAGGGCGCCGAGACCGTCGCCCGCTACGCCTCCGGCGAGCTGGCGGGCCTGCCCGCCGTCACCCGGCACCGCCACGGCACCGGCAGCGCCTGGTACCTCGGCTGCCACCTCGGCGCGGACGTCGGCCGGGTGCTCGACCTGCCGCTCGCCGAAGCCGGGGTCGGCGCCGAACTGCCCGGCCTGCCGACCGGCGTCGAGGCCACCCGCCGCCGCGCCGCCGACGGCACCGACTACCTGTTCCTGCTCAACCACGGCCCCGCCGCATGCCGGGTGGCGCTGGACCGGCCCGGCACCGACCTGCTCACCGGCGCCGACACCGGCCGGGGCGTCACCCTCGCACCGCTCGGCGCCGCCATCGTCCGGGTTCCCGCAGCCGGCCCCGATCCGGCCTCCCCGTCCACGTCTCCGTCTCCGTCCACGCCCGCCGAGGAGCGCACATGACGCCGTTGTCCCGCCGCCGACTCCTGGCCGCCACCGCCGCCACCGGCACCGCCCTCGCCGTGGCGGGCGGCGTCGCACCGGCCGCCCACGCCGACGACCGGCAGGCCGCCCCGTCCGACCTGGCTGACCCGTCCGCCCTGTCCGACCTGTCCGACCGCTACGCCGACATCCTCGACCTGCACGGCACCCCCGCGCAGGCCTACCCCGGCGACGCCACCGGCAACAACCCGATCAACGTCTTCGCCGACCTCGGCGCCTGGCACGCCTACGCCCTGCCGCGCCCGCAGGACCCGCTCGGCGGCTTCACCGGCCCCCTCCACCTCGCCCAGGAATACCCGTGGTGGCTCAGCGACGGCCTCAACCGCCTCCAACTGACCGAGCAGGGAAGGATCCTGGACCTCGCCGCCGGCGGCGCCCCCCGGCTCACCTCGCTGCCCGGGCTGCTGCGCCAGTCCTACGACCTCGGCGGCCGCCTGGCGCTCACCCTCGAACTGCGCTTCGCCAGCAACCGCACCGCCCTGGTCAGGGCCCGGCTGGCCAATGGCGGCCCGGTCGAACGGACCCTCCAGGTCGCCTGGACCGGGACACTGCTGCGCCCGGCCACCGGCCCCCAGCACGACGCCCCCGCCCTGGTCGCCGCCGAGCGCGGCGTCGCCGTCCGGTTCGCCCGGGTACGGCAGACCTGGGACTACCTCACCGACGGCACCGAGCGCTTCGAGGTCCGCCACGCGGCGCCGGTCCGCACCACCGTCAGCGGCGACGGCCACCGCACCGAACTGGCCGGGCCTGTCCGGCTGGCCCCGGGCGCGGCCCGCACCCTGGACTGGGCCGAGAGCTACACCTTCACCGACGCCGAGCACTCCCGCGCCGTCGCCGAGGCGGACGCCGCGCTGCGCGCCCCCGACCGGGTCGCCGCGGCGGGCGCCGCCCGCTGGGCCGGGTACGTCACCCGGGCGACCGAGGGCGTCCCCGCCGCGCGCCGCCGGACGGCCGTCAAGTGCGTGCAGACCCTGGTCACCAACTGGCGCAGCCCGGCCGGGCGGATCCGGCACGACGCGGTCACGCCCACGCTCTCGTACAAGTGGTTCAGCGGGGTCTGGGCCTGGGACACCTGGAAGCAGGCCGCCGGCACCGCCGTCTTCGCCCCCGACCTGGCCGCCGACCAGATCCGGGCGATGTTCGACCACCAGATCCGGCCCGACTCCGCCGACCGCCCGCAGGACGCCGGGATGATCCCGGACTGCGTCTTCTACAACGACCCGAGCACCGGCGGCGGCAACTGGAACGAGCGCAACTCCAAGCCCCCGCTGGCCTCCTGGGCGGTCTGGGAGGTCTACCGGCGCGGCGGCGACCGGGCGTTCCTGCGCGAGCTGCTGCCCAAACTGACCGCCTACCAGGACTGGTGGTACCGCACCCGGGACCACGACGGCGAAGGCCTGTGCGAGTACGGCGCCACCGTCGACCCGGGCAACGCCGCCCCGGCGGACTGCCTGGCGGCGGCGGCCTGGGAGTCCGGCATGGACAACGCGCCGCGCTTCGACGCCGCCCTCGGCACCGCCGTCGTCGCCAACCGCAACGCGCAGGGCGCCCTGCTGGGCTGGTCGCTCACCCAGCGCTCCGTCGACCTGAACGCCTACCTGGCCGCCGACCACCGCGCCCTGGCCGCCATCGCCGCCGAACTCGGCGACCGCACCGCCGCCCAGCGGCTGCGCGGACGGGCCGAGGCGATCGACCGGGCCGTGCGCGACACCATGTTCGACCCGGCCACGGGCTGGTTCCACGACACCGACCTGGCCACCGGCGCCCGCCTCACCGCGCGCGGGCGCGGCATCGAGGGCGCGATCCCGCTCTGGTCCGGCACCGCCTCGCCCGCCCAGGCCCGCGCGGTCCGCGGGCTCCTGCTCGACCCGGCCGAGTTCGGCACCGCGCTGCCGTTCCCGACCGTCGCCCGCAGCTCGCCCTCCTTCGACCCGGCCGGGTACTGGCGCGGGCTGGCCTGGATCGACCAGACCTACTTCGCCATCGAAGGCCTGCGCCGGTACGGCTGGAACCAGGACGCCCGCCGGGCGACGGACCGGCTGCTGGCCGCGGCAGCCGGGCTCGGCGGCGACGGTCCGCTGCGGGAGAACTACGACCCGCTGACGGGGGAGGGGCGGAACTCGACCAACTTCAGCTGGTCCGCGGCCCTGCTCCTGCTGCTGCTCCGCGTCTGACCGATTTGGCCCGGGCCTGCCACGTCCTGGCATGATCGGGGCATGGTCGAACGAGTCATTGCAGCGTGTGATGGAGCAGCCAAGGGCAACCCCGGTCCGGCGGCCTGGGCCTACGTGGTGGCGGACGCCGCCGGGGTGCCCCAGCGCTGGCAGGCCGGTCCGCTCGGGCACAGCACCAACAACGTGGGCGAGCTGACGGCGCTGGAGCAGCTGCTGGCGTCGACGGATCCGGCCGTCCCGCTGGAGGTCCGGCTCGACAGCACGTACACCCGCGACGCGGTGACCAAGTGGCTGGTCGGCTGGAAGCGCAACGGGTGGAAGACCGCCGCCGGCAAGCCGGTCGCCAACCGCGAGCTGATCCAGCACATCGACGAGCTCCTGACCGGGCGGGACGTCACCTTCATGTACGTCCCTGCCCACCAGGTGAACGGCGACCCGCTGAACGCCATCGCCGACAAGGCCGCAAGCGACGCCGCCCGCCGGCAGCAGGCCGCGGGCGGAACCGCCGCCGACCTACCCGAGCCGGACCCGGCCCGGACCACCCCGGCGCGGGCCGCCCGCCCGGCTTCCTCGTCGGCGGGCTCGTCGGCCGGTTCGTCGGCCGGCTCGTCCACGGCGAAGAAGCGCTCCTCGGGCGGTTCGCGGACCCTGGCCGCCCGCTTCCCCGGCACCTGCCCCTGCACCCGCCCCTACGCCAAGGGCGACACCATCACCAAGGTGGGCAGCAGCTGGGGGCACCCGGAGTGCGCGGGCGCCCACGCGTAGGACCTGTCCGACGCCGGACGGGCCGACACCGGCCCGTCCGGCCCGCCCTGGTCGAACTCACCCCCGGGGTGGAGCCGGGTGGAGCCGGGTGGAGAAGCATCCCGGGTGAATTCTCCACCCCCGCGCCGAGGCTGACGGAACCTCACCAGTCCTAGCGTCGGACGCATGACCCGACCTACCGGCCGCACCACGGCCCGCGCCGGCGGCGCGCTGCTCACCGCCGCCCTCCTGCTCGCCGCACCACTCGCGCCGACCGCCGTCGCGGCCCCGGCGGCGCAACTCGCCTGGGGGTCCTGCCCCGCGCCGACCCCGAACGCCAACGGGGTGCCGTTCACCCGTGACCCGCGCCAGCAGTGCGCGACCCTGCGGGTGCCGCGGGACTACCACGACCCGGCCGAGGGCACGATCACCCTCACCGTCTCCCGGCTGCGCACCGCCGACCCCGCCCACCGGCGCGGCACCCTGGCCGTGGTGCCGGGCGGGCCGGGCGGCTCCGGACTCGACTACCCGGGCGAGATGGCGAAGCTGCTGCCGCCGGACGTCCTGCGCTCGTACGACCTGATCGGCTTCGACGAGCGGGGGGTGGGCAACAGCGCCCCGGTCCACTGCGACCTGTCCGCCGCCGAGCGGGACGCCCAGCTCAACTACCCCTTCCCCGGCCCCGACGGCTCGATCACCGCCAACCTCGACCAGGCCCGGCGGGTGGCCGACGGCTGCGCGGCCGCGAGCGGCGGCTACCTGGCCGACGTGACCACCGCCAACTCGGCCCGCGACCTGGACCGGATCCGGGCCGCCCTGGGCCTGCCCCGGATCTCCTACCTGGGCAGCTCGTACGGCACCTACCTCGGCCAGGTCTACGCCACCCTCTTCCCCTCGCACACCGACCGCGTGGTGCTGGACAGCACGGTGCCGCCGGGCGGGCTGGAGCAGGGGTTCAGGCTGTTCAGCGAAGGCTTCGCCGACTCCTTCCCGGCCCTGGCCCGCTTCGTCGCCGCCCAGGACGCCACCCTGCACCTCGGCGCCACCCCCGAGGCGGTCCGGGCGAGCTACCTCCGGCTGGCCGGCGAGGTCGACCGCGACCCGCTGCCGCTGTCGGGCGGCCGGCTGCTCACCGGCGGCGGCCTGCGCAGCGTCGTCTACGCCTCGCTGGTCAAGCCGAGCTACTACCCCCTCGGCGCGCGGGTCCTGCAACTGGCCGAGGAACGCGAGACGACTCCGGCCCAGGCCCAGGCCCCGACGCCGGAGGGCGCGACGGTCGCCGCCGGGCCGACGGGCGCGGGCACCGGCGGATCGGGTGGCAACCCGCTGCCGCAGGTCATCCCCGACAACTTCCTCGCGGCCCAGTTCGCGGTGATCTGCGGCGACTCGGCCTGGCCCCGCGACCCGGCCGTCTACGCCGCCCGCACCGCCGCCGACCGGGCCCGGTACCCGCTCACCAACGGCATGAGCGGCAACGTCTGGCCGTGCGCCTTCTGGCACTACGGCTCGAAGGAACCGCCGGTCCGGGCCGACCCGGACGGCCCGCGCAACATCCTGATGCTGCAGAACCGGTACGACCCCGACACCACCTACAACGGCGCCCGGCAGACCCAGCGCGCCTTCGGGCACCGGGCGGCGATGGTCACCTTCGACACGACCGCGCACGGCGTCGACTTCACCGACCCCCGGGTGCTCGCGCCGTTCACCGCCTTCCTGCTCGGTGGCCGGCTCCCGAGCTGAGCAGACGGCCGGCCGGGGCCCCGACCCGGGCCCCGGCCGTCCGTCCGTCCGTCCGCTCAGGGCTTGGCGAGCCCGCTGCGGGCACCGTTCTCGGTCCGGACCGTGAGGGCGGTCGGCGCGGGCAGGTGTTCCTGGGGGTCCGGCGGGTAGAACTGCCGGGCCCAGT
Organism: Kitasatospora sp. NPDC043950; assembly: GCF_056435345.1. NCBI lineage: Bacteria > Bacillati > Actinomycetota > Actinomycetes > Kitasatosporales > Streptomycetaceae > Kitasatospora > Kitasatospora sp. NPDC043950. The sequence continues at coordinate 52,566 of NZ_JBWKER010000055.1, forward strand.
GCCGCAGGGCGCCGATCGGCCCGTCGCCGGGGGCGAGCCGGGGCGGTGACAGGTACTTCTTGGTGGACCAGATCGGGAAGTCGGCCGCCGTGAACTCGCAGCTCCGCTTGAACATCGGGCCCGCCAGCAGGCTCGACAGCGACCGGCTGACCGCCCTGCCGACCGCGGGCGGCAGCCGGGACGGCTCGTCGAAGGAGAACCGGCTCGCCTGCCGGAACTGCATCCGGCCGGGCGCGACCATGGTGGCCATCACCAGTGAGCACATCTTCAGGCCGAGGGCCGGGGTGTGCACGTCGGTGTGCAGGCAGGCGAGGCCGTAACCGTCGACCTCGATCTCGACCTGGCGCCGGCCCAGCAGCGGGAAGTCCTCCTGCACCCGCATCGAGACGTGGAAGCGCGTGCCGTCCCAGTCGATCGGGGCCGCCAACTCGCCGCTCGGCCAGCCGTGCAGGGTGACGAAGTGGCCCAGGTCCACCGCGTTCTCCATGACGTCCTGGGCGTAGCCGGCCATCTCCCAGGCGGCGTGCCGGGGCGGCTGGTGCCCGAGCGTGTGCCACGACGGGATCTCCCAGTCCGGTTGCCGGCCGTCGTGGTGGCGCCAGACGAAGACGGCGTCGTTCACCTCGCGGACCGGAAGCTGCGCCAGGGAGGCCTTCGGCGGCGCGGAGCCGTACCCGGTCCGCACGCACCGGCCGTCCGGGTCGAAGGCGAAGCGGTGGAAGGGGCAGACCAGGTCGTCGCCCTCCACCTCGGCGAGGCCGAGGTGGGCTCCCAGGTGCGGGCAGTACGGGCGGATCGCGCGGATCCGCCCGCTCCGCAGCCGGTACAGCACGACGTCCTCCCCGGCCAGCCGCCGGGTGAGCACCGTGCCGGGCTTGAGCTCGTCGGAAAAGCCGACCGAGGCCCACCCGTCCGGGTACGGCAGGCCCGGCGGCAGCGCGACGTCGCCCGCGGTCGGGCCCTCACCGATGGGCTGGACGTGCTTTAAGGACTCGCGCATGAACTCTCCTCCTGGCCTGCCAGGCTCCGATCTCGGCAGCTCAGCCGGCCCTCCCGGGCGATTCGTCTCCGAACGGAACGCCCCGCATGTTAACCGCAGACCGATGGGGCCCGCACGAACAACATGGCTGATGCCAAAGAAGTCTGATGATTCATCAGAAAATCTCCGATGCGACCTTCGACGGCCGGACGGCTGAGCGATTCCCGGCCGGGCCGATCCACCGCAGCGCTGTGCAGCCTGCCCGGCGTCGGCGCGCAGGCGGGGTGCGAAGACACGCCCTGGACTTCGGGACGGCGGCAAACGCGGTGAGGGGTGCGCGAGTTGACACGGATCCTGGTCATCGGCGGCGGCACCAGCTAACGATCCGCCGCTTCGATGGCGCTCAGCGGGGCCGCCAGGTCCTCCAGGCTGCGCCGTTCCGCCCGTACGCCGATCGCGGCCTCGACCAGCCCCGCGGCCGTCATCAGGGCCGCCCCGATGCAGAACGCGAGCGTGGTGTCGGAGACCTTCCCGCTGCTCACCAGGCCGTTGAAGAGCAGCGGGCCGCTGATGCCGCCGACCGCCGTGCCGACGGCGTAGAAGAAGGCGATGCACATCGCCCTGGTCTCCAGCGGGAAGATCTCGCTGACCGTCAGGTAGGCCGCACTCGCCCCCGCCGAGGCCAGGAACAGCACGGCCGTCCAGCAGGCCGTCATGCCGGCCGCGCTCAGCGCGCCCTGCTGGAACAGCGCGGCGGTGCCGAACAGCAGCAGGCCGGAGCCGATGTAGGTGCCGGCGATCATCGGCACCCGCCCGACCGAGTCGAAGAGGTGGCCCAGGAGCAGCGGGCCGAGGAAGTTGCCGACCGCGATGACCGCGAAGTAGTAGCCGGTGTCGCCCTCCGGCACGTCGAAGTAGAGGGTCAGGATGACCGCGTAGCCGAAGGTCACGGCGTTGTACAGGAACGCCTGCCCGATGAAGAGCGCGAGGCCGAGCACCGTGCGGCGCGGGTAGCGGCTGATCACGGTGCGGGCGAGCGTGACGAACCCGAGCGGGGCACGCTCGCGGATCAGGATCGGTCGGTCGGTGACGGCCGGAAGCGGTCGGCCGGTCTCCCGCTCCACGACCCGCTCGGCCTCGGCCACCACCTCCTCGGCCTCCGGGGCCCGCCCGTGGGTGAACAGCCAGCGCGGGCTCTCCGGGACGTGCCGGCGGACCAGCAGGATCACCAGGCCCAGCACGACACCGATCCCGAAGGCGAGCCGCCAGCCCACGTCGGTGGCGAACAGCGCGGTGTTCAGCAGTGCGACGGAGGCGAAGGCGCCGAGCGCGGCGCCGATCCAGAAGCTGCCGTTGATGATCAGGTCGACCCGGCCGCGCACCCGGGCCGGGATCAGCTCGTCGATCGCCGAGTTGATCGCCGCGTACTCGCCGCCGATGCCGAACCCGGTGAAGAAGCGGCAGAGGAAGAAGAACCAGGCCGTCCAGGACAGCGAGGTCACGGCGGTCGCCGCCAGGTAGACGGCGAGCGTCACCATGAACAGCTTCTTGCGCCCGAGCCGGTCGGTCAGCCAGCCGAAGAACAGCGCGCCGGAGCAGGCGCCCGCCACGTACACGGCGGCCGCGATCGTCGTCACCTGGGTCGTCGAGATGGCGATGCCGCTGCCGGGCTGCGCGAGCCTGGCCGCCATGTTGCCGACGATCGTCACCTCGAGGCCGTCCAGGATCCAGACGGTGCCCAGGCCGATCACGATCCGCCAGTGCCAGCGGGACCACGGCAGCCGGTCCAGCCGGGCCGGCACGTTGGTCTCGATGACCCCGGTTCCGGCGGACCCGGACCCGGACCCGGCCCCGGGGGCCGCACCGTCGTGCGGGTTCCGCGCGGATGACTTCGCCGGATCGGCCATGCGGGGCTCCTTCGCTCGCCGTATCGAGACGCCCCGTCTGCCCGCTTTCCGCAGGATCGAACGCGGGCGTCCTCTTCGCTACGCTCGGTGAGCTTCGACGCTCCCTCCGTCATCATCCCCCGGGGGCGGAGGAGCCGCCCGGGGAGGCGCTGCTCCTGGCGGGCTACTGCTCGACGTACTTGCGCAGTACCTGCTGGTAGTCCGCGAACTCTGGCTCGGTGTGCAGCTTGGAGACGTCCTTCTTCAGGTAGACCATGCTGGGGCAGCTGGGTTTGGCGCTGCCCAGCAGCTGCTCGGTGCCGACCTTCCTCCCCGTCCTGGCCTCGTACACGGTCACCTCGTACCTGCCGCGGTAGAGCTTGAGGGTGTCCGAGGTGAACTTGCAGTCGGTGAGGAACTCGCCCTCGTCGGGTGAGCCCAGGCAGGCGATCAGCTGGACGCGGTACGGGTCCAGGCGGGTCCCGCTCCAGTAGTCCGGCGAGCCGGCGGCGGGGGAGGCGGGGTGCGAGGAGCCGGACTCGCTGACGGTGAACATCGCGACCGGGTGCGGTCCGGCGCCGGTGTGCTCGGCGGTCTTGGGGAAGTACTTGCGCGCGATGTTGGAAGCGCAGCCGGCGTCGAGGTCGGAGATCCGGCTGAGTGCCTTGTCGCTCGCCTTCGGCTCGAAGATCACCCAGTACACGCCGTACCCGAGGAATCCGACCATCGCCAGCGCGACCACCCGTGCGGCGATCGTCCGTCCCTTGCGCCGGCCGGGTGTCAACTGCCGTGCGGCGCCGGTGGCGGCGCGCTTCCTGGTCGCCACGGCGTAGGCGAGGAAGAGGATCGGGGACGCCGCCACCACGGCGAACAGCACGCCGATCGGGGCGTTTCCGCCGTTGAACGCGATCATCGAGAAGACCACCGAGATTGCGGCGAGCAGGACTATCAGCTTGGCCATGAACATGCCCTCCCACGGGTCGACAGCAGCCGCGAGACTACCGCTGCCGGGGTGGGGCGCGGGCGCCCGGACCCGGTCCGGACGCGCTCCTGGGGCCCGCCGCTGTCGCCGCGCCGGTGTTCCGCCGGAATTCCACCCGCATTTCCGCACCAGCGGTGATTTTCTTCCCCGCCGCTTTCCGGAGCTCTTTCGAAGTCGATTTCCGGAGGTGGTGGAGAGGAGGTCGAGAGGTGCTGGAAAGGGCTTTCCGGCGGGGGTGCGGTGTGTTGTGGTGGGGTGGTGGTGGAGCCGGTCCGCACCTCCGTGGCGGACCGGACCGGCCGGACAGCCGCTGGTGGGCGGCGTAGACGCTCGCGCATGGATGTGAGTGCGGTGGCTATGGTTCGCCGACTCGGGGTGGATTTGAATGGTGCCATGACGACGAACCGGCCGGGCTCGCAGAGCGGTAGGGGCCCGCGGATCGCGTCGGACCTCCCGATCGCCGCCGGCGCCTTCGGGACGTCGGTTCCGTCAGTTTCCTCCGTCTCTCCGAATGAGGTGCTCGTGATGGCTCGTAAGGGTGTTGTGGATCTTCCGGTCGGTGCTGGTGTGGTGCTGGTGGTGGGTGGGACGGGTAAGACCGGTCGGCGGGTGGCGGATCGGTTGGCGGGGTTGGGTTATGGGGTGCGGGTGGGGTCGCGGTCGGGGGCGGTGGCGTTCGACTGGCATGACGAGGGGACGTGGGAGGCGGCGCTGGAGGGGGTGAGTGCGGCGTA
>NZ_JBWKER010000056.1:0-39107 GCF_056435345.1 Kitasatospora sp. NPDC043950
CCCCCCCCCCCCCCTCCCCCCCCCCCCCCCCCCCCCCCCCCCCCCCCCCCCCCCCCCCCCCCCCCCCCCCCCCCCCCCCCCCCCCCCCCCCCCCCGACTCGCGGGACCGGAGCGCCGGCTCCACACCGACCCTGCGAAGCCGGGGGCCGTCGGGGGCGGTCAGTCGGCGACGGCTCGCCAGGCGGGGCCGTCCCCGTCGAGGTGGACCCGGCCGAACACCACGTCCGCGAAATGGACGCCGAAGCCGATCGTGCCCGGTCGGGCCAACTCGGCGACCAGGCGACGGCGTTCCCGCGCGGCCCGGTCGGGGTCGAGGTCGGCGGCGGCCGACCATTCGGGGTGGTCCACCTGGACCGGCGAGTGCATGGCGTCGCCGAAGGCGATCAGCCGCTCGCCGCCCCCGGTGATGACGTAGGACGCGTGCCCGGCGGTGTGACCGGGGGTGAGCAGCACGTGCACGCCGGGGAAGATCTCGTCGCCGTCGAGGACGGTGCGCACCTGTGGTGCCATGGCCTGGAGAATCTCGTCGGTGATGCCGCGCGCCGCCAGGAGGTGGCGGTGTGCCCATTCGGGTGCGGCGACCAGGAGGTCGCGGCCGGCGAACGCGGGCAGGTCGCGGTCCGGGGCGGGGTTCCAGGCCCAGCCGATGTGGTCGAGGTGCAGGTGGGTGATGGCGACGGCCTCGATCGTGGCCGGCGGACGGCCCAGTGCGGCCAGGTTGTCGAGCAGCGCACCGCCGTGGATGGCCCCGCGCGGATTGCCCGGCTGAGCCGGAATCGACTGCGGGCCGAAGCCCGTGTCGATCAGCAGCGCACGGTCGCCGTGCTCCACCAGCAGCGCGCCGATGCCCGCCGCCAGGTTGCCGGAGTCGTCGAGGTACTCGGGGTGGGCGGCCCAGTCCTCGTCCGTGCTGCGGGGGAACCAGCCGCGCGCGCTGAGTTCCACCGCCCCGTCCGGCACGTAGGTCACTTTCGTGTCGCCGAGTCGCAGTGATCGTGTCAGCGCCGGTCGCCGCAGTCGCTCGGCCAACGGCGTCCGGTCCGTGCCCTGTTCCGTCGTGGTGTCCGTCATGGTCGCTCCTTAAGAACTGTTGGCGGTCCGGGAGGACCGGGTGCGGCGCCGGCCCGGTGGCGGGTGTGCCGGGCAGGGCACGGCCCGCGGATCGAGTGGGCAACCGTGGTCGGCGGTACCGGCCGCGTCGGCGGCGGTGACCGCAGGTGTCCAGTTCACTCCGGTTGGAGCTCGCGATCCAGCAGCACTTCGAGTTCGCGACGATCACGAATCGCGATCGTCGCGCGCCGCCTCCCGACAGGCCTCCAGCAGGAAGCGCACGCGCTCGGGGGCGGCGGCTCGGTGCACCGCCAACACGGTGGGCAGGGAGAGCGCCGCCTCTGCGCTCCGCGCCCCGGCCGGGGAGCGCACCGGCAGGAAGGCCACCTGGCCGGCGCGCAGTTGGTGGGCGTGCGCCGCGTACACCACCGTCCAGCCGGCGACACCCGCGCCCAGCGCCGCAAGGGTGTCCTGGAGCGAGCTGTGCGGTGGTCCGGGCGCGGGCTCGAACCCGGCGTCCCGGCAGGCAGCCGTGACCAGATCGACCAGCGGCGGGTTGCTCCGGCGTTCCGTCAGGTGAAGCGGTAGCTCCGAGAGCCGGGCGAGGTCGACCGCGTCCGCCCCGGCCAGCGGGTGGCGGGCCGGCAGGGCGACCACGAGTTCCTCCCGCCACACCGGGATCAGCCGCACGCCCTGCGGCGCCGCCACCTCCCCGCGTACGAAGGCCGCGTCCCACTCCCGGTCGGCGACCCGCCGCAGGCGTTCCTCCGGCGCCGCCGAGGCCAACTCCACCCGGGTGCCGGGCGCGATTCGCTCCAGCGCCTCCAGCACCCGTTCCAACCGCACGCCCATTCCCCGGCTCGTCCCGACGCGCAGCACGCTCTCCCGCTCGGCGACGAAGCCGCCGACCAGGTCCAGGGCCCGCTGTCCGGCCGCCAACACCTCACGGGCGCCGGGCAGGAACGCCGCCCCCGCGGCACTCAGCCGCACGCGGCGCCCCGAGCGGTCGAACAACTCGACGCCCAGCTCGCGCTCCAGCCGGCCGATCTGCTGGCTGACGGCCGACTGCACGATCATCAACCGCTCGGCTGCGCGACCGAAGTGCAACTCCTCCGCCACCGCCACGAAGTACCGCAACTGACGAAATTCCATGACCTCGACCGAACCGGGAGCAGGGCACCGCCAGGCTACGGCAAGCACCAGCGCCCCGGTCCGACCGCTCACCCCACCCGGTCCCGGGGGGCCTATCCCTGGGCGGTGGGGCGAACGACGATGTCGCCGACGTCGACACCGTCCGGCTGCTCGATGGCGAAGGCGATGGCGCGGGCCACTGCGGCCGGCGGGAGGGCGATCTCCATCAGCTTGTCGATCTGGGCCTTCGCAGCCGGGTCCATGTGCTCCGCGAAGTCGGTGCGGACAGCGCCGGGTGAGACGACGGTCACGCGCAGGTTGGCGCCCGCCTCCTGGCGCAGGCCCTCGGAGACGGTGCGCACGGCGTTCTTGGTGGCGGCGTACACCGACTGGAGCGGGACGATGCGCAGTCCGGCGGTGGACACGGTGTTGACGAAGTGCCCGAATCCCTGCTCCCGGAAGAGGGGAAGGGCCGCGGCGATTCCGTACAGGACCCCTTTGAGGTTGACGTCGATCATCTGCTCCCAGTCCTCGACGCGCAGGTCGTCGAGGGGGGAGATCAGGCCGATCCCGGCGTTGCTGACGAGGACGTCGAGCTTGCCGTAGCGCTCGCATGCCAGCTTGACGAGGCCGGGGAGGTCCTCGCGCCGCGTCACGTCCGTGCGGATCCAGGCAGCCTCGCCACCGGCCTGTTCGATGCGGGCGGCCAGGGCCGCGAGACGCTCCGGACGGCGTGCCCCGAGGACGACCTTCGCGCCTCGCTCGGCCAGCAGAAGCGCGGTCGCCTCGCCGATGCCGCTGCTGGCGCCCGTGATCGCCACGACCTTGCCTTCGATTCCCGGCATGCTCGCCTGTCCTTCCAGAGTGCGGATTGCGGATTGCGGTGTGTGGAGTGTGGAGTGCGGAGCAGAGGGGGCGTCCGGGCAGGTCGGACCATGCCCTAGAGTGAAAGTGGAGGCTCCGCCACTTCGCCCAGGTTAAGTGGCGGAGCCTCCACTTAGCAACGGAGAAGGGAACGAGCCGCCGATGACCCGAGAGGCATGGCGCCCGCTGAGGGCCGACGCGCAGCGGAACCGGGACAAGATCCTGGCCGCCGCGGTGCGCGTGTTCAGCGAGGAGGGGCTCGACGCCCACTTCGAGCGCATCGCCAGGGAAGCGGGCGTGGGAACGGGCACGCTCTACCGCAACTTCCCGACCCGAGAGGCGCTGATCGAGGCGGCGTACCGCAACGAAGTGGCCCGGCTGTGCGAGGCCGCCTCCGACCTCCTGGCGACGATGCCGCCCGCCGAGGCCCTGCGGGTGTGGACTCGCCGCTTCATCGACTACGCCACCGCCAAATACGGCATGGCCGACGCCCTGCGAGCCGTCGTCGCCTCGGGCAGCAACCCCTACGCCGACAGCCACGAGATGATTCAGGGCGCCCTCAACTCCCTGATGGAGGCCGGTGCCGCCGCCGGCACGATCCGCTCCGACATCCGTGCGACCGACATGTTCGCCGCCCTCGCCGGAATCGCCCTCACCTCGGCCAAGCCCGAGCAGCGCGAGCAGGCCGAACGCCTCCTCGACCTCACCCTGGACGGGCTGAAATCCGCGCCGACTCAGCCGCCCGGTAACTGACGACAGGACCCGGACGTCACCTCGGCCGGTGCCCGGGTGTGGCGGCGGAACGGGACCGCCCGGTCGCCGGCTCGGGTGAGGCGGCGACCGGGCGGTCGGGGTGTGTCGGGGTGGGTCGGGGTGGGTGGTGGGCCGCGCCTCGGGGTCAGGCAGCGGCCCGTTCGGGCTGCTCCGCCTGGCGGTCGGCGGGCTGTCCGGTGGCGGCGGGGGTGTTCTCCCGGGGGGCGGGGAGTGCTGCCATGATCGCGGCGGAGATCACGATGGTCGCTGCCCAGGCGAGCCCGTACCTGCCGACCGGGGTGTCGGAGAGCGGGCCGGCGAACCAGTCGCACTTGGTGAAGGCGAGCCCCAGCAGCAGGGCGAGCACCCAGGACACCATGGCCTGCCAGCAGAAGCCGCCCGTGTACCAGTAGCGGCTGTTCCTGCTGGTGTCCATGAGCCCGGCGGCGTCGTAGCGCACCGCGCGTGAGCGGCGCCGGAACATGTCCACCGCGTAGACGCCGATCCAGGCCGAGAAGGAGACGGCGAGCAGGATGAGGAAGGTGATGAAGGAGCCCAGGAAGCTCTTGGCGACCAGCATCAGCAGCAGGCCGCCGACCAGTGAGATCACGGCGTTGATGCTGACGGCCGTGGCGCGCGGCAGCTTGACGCCCATGGTCTGTGCGGTGAAGCCGGCCGAGTACATGGAGAGGCTGTTGATCAGCAGCATGCCCACGATCGCGGTCAGCAGGTAGGGCACGGCCAGCCAGGTCGGCAGCAGGTCGCCGAGGAAGGAGACCGGGTCGGCGGCCTGGGCCAGGCCGGGCGAGGCCACCGCCATCACGGCGCCCATGAGCACCATGGGCACCATCACCAGGCCGGCGCCGGAGACCGTCACGCCGACGATCTTCCTGCCGGAGGCGGCGTGCGGGAGGTAGCGGGCGAAGTCCGGGCCGGTGGGGACCCAGCTGATGCCGCCGGCGGCGATGGTCCCGATGCCGGCGATCATCATCGCGGTGGTGCCCGCGGGCTTGGCGAAGACCTCGCTCCAGTGCATGGTGGCGACCAGGTAGCCCAGTACCAGCACGCTGAAGACACCGAAGAGGTACGTCGACCAGGTGTTGCAGACGTTCAGCGCCTTACGTCCCATGCCGGAGACCAGGAAGGTGCAGGCGACGAAGGCGAAGAGCGTGATGACGATCAGCGCGGTGTTGGTCTTGACGCCGAAGAGCAGGTCGAGGACGGTCAGCACGGCGTAGGCGCCGGTGACGGCGTTGATCGTCTCCCAGCCGAACCGGGCGATCCAGAGCACGGCGCCGGGGAAGAGGTTGCCGCGCACCCCGAAGGTGGCCCGCGAGAGGGTCGCGCCCGGCGCCCCGCCCCACTTGCCGGAGACCGACAGCACGCCGACCAGGCCGAACGAGATGAGCGCGGCGCTCGCCGCGACGATCAGGACCTGCCAGAAGTTCAACTGGTTGAACACCACCAGGGCGGCGCCCATGGTGAGCAGCAGAACGCTGATGTTCGCGGCGACCCAGGTCGGGAAGAGCTCGCGGACTCTGCCCCCGCGCTCGTGGTCGGGGACGGGTTCGATGCCGCGGGTTTCTATCGCGCCGCCGGTCTCGGCGTTCGACGGGTTGTCCATGAGGGTGGCTCCGTGCGTGTGAAGCGGAGATAAATCGAACAAATGGGGCATTTATGGAACTCTTCGCGCGTAGCGCGGGAGTTGAGCCATCCTACTTTGTCCGCTTCGGTTCCAGGTCGGCCCGGTATCGGAGGGGAGGGCGCCACCCCCGCCCGCGCCCCCTCCGCAAACGCCGCAGACGCCGTGAACGCCTTGACCGCCTTGAACACCGGAAATGCCGCGAACGCCTCGAACGCCGCGAACGGCGGGCCCGGCCCACGGCCAGGCCCGACGCGCTCGCGGCGCCGCCGAGGAGGAGATCGCGGCCGGGATGCGCCGCCGGCCCGGGAGCGCGCAGGCCCGACCAGGCGCCGCCTGATCCAGGCGCTCAGCGCGCACCCGGGGGTCTCACCTGGCGAACAGCGAACTGCCGCTGACGACGCGGGTGGTGCCGTCGGCGAGGGTGACGGTGACCGTGTCGGGGACGGCGCGGTGTGACATGGTCCCGGGCCACCAGGCGGTCCAGCGGCCGTCCGCCACGGTGACCTGGAAGGTGCGTCCGGCGACCTGCATGGTGATCGCCTTCACACCGGCCCCCACGGAGCCCTGCGCGTAGTTGAACATGGCGTCCCCGTCACCGTGGGAGCCGCCCGTGTCGTACGTGACCGCATCGGCCGCCACGTTCTTCACCGGGTCGATCGCCTCCCACAGGCCGCTGGTCTCCGAGGCGACGTAGCAGAGCATGGTCTTGCCGCCGCGGTTGACGACCATGGAGGCGACCTTGCCCCGCAGGTCCGCGTTGGTGATCTTGACGGGTGCCCCGGCGCCCGGGCCGCCGGCCATCCGGTCCAGGCACCACTTCTCGGCGGTGGCGCCCGGGCCGGTCGAAGCGGCCAGCGGTGTCGGGACGCCGGTCCAGCTGGCCAGTTCCGCAGAGCTCAGCGGCCCGCTGACGCCGCCCCGCGAGGACTGCGCCACGGCCACGGCCACGGCCGTACCCACGACGAGCGCACCGGCGAGGGTGACGGTCAGCCGCCGCCGAAAGCGCGGCCTGGCGGGGGCCGGGGCCGGGGTGGGGGCCGTGGTGGGGGTGGAGGTGTCGAGGTCGATCTGGCGCATCAGGCGCTCCCGGTGTAGGGCGTGGCGTCCTGCGGGGAGGTCGCGCTCGGCCGGCACGGGCACCTGCCCGAGCAGTTCCGCGCGCTCGACCGGCTCCGGCCGCTGTCCGGCGTTCACTGGTGTACCTCCTTCGGGGACGGGGCCGCACTCGCGGACCCACCCTGGATCTGGTTCCGGCCACGGCCGGGTTCCACTTTTTTCCGCTGCGCCCGGCGCTGGGCCGTCTCTGCGAGACGGTGCAGCCGGGTCCGGGCCCGGGACAGGCGTGAGCGTACGGTGCCCACCGGTACGCCCAGGGCCTCGGCGGCCTCCTGGTAGTCCAGGCCCGCCCACACGCACAGGGCCAGCACCTCACGGTCCGGGCGGCGCAACCGCGCCAGCGACTGCTGCAGGACCGCGATCCGCGCCGCGTCGTCGATCCGCCCGGCCACCTCCTGCGCGAAGTCGGGAACGTCCTCGCGGGCCGGCGGGAGCTGCGCCAGTACTTGCCAGTGCCGCCGGGCGGCCCGACGCTGGTTGCTGACCAGCTTGGTGGCGATGCCCAGCAGCCAGGGCCGCAGCGACCCGCCCTCCGCCTCGACCCGGTCGTGCCGGCGCCAGGCCTCCAGGAACGTCAACGACATCACGTCCTCCGCCGTCGACCAGTCCCCGGTGAGCCGGAACACGTGGTTGTACACCGCGCGCGCATACGTGTCGAAGAGCCGGCCGAACGCGTCCCGGTCACCGGCCCGCACCCTCGCGCGCACTTCTCGATCTGAAGAGTCCACGCCCCCTATCTGGTGCCCCGCCCGCCCGGGTTCCTATGACCTGCGTCACGGCTCCGAGCTCGCACAGCTACGGCGAAGTGACAAGTAGCCCGGAGTGACGATCGCAACTCTCCGTAATCGCCTTTCGGGGCCAATAGCGTGACGTAGAGGCGTCATACCGTCGGTAGCGCAACGGCTTCACGTCACGCTGCGAGCCTCGCCCGGCGAGCGGCGCGCAGACGATACGCCCGGGACCGGCACCGCCCCGAGCAGAACCGCATGTCAATCCGATAGGTCGCCCCGGCGAAGGTGATCACCCCGCGCGCCGGGCGGGTCGGCAGCCGGATCATGCGCCGGTGTCCGCGATGCTCGGCCTCGGCAAGCATCTTCCCGAGCGTCCGGATCCGATCCGCAGCAGTGTGAGCATCGGTTCGAGCGAGGCGGCCTGGTGGTGAAGGGGCCCCGGTGGGAACGGAAAGTCCGGGTTGCTGTCAGAACTTTTGACGCCCGGCGCTTCGGTCCTGGCCGGGGCCTCCGACTGTGTCTGATCATCGAATGTTGGACGCGGAGAGTAGTTGCATGAGTACGCTTGGTCCATGCTTACCGATCTGATCGAAGACCGCAGTGACGACTCCTACGTCCTCGAAATCCAGGACATCACCCTGACGCCCTCCTCTCCCGAACCGGGGAAGGAACTGCGGTGGGAGATGGCCGGCCGACTCAAGGAGCAGGTCGATCTGACCCAGGTGCAGTGCCAGGTCCAGGTGAAGCTGGGGCTCGTGACGCTGCTGCGGAACACGGCCACGCTGCCCGAGGTGCTGAAGATGCTGGGGGCGGAGTTGGAGGGGGCCACCCGGCCGCCCGCCGGGAAGTGGAAGCAGACCTGGACCTTCACGCTTCCCCGGGAGGTCCCGATGGGGGACGTCCGGATCTACCTCCAGTCGTACACCGGGGGCGGGGAGGAGAAGGACTTCATGGACCTCAACCTGCGCATCGACTTCCGCCGCCGGTAGCCCGTACGCCCGCCGAACCGGTCCCGAACACCGCCCGCCACACGCCCCGTGTGGCGGGCGGCCACGCGCCAAGGTCGCACCGCCGCCAGCACCGCAGCTCGTCTTCGGACCGGTCGGCCGACCCGTCGTCGTGCTCCTGGTCGCGCTCGTCGGTCCAGGTGCCGAACGGGCCGGGCTCGCCGTGGGCCTCGGCGCCGAGCAGCGGCGCGCCGCCCTTGAGCCGGTGCTCGTCGGTGCTCGCCGGGGATCACCGGGTGCTCGCTTCGAGCTGGGCAGGGATGCCGGTGCGGCCGGCGCGCAGTTCGCGCAGGTCGAGGATGTGGTTGTAGAGGGTGCCGGGGCTGACGCCGAGCATCTTGGCGATCGAGGTGATGGAGTGCTCGAGGTGGGGCAGCAGGTCCCGGGCCACCTTCAGGACCAGGGCGACGGCGTGGGCGGGCAGCGAGACGAGCGTGCTGCTGTAGTACGGGGCGGTGGTGTCGGTGGTGCTCCGTTCGGTCACGGGTGTCCTCCCGGGGGTGGGCGGGTGAGCGCGAGGTCGCCGACCTGCCCGCCCCGCCGTGTCCCCCGGGTTACAGGAGCCGGAGGTGGTCCAGGGCGAGGTAGGCCGCGGCGGTGTCGGTCATCTCGCCCGTGCGGAGCACGCGGGTGCGGAACTGGGCCAAGGCGAGGGTGGCGACGTCGATGAACTCGGTGCGTTCTGGGGTCGGTTCGGCGACCTTGGTGCAGCCGGTGGCGACGAAGACGAAGCGGCGGGTGTCGGAGTAGGCGTCGTGCCAGTACGGCCCGACCACCTGGACCTCGCCCTGGTAGCCGGTCTCCTCCAGCAGTTCCCGGGCGACGGCGTCGGCCGCTTGCTCCCCGGGTTCGATGAAGCCGCCGGGCAGTTCGAACAGCACGCGGCCGGGGCCGGGCCGGTACTGGCGGGCGAGGATGACGCGCTGGTCGGGGGTGAGGGCGAGCACCGCGCCGGCCGGGCGCTCGCTCTTGAGGTAGAACTCCTCTTTCCTGCCGTCGGGCAGTTCGAAGTCGACACGGTCGACGGATCGGCCGAACTTGCTGAAGACGGTGGTGCGTTCGATCTCGCGCCACGACGCGGTGGTGATGTCGGTCGTCATGGCCAGGACTGTACGACTCTGGCCGGGTGCGGGTTGCCCTTTCCGCCGCCGGTTCCTGACGGCGGGTGGGGCATGTCCAGGAGACCACCGGATCGGGTGACAGTGCGAGGGCATTTCAGTGGGCAGTCCATGGCTTGGCCGATACGCTGAATCGTCTCCCTGAACCGAGAGTTGGGGGTGGAGCGTCATGGTGAACGCGCTGTTCAGGCGCGCGCGGCTCTCCCGGAATCTGACACAGCGCCAGGTCGCCGAGCGGGTGCGAGGGCTGGTCGAAGAGGCGACCGAGCGGGAATCGTCGTTTGACGCCGGCTACGTCTCGCGCATAGAACGTGGCCTCATCACCTGGCCGCACGAGCACTACCGGCAAGCCCTCTGCCTGGTCCTGGGAGCGGGGACAGCGGCCGAGCTGGGCCTGGGTCGCCAAGCAAGTCCACCACCACGATCACCACGATGAGGTGAGTTCCTCGAACCGCCGAGACGTTCTCGCGGTCGCACTGGCCGCCATGCTGCCACCCGCCCGGCCACTCTCCCGCCTGCGCAGGGGCGATGTCACCGCGATCACCGAGCGCACCAGCGTGCTGGAGCACTGGGACCGGACAGCAGGCGGCCGGGCGGTGCGCGACTTCGCACTGCGCGAGCTGCACGCCGCCTCCGCCCTCACCGACATGCGCTACGCCGCCGTACGGTGACCGCCCCAGGAGCCCGGCAACCGGTTCCGCACCAGAAAGACGCGGCCGGGGTGGGCGCCCCCTCTACCCCGGGACCGACGGTGTCCACCCTCCAGCCTGAGCTAACTGGAGGTCGCCTGGTGCCTTGCAGCACCGGGTCCTTCAGCCGCCGCTTTCCTGCCATCGCGCGACTTCAGCTTGACGGGGCATCATCAGGGGTTCACTTTCGTTCGCCCGTCCGGCCTTCCCCTCGCCTGTAGCGTCCCGATGGCCAGGGCACCCTTGAGCTTGAACGCTCCGCTTCACACCCCGCCGTTACCAGCGACGCATGGGAGCACGGGGACGGGCCTTGGACACTGGCCCGAAGTTCAGCCGATCGACACCTCCCTCACGTGGCCGGCCTTCCTTACATGGTGCGACCTCGTGTCGCACGCTACAGAGAGCTACTTGTCACTTCGCCGTAGCTGTGCGAGCGCAGGGCCGTCAGGGCGATCGTGGGAGCGAGGCGAGGATGGCGTCGAGGCCGAACTCGAAGACGTCCCGTTGGGTGAAGGTCGGGAAGTCGACGGTGGTGGCGTGCATCGCCGGGTACACCTCGGCCGGGAGGCGGGCCCACTGTTGGCGGACCCGTTCCCAGTGCTGCGGGTCCTCGTCCCAGGCCCGGCGGACGGGGTAGAGCGTGGCGCAGCCGAGGACGAAGCGGATCAGCGTGGCCAGCAGGCCGATCGCCGTCCGGTGGTCGACCCGCAGTCGCTCCAGGCGGGCGTAGATCTGCTCGGACATGCGGGCCTCGATCTCGCCGACTCCGTCGGAGGGGGTGTTGATCTGCAGGAGGACAGGGTGCGTGATGAACAGTTCGAAGTAGGCGTGCATCACCTGCCGGAGCCATTCGACGTCGTCGAGGCCGGGGTCGGGCCACCGGAATCGGCTCAGCAGCTCCGCGGTGACGGCGAGGAGGATCGCGTCCTTGTCGCGGAAGTGCGTGTAGAGCGACATCGGGCGGACGCCCAGTTGGTCGGCGAGCCGACGGATGGTCACCGCGTCCAGTCCGTCGCGGTCGATCAGTTCGATCGCCGCGTGGACGATGGCCTCGGGGCTGAGGGTGCCGCGGGGTGCGCGAGCGGGCGTTGTCTTGCGCCTGGGCGATGGCATCGGGGTTCCTGATTCGTTCGGGACCGCAGTTCCATTACTGTACCGTACGCTGTACTGTTCCTGGATCGAGACTGATTCCAGGAGGTCGGATGTCCACACATGCACTCCCCGCCACTGCCTACGACCGAGCTGAGCGGATGCTGCTGCACAACCGGTCCCGGCTCGCCCTGCGGGCCAAGGCGAAGCCCGTCTGGATCGGCGGCGGCGAGAGGTTCTGGTACCGGGTCGAGACCGAGCGGGGCGGCGAGTTCGTGCTGGTCGACCCCGCCGCCGGGACCCGGGGGCCGGCGTTCGACCCCGAACGGCTCGCCGCCGCGCTGGCGTCCGCCGCCGGCCAGCCGGTCCAGCCGTACGCGCTGCCGTTCCGGGCGATCGAGTTGGCGGACGGGACGGTCGCGTTCGACGCGTTCGACGCGCGCTGGACCTGCCGGCTGGCCGACTACCGGTGCGCGCGGGACGAGAAGCACGTCCAACCCTCACCGCTGGAAGTCGTCTCGCCGGACAAGAAGTGGGCGGCGTTCCTCCGCGACCACGACCTGTGGGTGCGTTCGGTCGAGACGGGCGAGGAGTTCGCGCTCACCGCCGACGGCACCGCGGATCGCAGCTACGCGGCCCAACCCGACGCGGCGGTCCCCACGCACCTGCTCGGCAAGCTCGGTCTTGCGGACATGCCGCCGGCGCTGCTGTGGTCGCCGGACTCGGCGCGCGTCCTCACCCACCGCACCGACCAGAGCGATGTCGCCCTGATGCACCTGGTCGAAGCCGTCCCGCCGGACGGCGGCCGGCCGCGCCTGCGCAGCTACCACTACCCGGTCCCCGGCGAGCCGATGGCCCGCGGCGAGTGGATCGTCTTCGACATCGCGTCCCGGACCGCGACACCCGCCAGGACCGACCCGTTCCTGCTGCCCTACCTGTCACCTGTCACGCTGAAGAAGGCGTGGTGGGCCAAGGACAGCGCGGCCGTCTACTACCTGGATCAGCCCCGTGACCTCCGGACGCTGCGGCTGCACGCACTCGACCCGGCGACCGGCGAGGTGCGCACCCTGGTCGAGGAGCACGGCGACACGCGGGTGGAGGCCGCGCAGGAGGTCGCCCAGAAGCCGATCGTGCACGTGCTCGCCGGCGGCCGCGAGACGCTGTGGTACTCCCAGCGAGACGGCTGGGGGCACCTGTACCGCTACGAGGACGGGGCGCTGGTCGAACAGCTCACCCGAGGGCCGTTCGCGGTGCAGGAGATCGTGCACGTCGACGAGGCGGAACGGGCCGCGTACGTCGTCGTCTCAGGACTGGTCCAGGCCGACCCGTACCGACGGTCGCTGCTCCGGGTCGGCCTGGACGGCGGCGGGACCGCCAAGCTCACCGACGACGATCTGGACCACGTGATCACCGCGCCGGAACACGGCCGCTGGTTCGTCGACTCCGCGTCGACCGTCGACACCCCACCGAGGATCACCGTGCGTGACCGGGGCGGAGCCGTGCTGGTCGAGCTGGAACAGGCCGACATCACACCGCTGCTGGCCGCCGGCTGGACGCCGCCGGAGCGGGTCAGGACCCTGGCCGCCGACGGCGTCACCGAGATCTACGGCGTCCTCTACAAGCCCCACGGCTTCGACGCCGCGCAGCGCTACCCGGTGATCGACCACCCCTACCCGGGCCCGCAGACCCACCGGGTGGCGGCCTCCTTCGACCCGGGCGCCTACGGCTACGACGCCGAGGCGGTGGCGGCGCTGGGCTTCGCGGTGCTGGCCGTCGACGGCCGCGGAACGCCCGGCCGGGACAAGGCCTTCCACGATCACGCCCACCGCAACATGGGCAGCGCGGGCGCACTCGAAGACCATGTCGCGGCGCTGCGCCAACTCGCGGAAACGCGTCCGTGGCTGGACCTGGACCGGGTCGGTGTCTTCGGCCTCTCCGGCGGGGGGTTCACCACCGCCCGCGCCCTCCTGGCGTTCCCCGACTTCTACAAGGTCGGCGTGGCCGAGGCCGGCAACCACGACAACCGCCACTACCACGCGCTGTGGGCCGAGACCTACGACGGACCGTTCGACCCGGACGCCGGGGCCCGGCTGTCCAACACCGAGCTGGCCGGGAACCTGGTCGGCAAACTACTGCTCGTCCACGGCGACATGGACGACAACGTGACACCGCATCTGACGATGCGGCTGGTCGACGCGCTGATCGACGCGAACAAGGACTTCGACCTGCTGATAGTCCCCGGCGTCGAGCACAGCTTCCTCGGCCGCAACGGCTACGTCGCCCGCCGCCGCTGGGACTACCTGGTGCGCCACCTCATGCACCGCGAACCGCCGGCCGGCTACCGACTGGCGGACGTCCCGCTCTCCCTGGAACGGCTCGAAGTCCTCTTCAGCTGACGTGGAAAGGACCTTCCCCATGCCCACCTTGATTTTGTCGGGTCATATGGGAGCCACTGCTCCGGTGTGAACGGGAGCCAGGTGTAGGCCATTCGTGGCGGTGATGTACTCGACCCCGGTGGGTGTTCTTCGGCGAATTCGGGAGCCGTTCCGGCGAGATTGGGAGCCACTGATCGGGTGACCTGTTGGGCCCGGCTGGAGTGTCCATGGGGGGTGGTGGCGTCGGTAGGGTGTGATTGCGGGCCCAGGTCGCCTCCCTGACAAGTCGCGGCCGGGGCCTCACCCTGGATATGCGGAAGGGCTGGACCCGTGGGGTCCAGCCCTTCCGGCTGTGGCAGCAAATTGGACAGTGAGATTCGTTCTTCTGGGGTTAGTACTCCAGCCGTAGATCGTGATCACGGATGGGACGGTCAGGCCCGGGACGTTCCGAGGAACCGCAGCACGGCCAGGACGCGGCGGTGGTCCGCGTCGACCACGGGCAGGTCGAGCTTGGCGAAGATGTTGTTGATGTGCTTCGCCACGGCGCTCTCGCTGACCACCAGCGCCTGCGCGATGCCGGCATTGGAGCGCCCCTCGGCCATCAGGCCGAGCACCTCCCGTTCGCGGGGGGTCAGCCGCGCGAGCGGGTCGCTGTCGCGCCGCAGCAGCAACTGGGCGACGACCTGCGGGTCCAGGGCCGTGCCCCCGTCCGCCACTCGCCGGACCGCCGCCACGAAGTCGGCGACATCGGCAACCCGCTGCTTGAGCAGGTAGCCCACACCGCTGGTGTTCGCAGACAGCAGGTCAGCCGCGTACCGCTCCTCCACGTACTGCGAAAGCAGCACCACCGCCGTCCCCGGCCAGCGCCGACGGATCTCCATCGCCGCCCGCACCCCCTCGTCGGTGAAGCCGGGCGGCATCCGGACATCGATCAAGGCGAGTTCGGGCCGGTGCTCCGCCACCGCCGCCAACAGCCCCTCCGCATCGCCGGCTTCGGCGGCGACCTGGAACCCGCCCATCTCCAGCACCTTGATCAGGCCGACCCGCAACAACACCGAATCCTCGGCGATCACCGCGCGCACGGCAGCTCCGCGGTGACGGTGGTGGGCCCGCCAACGGGGCTGCTGACGTGGAAGGCCCCGTCGAGGGAGCCGACCCGCTTGGCCAGCCCGGTCAGCCCCGTGCCGGCGGCGGCGTCGGCACCGCCCAGCCCGTCGTCGGTAACGCGCACTCGCAGCACCTCGCCGACCTGACGGACTATCACCTCCGCGTGCATCGCGTTGGCGTGCTTCGTCGCATTGGTCAGCGCCTCAGAGATCACGAAGTACGCGACCGACTCCACGCTGGGCGCCACCCGCTCCTCCAGATTGACCCGCAGCCGCACCGGCAGGGGCGTGCGGGCAGCCAGCCCGGACAACGCCGCGTCCAGACCTCGGTCTTCGAGCACGGCCGGGTGCAGCCCCCGCACCAGATCATTGAGTTCGGCGATCGCCTCCTTCGCCTCCAGGTGCGCTCTCGCGATCACCTCGCGGTCATCACTCGGCAGGTCCGGGCGGGTGGCAAGGGCCAGACCCAGGTTGACCGCGAGAGACACCAACCGCTGCTGGGTGCCGTCGTGCAGGTCGCGCTCGATCCGGCGGCGCTCCGCGTCGACGGCCTCGATCAAGTCGGTCCGGCTCACGGCCAGCTGATCGACCCGCTCCTGGAGCCGCTGCGCCCGGCTGGGCCCGAGCAGGCCCAACGCCAGCCGCGCCTCGGCCCGGGCTACTGCCCGCGCGGTCCAGGGCAGGGCGCACAGGAGGAGGAGTCCAGCCGCTGTGTAGGCCGGCAGCTGGGTCAGGTAGCCGAACCAGTCCTGGCGGATTCCGGTTGGCAGCGCCCATGACCAGGCGTAGGCGATGACGCCCGCCAGGCACGCCGCTGCCACCGCGAGCACCAGCAGCTCCAGCAGCGCGAGCAGCGGGCCCAGCAGGAGGTGGTAGCCGATCTTGCGCCAAGGCCGCGTCGCCGCGAGCCACCGGGCGGTCGAGGCCCACGTCCATTGTTCCGGCGCGGTGGGGGTGAGCCGGGGGACGTCCACACCGATGAGCACCCGGTAGCGAGCCCGCTGAACGGCCGTCAGCACCGGGGTTCCGAGCAGGACCAGGGCGGCCGACATGGAAACCGTAAGGAGCCAGTTCCCCGTCCTGGCGGTAGTCGCCGCCGCCCAGGCCCACACGGGCACCAGCGCCAGGTGCGGCAGCACACCAGCGGCAAGAAAGCAGGTGTCCCGCCGCGCCCGGAGGACCGTGCGTCTCAGTCGAGCTGGAATCGTCATGGCACGACGCTAGGGCACCGCAGGAGGACCGTGCCATGAAACCTGTACCCGATCTCATGGTGAACCTAGTACCAGCTGTAGATCTTGATCTTGGCCTGTGGGCGGACAGGATCTCGGGTCGGTAGGTCGGCTTCTGCTGGCCGCCGGCAGGTAGAGCGGGCCCGGTGGAACAGGCACTATGCCCCGGTGCGAACGCGCTGGTGATCAGCGCCAGTTCGCCTCCCGCGACGAACTGGCCGAGGCCATCGACACCTTCGTCTTGGCCTACGACGAACACGACGCCAAGCCCTACCGCCGGACCTACGACGGCAGCCCGCTCAAAGCCGCATGAACCCCCGAAGGATCAACGCGGCGCTGGACTAGGACTGGAAGGCTACTTCCGGATTGTTCGGCGAGGGGCCGTCCAGCAGCGGACTGTGGATCCCCTTCAGCGTCTGGTCGAAGAACGCCGTCACGTACTCGCGGGTGATCGCCACCCCGCGTTCCGGGGAGAGGGGCCCCGTCGGGAGCCCGGCCTGCTCCTGAAGCACGTCCAGGTCGGAGAAGCTGAAGTGGTCGGCGCCGACGACCGTCAGCCACTTCTTGTAGCCGCCGAGGGCGGCCCAGGCCCGCCCCGCGATGCCGTCGCCGCTGCCGGGCGTGTGGCCGTCGCTACCCAGCATGAGGAAGGGCCGGTTGATCTGGCCGGGCATCGGGACCGGGTGGAAGGCGCCGTCCATGTCCACTCCGGCCCGTACTCGCGGGTCGGCGATCATCGTGGCGGCCGCCGCCGCTCCGCCGAGGGAGTGTCCGGCCATGCCGATCTCGTGCTTGTCGATGAGGTGTGCCAGGCGCCACGCGGTGTTGCCGTGCGTCAACTGGTCGATCACGAAGGACACGTCCCGCCCGCGGCTGACAGCTTCGGCGTCGAAGTCGATCGTT
The DNA here is from genome assembly GCF_056435345.1 of Kitasatospora sp. NPDC043950. Lineage (NCBI taxonomy): Bacteria > Bacillati > Actinomycetota > Actinomycetes > Kitasatosporales > Streptomycetaceae > Kitasatospora > Kitasatospora sp. NPDC043950. Next base: position 16,807 of record NZ_JBWKER010000056.1, read on the forward strand.
TCCGGGTGATCGCAGATCGCGCACGGCGGCGTCTGGCCGTTCGCCAGCGTCTCGCCGCTGTCCTCGTAGGTGTGGCCGATGAGCGCGACGACGTAGCCCTGACTGGCCAGGTCGGTCGCGAGCGAGGTGAGCATCATGCGCGGGTTCTCGGCCGCGGCTGAGAGGACCACCAGCGGATGCTTGCCGCGTTGCGGCCGCGCGCCGTCGAAGGCGTGAGTGGTGACGCTGGAAAGGGTCTGCGGGGTGACGCCGTAGCTCGCCGGTATCTTCCGGCGCTCGGTGATTCCGGCTGCCTCGGCGAGGGTCATGTAAGGGGCCGGAGTCCCGGTCCCGGGGACGGCCGGGTAGACCATCGTGACGGTCAGTTGGCGGGGGCCGGACGACGGCACCCACGGGTCGAGGCGGCTCGTGTCGGTGAGGTGGATGATGTCCTCGCCGGCGGCGTAGGGGCCGGTCGGCGCGGGGAGCGTGCCGTGGAAGGACGGCGTGGACGCGGTGGCCGTGGCCGTGGCCGTGGCCGGTGCGGTGTCGAACGCGTGCGTGGCCACCGGTGTGGCCGACGGTGTGGTCGTGGCGGCGAACCCGGCGCCGGTTCCGGTGATGAGGGCGGCGAGCGTCAGCACCGCGACAGCGCTGATACGGCGATTGCGTTTCATGGGATCGACGCTAGGACACCTCGACGGGGGTCTGCCATGAGCCTGGCACCCGAATCCATGGTGGCACCAGTGCCACGGTTGCTGATTCTGTAGTCGGACAAGAGAGGCGCGTCGACGATGCCGTTCTCCTGGGTGAAGGCGGCGATGAGGGACTGTCAGGCGATGTTGTCGACCGCTGCCCACCCAGCCCCTGCCCACTCTCATGTCCACCCCCGGTGACGCCGACCCCGCCTACGTGCTCACGCAGAGATTCGTCCAACAGTGCGTCAGTTCTTGGCTGGGAAGAGGGATTCCTGGGTGGCCTGGTAGCGGTAGGACTCGGTGCCGGTCTGGATCAGGGTGCAGCGGAAGGTGATCCGGTCGGCGATGGCCGCGCAGAGGCGGGCGTCGCCGAAGGTCTTGTCCCATCCGGTGAAGGGTGAGTTCGTGGCGACCGCGGTGGCCTTGCGCTCCTCACGCTCGGTGAAGATCTGGAACAGCAGTTTGGCTCCCTTGCGGTCAAGGTTGAGGTAGCCGAACTCGTCCAGGCACAAAAGGTCGATCTTGCTGTAGCGGGCGATGACAGAGGACAGGCGGCGGCTGGCGTCGGCTTCGGCGAGCTCGTTCACCAGCGCGCTGGTGGTGGTGTAGCGCACCGACAGGCCGGTCTCGGCGATGGCGGTGCCGATGCCGATCAGCAGGTGGGACTTGCCGGTGCCGGAGTCGCCGATCAACACCAGAGGCCGGCCTTCGCGGACCCAGGTCGGGGACTTCAGGTCCGCGACGACCTCGGGGGTGATGTTCGGGTTCTTGGAGAAGTCGATCGCGGCTAGACGCTCGTTCAGCTCCGCCTGCGAGTCGACCGCAGGCGGCGGGACCAGGTGTTTGCGGCGGAACCGCCCGCCCTCGTGCTCCCCCCGCCCTTCTCGTGGGCACCGTCCTCGCCGGGCGCACAGTAGAACGCGGAGAACTGGTACCAGGACTTGAACGACGCCCACCGCGCTGACTCCAGCCTGGAGCGGCCGAACAGCACCTGCTTGACCGCCGGCTTCAAGTTGTCGTAGCGGATGTGCACCGACGGCACCCCGCCCAGCACGGTGAACGCCTCGACGTGGCCTTCCAGGAACGCCTCCTGGGACGCTGTCGCGTAGACCCGGTGCACCGCCTTGCCCGAGTAGGAAAGCCGCAGCGTGAACAGCACGCACTTGCGCCGCTGCCCGGCCAGGTCCAGCCAGAAGTCCGCGAAGGCGACCTCCGCCTCCTCGCACGGCCTCTTCGCCTGCGGCACCATGCCATCGAGATGCCGCCGGCCCTCCAGAGCCTCCGCGCGGATCTGCGGGCGTCGCTTGGACACGTAGTCCCAGACCGTGGTCGAACGGGCCAACTCGAAGTCGTGCTCCGCAGCCAGACGCTCCATGATCCGCGGGATCGTGTGCTTCTGCTTCGCCGGAGCGTCCAGGTCCTCGCGCAGCATCGCGTCGATAGAGCCCTTCACCGGCTCCAGCACAGCGTGACGGCCAGACGGCGCAAGCCTCCACGATTACTCCGAAAGCGGCATGCTCCACACCATCACATCGGTTGGCTCCCGATCTCACCGGAGAACCCCTGGCTCCCATTCACCCCGAAGCCGTGGCTCTATTTCACCCCGGTAAAAACACCCACCTTCTCTGCCCGGGCCCGGCCCTTCTTCTCGAACCGCGGGTAGCCGACGGCCCGGCCGGCGCGACGGCCGGCCAGCGAGTCGAAGTTGGTCGGCGAGACGGCGCGTGCGCTGCTGATAGCGCTCGATCAGGCCGGGAAGCTGCTCGCGGAACGTCTGCCGCGGGCAGCCCCGGCCCGGGCAGACCGTGCGCCGGACCCGCACGGCTGCGACGACCTGCCGCCCGTCCACCGGCACGTCCGCGACCACCCGCCCGTGGAAGGCGTGCACCTGCCCCGTCGGCCGTCCGTACATCGGGCACGGCACCGGACAATCTCCCGGTACGGACGGCCGACCCCGGGCAGTGGAGGGCGATCCGTGCTCAGGCGGTCGCGTCGAGGGCCGGGGGCTGCCAGTTGTACGTCCGGGCGGAGCGGTTGAGCAGGGTGCGGGCCGGGAGGAGGCCGGCGAGGGTGAGGGCGGCGTCGCGCAGGCGGGTGGCGGCGGGGGTGCGGAGGGCGACGAGGCCGCCGATGCGGCGGGAGCCGGTGACGATGGCGGTGGTGCGCGGGAGGCGTGCGGCGGTGTAGGCGGGGAGGCTGGTGGCCGGGTCCGCGGCGGGGGTCAGGGCGGAGGCGAGGACGACGGCGTCCTCGACGGCCTGGCAGGCGCCCTGGCCCTGGAAGGGGCACATGGCGTGGGCGGCGTCGCCGAGGAGGGCGACCCGGCCCTGGTGGTAGGCGGGCAGGGGGTCGGAGAGGTCCCAGACGTCGTGGCGCAGGACGCGCCCGGGTTCCGCGAGCGCGAGGAGTTGGGGCACGGGCGCGCACCAGGTGCCGTACCTGCGCAGGAGCTCGGCCTTCTCGTCGCCGTCGGCGGCGCGGGCGCCGGCCGGGGCGAGGGCGGCGCCGTACACGTAGACCCGGCCGTCGGCGAGCGGGACGACGCCGGCGAGCTGTCCGCGTCCCCAGACCTCGCCCACGGCATCCGGCCGGCGGGTGGGGGACACGATGGTGCGCCAGGTGGTGAAGCCGCTGTAGCGGGGGCCGGGGTGCTGCGGGAAGAGCTGCGCGCGGGTGGCGGAGCGGAGGCCGTCGGCGGCGACCACCAGGGCGGCGGGCCGGTTCCCGTCGGGGGTCGAGACGACGGCTGGTTCGGTGGTGCCTCCGGGGGTGACGAGGGCGGCGGGCGAGTTGGTGCGGACGGTGCCGTCCGGAAGGGCGTCGACCAGGGCGGCGATGACGTCGGCGCGGGCGACGGCGGTGATCGTCTCGCCGAAGCGGGCCTCGAAGGTGGCGGTGTCGGTGCGGGCGAGCCAGCGTCCGGAGGGGTGGCGCAGGCCGATGGCGGGATGTGCGGTGGCGAGGGCGCGCAGGCGTTCGCCGACGCCGAGCCGGTCGAGGGCGCGTAGGGCGTTGGGGGCGAGGGCGAGTCCGGCGCCGACGGGTTCGAGCGAGGCGGCGCGCTCGTGGACGGTCACGGGGATGCCCTGGCGGTGGAGGGCGAGGGCGGCGGAGAGTCCGCCGATGCCGCCGCCGATGACGATCGCCTGATACGCGTCCATGAGTGAACCCCTCTCCCGACACTACGGCTGTAGTGACCACTTCCCGCACCGTACTACACCTGTAGTTGGGATGGGCTAGTGTTGACGTGAATGGGGTTCGGGCCCGCCCCGGGTCGAGACCCCCTGAGGAGAGAGGCCGTGATCGGATCCATGACACCGCCGCGCCCGACGCTGATCGCCGACGCCGCCATCGCCCTGATCGCCGAGCGCGGCCTGCGCGGGCTGACCCACCGCGCAGTGGACGAGGAGGCCGGACTGCCCGCCGGCTCGACCTCGAACCTCGCCCGGACCAGGGCCGCCCTGCTCGACCTCGCCCTCACCCGCATCGTCGAACGCGAGGCCGGAGGCCACCCGCTCATGGCCGGCGGGCCCCCGCCGGACGCCTGCCCGCGCAACCTGCTCGCCCAGGGAGTGGCCGAGTTGCTGCACGAGGCGCTCACCACCGGGCGCAGCCTCACGCTGGCCCGCCTCGAACTCGCCCTGGAAGCCACCCGCCGGCCCGAACTGCGCGCCGGCTACGACCGGCTGGGTGCGCGCTTCACCGACACCGCTGCCGCCCTGCTGGCGCGGAGCGGCTCGGCCGACCCCGTGGCCGACGCCCAACGGCTGATCCGCTGGTGCGACGGGCTGCTGTTCAACGGCGCAGCGGGCAGCGGGCACTGGCACGTGCCGACACCGGAGGAACTGCGCGGCGAGGTCGCACGCTACCTCGCCGCACTGCTCGACCGGGGACTGCTCGACCGGGCCTGACCGGCCGGGACCGATCGACCGTCGCGGACACAAGATTCCTGAACCGCGGCAGCGGCCCAAGGGCTAGCGTGAGGCGAGGATCTTCGATCGAGTCCCATGAGCTGAATGAACGGCAGAGGGGTGCGGGGGTGCGAATGGCACTGGAGATGATCCCGGACCGGCCCGGTCGGGAGGTCGCCGTCGAGCCCAAGCTCGATGGGCTCCTTGCGATCTTCTACTCTGACTGGGTGATGCCGCAGACCACGGCGGTGAGCGCAACGTTCGGCGGTGTCCTCACGGCGGTGGGGGCCGGTGGCTTCGCGGTCGTTCCGGTGGATCGCCGACCCCTTGAGCGGCAGCGGTGGTGACGTGCCAGCTGACGGGGAGGGTGAGCGGTGACTTGCTCGGGGATTCGTCGTCCCAGGCGGGTTCCTGTCCTTCGGCGAGGCGCAGTCGCGGGAAGCGGTCGAGCAGGGCTTCCAGTCCCACGGCCATCTGGGCCCGGGCCAGGTGCGCGCCGATGCAGTTGTGTGCACCCCGGCCGAAGGCGAGGTGCGGGTTCTCCGCCCGGCACAGGTCGAGCCGGTCGGCGTCGGTGAACACCCGCTCGTCGCGGTTGGCCGAGGCGAGGACGGGCAGAACGGCGTCGCCCGCGCGGATCCTGCGGTCGTGCAACTCGATGTCCTCGACGGCCTGGAGGACCACGACGCCGTTCATGACCGGTATGTACCGCAGGAGTTCCTCCACCGCGCCGGGTATGAGGCCGCGGTCGTCGCGGAGCCGGGCGTACCGGTCGGGCGCGGTCAGCAGGGCCACCACGGCGTCGGCCAGGAACATGGTGCTCGTGCGGTAGCCGGCGACCAGCATCGAGAGCCCGAAGGTCACCGCGCTCTCCCCGTCCAGGGTGCCGGGCCCGCACGTGTGGACCAGCCCGGTGAGGACGTCGTCGGCGGGCTCGCGCCGCTTGCGGTCGAGCAGTGACGCGATGTACTCGCGCAGTTCGGAGGTGACCTCGCGGCCCTCGTCCAGGGTGACCATCGCCCCGAGGGCGGCGTCCGCCCTGGGCAGGAAGTACTCGCGGTCCTCGTAGGGAATGCCCACCAGCTCGCACATGGCCAGCAGCGGGAAGGGCTCCAGGAAGCCGCCGACCAGGTCGCCGGGCTGCCCGGCGGCCGTGAAGTCGTCCAGCAGCCCATCGGCCGACCGGCGCAGTCGCGGCAGCCGGCGCCGGACGGAACGGACGCTGAACGGCTCGGCCAGAGCGCGGCGCAGGGCCTCGTGGCGGGGGCCGTTCAGTTCCATCATCGTGATCAGGCCCGGCTCGTCGTCGGCGGCCCGGTCAGGTCGGGGCGGCCAGTCGTTGATGGTCGGCCGGATCAGCCGGGGGTCCGCGATCAGGTTCCGGACGTCCTCGTAGCGGGTGGCGTACCAGGCGGTGGCGCCGATCGGCAGCCGGACCTCCGTGAGCGGGCACTCCCGGCGCAGCCACCCGTACTGCGTGGGCGGGCCCATGGTGCCCGGCGGCGGGAGGGGCAGGTCGATGGCGGGCAGGTCGATGGCGGGCGGGTCGGCGGCGGGTTGCGGCGGTGAGCTGCTCACTGGCGGTGCTCCCTGGTCGCGTACGAGGTGGTCGCGTGGGAGGTGGTCGCGTGCGAGGTGATCGCGTGCGAGGTGGCCGGTCGGGTCTCACCAGCTGACCGGGAGGATCAGCGGTGACTTGGTCACGGATTCGTCGTCCCAGGCGGGTTCCTGTCCTTCGGCGAGGCGCAGCCGCGGGAAGTGGTCGAGCAACGCCTCGACTCCCGCGGACAGTTCGGCGCGGGCCAGGTGGGCGCCGAGGCAGTTGTGGGCTCCTCGTCCGAAGGCGAGGTGGCCCCCGCGGCCCGTGGTCGCGCCGGCCCGGTCCAGGTCGAGCCGGTCGGCGTCGGCGAACACCCGCTCGTCGCGGTTGGCGGAGGCCGGTACGGGGATGACGGCGTCGCCCTCGCGGATCGTCCGCCCGTGCAGTTCGATGTCCTCGGTCGCCAGGAGGATCACGGTGCCGTTCATCACCGGCATGTAGCGCAGGAACTCCTCCACCGCGCCGGGCATCAGCTCCCGGTCGTCGCGCAGGCGGGCCCACAGGCCAGGCCGGTCGAGCAGGGTGTGCACGGTGTCGGCCAGGAAGAAGCTGCTGATGCCGAAGCCGACGGTGAGCATGGACAGCCCGAAGGCCATCACGTCGTCGTGGGTCAGCTCGCCGTCGTCGCACCGGCGGACCAGCCGGGTCAGGACGTCGTCGCCGGGCCGGTCCCGCTTCCGGGCGATCAGTGCGGCGACGTACTCGCGCAGCAGGCCGGTGACCCGGCGCCCCTCCTGCGAGGTCACCATGCCGCCGAGGGCCGCGTCCAGCACCGGGAGGAACCGGTCCCGGTCCTCGAAGGGGATGCCGACCAGGTCGCAGAGCACGAGCAGGGGGAAGGGGTCGGTGAAGCCGGCGACCAGGTCGCCGGGCGGGCCGTCGTCCTCGAACGCCCGCAGCAGTCGCCCGGCCAGCCCGCGGATGCGCGGCAGGTGGTCGCGCACGGCCCGGGAGCTGAACGGCTCGGCCAGCGCCCGGCGCAGGGCCGCGTGCCGGGGGCCGTCGAGCTCGGCGATCGTGACCAGGCGCGGCCCGTCGTCCGCGGGTTGCCCGGGACGCGGCGGCCAGTCGTTGATGGTCGGCCTGATCAGCCGGGGGTCCGCGAAGAGCATCCGGACGTCCTCGTGCCGGGTGGCGTACCAGGCGGTCGCGTCCATCGGCAGCCTGACCCTGGCCAGGGGGCAGTTCTCGCGCAGCCGCGCGGACTCCTCGGGCGGCCCCATGGTGCCCGGCGGCGGGAGCGGGAAGTCCAGGACGTCCGGCTCGGCGCCGGGCCCCCGCGCACCGGGCGGCCGTGCGCTCATGAGTGCGCCCCTTCCGGGTGGCGGGGGCAGGGGCGTTCGATGTAACCGGTGGTGTAGAAGTACTCCAGGTAGCGGTCCAGCAGCTCCGCGTCGACGGGAGGGCAGTGCAGGCCCGAGGTGGCCAGGTCGTGCTCGACGTTGGCCCGCCCGACGGTCGGGAAGGTGCCCTCGAAGTACATCTCCTTGACGGACATGTCGGCCTGCTTGCAGCGGTCCACGCACAGCGAGACGAACGGGGCCGTGGGGCTCGTGGGGTGCTGCGCGACGTGGCGGACGAGCTCGCCCACCCACTCCTCGTAGGGGAGGCGGGAGATCCGGTGGCCGGCCCTGTCCATCCGGTCGAGCATGTCGCACAGGCTCGCGGCGCGGGGGTTGGTCATGTGGTAGGTCCGGCGCGTGGCGCGGTGGGTGGTGGCGATGTGCACCAGGGCGTCGGAGAGGAAGTCCACCGGGACGAAGTCCAGCGGCAGCCGGATGTCGGGGGCGAGCCCGGTCTCGCTGATGGTCTTGAACAGCGAGCAGATCGCGGTGTCGGTGTTGCACGCGCCGGTGTGCCGGTCGCCGGTGATCTCGTACGGACGGTAGACCGCCACCGGCAGGCCCTGGTCCTGGTCCGCGGCGTCGCGCAGCACCTCCTCGGCGACCCACTTGCTCTCGGCGTAGCCCATGGTGAGCCCGTCGGCGTGGTCGAGCGGCAGGTCCTCGTCGACGTGCCGTACGCCGGCGGTTCCGAAGCCGGCGAGCACCGCGATGGTGGAGAGGAAGTGCACCGGCACCCGGCGCCCGGCCGCCAGTCGGATGAGCTCCCTGGTGCCTTCCACGTTGGTGCGGCGCAGCGCGTCGTACGGATAGATGAAGTTGACCTGCGCGGCCGAGTGGATCACCAGGTCGACGGTGTCGGCGAGTTCGTCGGCGCGGCCCGGCTCCAGTCCGAGGCCGGGCTCGGCGAGGTCGGCGGGGAGGCACACGACGCGGTCGGCGGCTTCGGGGGTGGCGAGGCCGAAGCGGGCGAGGTTGCGCATCACCTTCTGCCGGGCGTGGGCGGGGGCCCGGCTTCGCACCGGGCAGCACACCCGGGCGTCGGTGCGGCGCAGTAGCGCGTCCAGAAGGAAGGCGCCGACGAAGCCGGAGGCGCCGGTGAGCAGCACCTCCGCGGGGTGGTGCCAGTCCGGCTCCGGCCCGCGCGGTTGCGGGAGGGTGAAGCCCAGCCGTGCCTCGGCGCGGAAGTCCACCGGGCCCGCGTCGGCGTTCACCCTGCCGTGCGGGCCCTGGACGGCGGCGACGGCGGCGGTGAAGTCCTCCAGTGTCGGGGAGCGCAGCAGGCTGTGGACGAGGGTGCGGCCGTGCCGGGCGTCGAGGCCGAAGGCGGCCAGCGTACGGGTGACGGCCTCGGCTGCCAGCAGGGAGTCGCCGCCGATGTCGAAGAAGCTGTCGCCCGGCGCCGGGTGCACACCCAGCACCACCTGCCAGATCCGGGCCACCGTGTCCTGCGGGCCGGACGCGGTGCCGTTCACCGTCGCCGGGACGGCCGCCTGCCCGGTCGCCGCCAGGCTGCGCAGCCGGGCGCGGTCGACCTTGCCCCCGGCCGTCACCGGGAAGCGCGCGAGTTCCACCAGCCGCGCGGGCACCGCGGGTGCGGGCAGCCAGGCGGCGAGACCGCTGCGGATGCGGTCCAGGGTCAGTGCCTGGCCGGGGCGGGCCGGGGTCACGTACCCGATCAGGGCGTCGCCCTCCCGTTCGACGACGGCCTCGCCCACCGCGTCGTCCGCGCGCAGCCGCGCCTCCACCTCGTCCGGCTCGATGCGGTGCCCGCGCAGTTTGATCTGCCGGTCCACCCGGGCCCGGTACTCCAGTACGCCGTCCGGGCGCCGGACCACGCGGTCACCGGTGCGGTAGAGGCGCGTACCGGGCTCGACGAGGTCGTCGACGAAGCGCTCGGCGGTCAGCCCGGGGTCGCCGAGGTACCCCAGGGCGAGCCCGTCCCCGCCGACGAGGAGCTCGCCTTCCTCGCCGGTGTCGGCGAGCGTGCCGTCCGGGCACAGCACGTGGCAGGTGGAGTTCTCCAGGGGGAGGCCGATCGGCACGGCCGTCGCCTCGGGAGGCAGGTCGTGCAGCGCGTGTGCGGTGGACACCACGCTGTTCTCGGTCGGGCCGTAGAAGTTGACCACGGTGGTGTCCGGGCAGGCGGCCAGTATCGCGCGGGCCAGTTCCGCGTCCATCGCCTCGCCTCCGGCCGAGGCGAACCGCAGGGACCGCAGCGCCGAGGGCCTGGTGCGCGCGATGTGGTGGAACACCCCGGTGGTCAGGTAGGCGATGCTGACCCGCTCGGAGAGCAGCAGCGATTCCAGGGCGGTCGGCGACAGCAGTTCCTCCTGGTCGGCGATCACGATGCAGGCGCCGGCGAGCAGCGCGGGCCAGATCTCGATCGTGGAGGCGTCCGAGGAGAGGTCGTAGGCGTGCAGAACCCGCTCACCGGGCCGCGGCCGCTGCCGGACCAGGTCGGAGGCGGCCAGCCGGACGATTCCGCGGTGCGGGATCGCCACGGGTTTGGGGCGGCCGGTCGAGCCGGAGGTGAACATCACGTAGGCGCAGTCCGCGGGGAGCACCCGGGCCTGCGGCACCGCGGCCGGGGCGGCCGGGGTGGTCGGGGCCAGGCCACCCAGGTCGATGCGGGAACGCACGCGCCGGATACGGCGGGAGCTGCCGGGCAGCGTGACGACGGTGTGCACCCCCGCGTCCTCGGCCATCGCCTGCAGACGCGCGGGTGGTGAGGCGTCGTCGAGCGGGACGTAGGCCGCACCGGTCTTGAGGATGCCCAGGAACGCGACCAGCGCCTCCGGAGAGCGGGCCCCGCACACCCCGACCGTGTCGCCGTACCGCACGCCGGAGTCGTGCAGCCGGGCCGCCACCGCGTCGGAGCGGAGCTTGAGTTCGCCGTAACTGATGCCGCGGCCGTGCTGTACGGAGGCGATGGCCCGCGGGCGGTGCACCGCCCGGGCGTCGAACAGCTCGTGGAGGCAGCGATCGCGTGGATACGGCACCGCCGCGGCGTGCTCGGCCGTCTCCTGATGCGTCGTTGTTCGGGTGTTCATCGGGACGTCACGCTCTCTGCCGCACACGGACCGCGCGCGGGTGGCTACGGTTCGAACTCCTTGGCGAAGGCGGCGAAGTCGGCGGTCCGCCATCTCTCGGGCCTCATGCGGATGAGGACGTCGTCGGCCAGCTGCCGCCGGTTGGCGTCCAGGTACGCCGCCGCCGTGTCCGCGTCCAGATACCGGCAGGCCAGCTCCTCGCGTGCGGCTGGCGGCAGCGGGTCCTCGACGGCCACCACCGGCCCCTCCACGCTGACGTAGCGGTAGGGCGCCGACTCGACCTGCGCGCAGAGGCTGAACCGGCCCGCGCTGCGGATGAGCCGAGCCTTCAGCGTCGTCCGCCCGGTCTGGATCGTCACCAGCCCGCCGGGCCGGTAGGAGTACCAGAGCGGGACGAGCAGCGGTCCGCCGCCGTCGCGCGCGTCGTCCACCCCCAGGATTCCCACGTGCGGGCTTGCGAGGAACGCCTCCCGGGCTTCGACCGACATCCTGAGATCCACTGGTACCGCCTCGATTCGGCAGGAGCCGCATCCGGTATCGATTCGCGCAAGGGAGCGTGAGCCGGCGGGGCCTCGGGGCGGCCGGCGTGTGACCGCCGCAGGTCCGTGCGGGTCCTCGGTCCTTCTCGTCCGGTGCACACGGCCTTCGGGAACCCGGTGGGGCGGCCAGGGCCGGGCCGGGCTCTCCCTTCCACGTTTCCACCACACCCGGGTGGCTCGCATCCCGGCGGCCGCGCACGCGGTGCCTCCGCTCCCCCGCCGAAGAGCACGGCGGGCGCTGCGGGGGGATCCTGCCAGTGCCGGCCGTCAGGTGGTTCCCGGCTGGTTCCAGGAGAAGGAGGGGCACATGAGGGCGGCCATCCGGGCCGAGGGCCTGGTGAAGGACTTCGGCGACGTACGGGCCCTGGACGGGGTCGACCTGGACGTGCCGGAGGGGACGGTGCTGGGCCTGCTCGGCCCCAACGGCGCCGGCAAGAGCACCACGGTACGGGTGCTCACCACCCTGGTGCGGCCCGACGCGGGCAGCGCCCACGTGGCGGGGGTGGACGTGCTCAAGCACCCCGGCCGGGTCCGCAGCCTGCTGGGCCTCTGCGGCCAGTACGCGGCGGTCGACGAGTACCTCACCGGCCGGGAGAACCTCCAGATGGTCGGCGAGCTCTACCAGATGCGGAGCAGGGACGCCAAGGCGCGCGCCCGGGAGCTGCTGGAGTGGTTCGACCTCGACGAGGCGGCCGACCGGCCGGCCAGGACCTACTCCGGTGGCATGCGCCGCCGGCTCGACCTGGCGGCCGCGCTGGTGGTGCGGCCCCCGGTGATGTTCCTCGACGAGCCCACCACCGGTCTGGACCCGCGCAACCGGCTGGCGCTGTGGGAGGTCATTGAGATGCTGGCGGCGGAGGGCACCACCCTGCTGCTCACCACCCAGTACCTGGAGGAGGCCGACCGGCTGGCGCACGACATCGTCGTGGTCGACCACGGCCGGGTGATCGCACGCGGATCCGCCGACGACCTCAAGACCAGGACCGGCGGCGAGCGGGTGGAGGTGGTGGTCCACGACCGCGAGCAGATCGGTGCGGCCGTCGCGGCGCTCACCCCGTACGGTGGGGGCCCGCTCAGCGTGGAGCAGCACACCCGGCGAATCCTCGTGCCGGTGGACGGGGGCGCCCGGGTGCTCGCCGACGTCATCCGCGAGCTGGACGGGCTGGGCGTCCTCATCGACGACATCGGCCTGCGCAGGCCCACCCTCGACGACGTCTTTCTCTTCCTCACCGGCCACGCGGCCGAGGAGAACGAGCTGGGAAAGCCGCCTCGGACGGCTTCCGGGGCCGGGCGGCGCCGGTGGGCACGGAACGCCCGTGGGAACTCCCGGCGGGGGCTTCGGCGCTCCCACCGGAAGTAGTAACTCCAGTGATGGTCGAAGCAGTGATGGTCAAGGGAGTGGAAACCATGGGACAGCTGGATGGGAAGGTCGCCGTGGTGACCGGGGGCTCGGCCGGGATCGGTCTCGCCGTCGTCCGTCGGTTCGCCGCCGAAGGTGCCACCGTCTACTCTCGCCGGCCGGCGCAAGGCCGAGCTGGACGAGGCCGTGGAAGCCGAGAGACAGGCTGCGGCCGCCGAACTCGCGGACGACTACGAACGTAAAGCCGTGGCCGCAGAGCTGGCTGCGCCGGTCCGCGCCGGTCCGCGCCGGGGGAGGAGGGGGAGGAGGGGGAGGAGCCTGCGGTGGTCCCACTTCACCGCCTGGATCCGCGGCCTGCTGGCCGGGAAGCGATCAGCCGGCGCCGACGATCAGCCGCCCGAGGCGCGGCGGAGGCGGATCAACGCCGTCCCGGCCGGTCCGGAGAACGCCGGAAGGCCGGACGGCTCGACGATCGTCGTGTGCCCGCGCAGCGGGCGGAAGCCTGCGGCGCTCAGCACGGCGAGGGTCCGCTGGTATCCCTGGGCGCCGTTCAGGAATTTCGGCGCGGTGGCCACCACGCAGGGCCCGCTGCCGGCGCGTGCCACGAGCTCGCCCAGCAGCAGCACGCCGAGACCGGGATCGTCCCAGCCGTCGTCGAACGTGAACTCGTTGACGATGAGGAGGTTTCCGAGGTCGCCGTACGGCCCTTGTCCGAGCATCTTGCGCAGCACCGTGGTGAACTCGGACCGGTCGTTCTGGTTTGTGAGCGCATCCCGGTGAACCGCGCTGATCACCTCCGACCCGCGCGGGATTGTGTTCTCCAGGTCGGCCAGGAGCGCCGTGCTCACCGACCCGCTGTCCATGGGGATCTGGCAGAGACCCAATAGGGCGACTTGGCTGAGACCGTCGTTCGGGGGACGCCGGATCTCGGCGGCATCCCGTTCCTGCGGGTAGCGGGCGAGCAATCGGTAGGTCTGCGAGCGTTCACCGGCTGCCAGGACCGGGCCGATCTCGCAGGTTATGGTGAGGTGCAGCCGATCAGGGTCACCAGGAAGCCCGGTGGACAGCGGAACTGTCGGGGTGTCAGTCACGATGCGCCTTTCTGCGGACCCGTACGCGAACCGGGCGATCCGCAGGCTGACAGAGGTGCGCCACGGGTGCCCGACCATTGGCAGTATCAGCCGAAGTCCACGGAATATGCCAGGGTGCCGACGAACGGCTCCCGGCCGCATGGGCCGGCCGCCCGGCCGGGGGCGGGGTCTGTCGGTAGCTCAAACCCGGGACGTAGGTCCTCCAGCCCGAGGCGGAGAGACCCCCGCCCGCCCGTGTGCACGCCAGCGTACGGGCGTGGTTACGCAGTTCGTCGAGTGCGCCGAGGTCGTTGACGTTGACGATCTTGTCCTCGGCGCCGGGCGGGAGAGTCTTCCCGTCCGGGGTGACGGCGACCGCGGTGATTGCGCCGGTCCGGGTGCTGGTACCGCCGAGGTTGTAGGGCTGGACCGGGTTGGTCACCTCCCAGACGATCACCGTGCGGTCGGCGCTCCCGGATACGAGGGTGTGGTCGTCCGGGCTGAAGGCCAGCGCTCGCACCCCACTGTTGTGACCGGTCAGGGGCTGGCCGAGGCGGTGTGTTTCGGCCGGTCTGCTGGTGTCCCAGAGCATGACGGTGGCATCCAGGCTGCCGGTCGCGATGGTTCGTCCGTCGGGGCTGAACGCCAGCACCGACCTGTGGTGGATGGCCACCCAGGGCAGCGGGCCGGCGGCGGGGCGCGCCTTGCCCGGCTACGTGCCGTCGGTGAGGGTCACGCGGTTAGCAAGGCCGTGCAGGTAGGCAAGGGAGAGTCCCGGGGCGGTCTCCTCGGCGAGCCGTGCGTACCCCGGGTTGTCCATGTCGTTGAACGCGGTGCGGGTGCCGTGGGCCAGGCCCGCCCGGGAGAGCGGGAGCTCCCTGCCGACCCGCGCGACGAGCTCCCGCTGCACGGCGTCGAGGCCGTCGGCGGTGTCGGTCGGTCGGGTTCGGGAGGTGGCGTGCAGGCTGGTCGGATAGATGCCCCGGTGGCTCACGTAGTCCCCGAGCGCCGCGTCCGCGTTCCGGTCCGCGATCCGGGGGAAGGCCGCCGCCAGGAAGACGGTGACGAGCACGAGGGCCGCCGTGAACAGGGCCGCCAGCGGGCTCGCGCGCAGCCTGGCGCGGACCCAGCGCGCGGGGCGGAGGGCGGGCCCCGGGATGCCGGCTTCGGTGGTCACATCTCCTCCACGTGATGCGGCCGGGCGACCGCCTTTCTACCTCCTACGGTGGAGTCCACCGGACACGTTCATCGATCCGGTCCGTGCGCGGATCAGCCGCGGACGGACAAGGCTGAGGGGCACGTCGGCGTTCGGATCACCGCCGACCGATCACCGGATGACCGACGATGCTGTCAGATTTGACCGGGAGGCGGAAGGGATCTTCGCGAATCAATTCCATCCCCGCCAGGATCCGTTGGACTTCTCTCCGCTACCTACAGGTCGAGCGGACAGCCCTTGACGCTGACACCAGCCGACACGCCGTCGGACGGCCAGCCACCCGGATCAGGGGAGAAGCGGCCGGACGGCCAGCCATTCCTGAAGCTCGTCGCGACTGCGACCAGGGCGTAGGTGTCCGATGATCAGGTCGAGGTGGCCGGTCAGATTCTTCAGACGGCGTAGCTCACCGATCTGCTCGGCAGGCAGGGCCCGCCACCGGGCGCCCAGAGCGCCGGCCTCCGCAGGACTCAGGGCGAGCTCGGCGAGGGTGTCGGCGGCGAGAACGTCAGGGTCCCAGTCGGGGTCCTGGGCGTCGGGACCGAGGTGGTCGATGATCCACGCCCGGAGCATGAAGTCGTTCTGGGCCATGCGTGCCTGTCCCCAGGAGCCGTCGCCGTGCAGGCGCGCGTTGACCCGCAGCGACAGCTTCGCCCATTGCCTGCGCTCCGCCGGTCCGGCACCATCCTCGGAGCGGTACGCGTGCAGGGCGCTGATCTCCCGGACGCCCTCCAGCTCGCCACGATGCCGACCAGGACGCTCGGCGAACGCGGTGAGCTGGTCGAGCGTCAACACGCTGAGGTCTTCGGCCGGTTCACTTGTCGAGGCGGTGTCCATGGACACCAGCCTGTACCACTGAACGACTGACCGCTCGGCCGGCCTCCCCGGTCAGCGTCCGACCGGGACGACCGGGGAGACCTGCGCGACAGGCCAGCGGGGGCCGCCCGGGCCGCCCTGCCACGCCCACTGTTCCTCGGGGGTGACGGTGATCCCGTAGTCGTACAGGTCCGGCGACCCGAGCGCCTCCCACTGGGACCAGGCGGTCATCACCTCGTCGCCGATCCGCCGCGGCCCGCCCTGGAACAGCACCGCGCCCCCACCACCGTCCGTGGACAGCGCCGCCCACGAGCGGTCGCCGTCGTGGAACCAGACGTTGACACCGTCCTCGTCCCGTCCCGTCAGAACGACGGCGTCCGGGACGGCGACGCGCACCGCGAAGCGCAGGTGCCAGTCGTCGGCCAGCGGCGCCGGATCGCGTTCCACCACCCGCCGCACCTCGGGCTCGCCACCACCGCGCACCGCCGTGTACGTGGCGTGGTCACCGCGCGTCGGAGCCGGCCCGCACCGGTCGGCCATGAACTGCGCCAGGCCCTGCACCCAGCCCGTCGCGCTGCGTCCGTCGTCGGCAACGGTGAGGGCGACGTGGCCGAGCCTGCCCCAGGGGTAGACGATCCGGCCGCCCGGCTTCGTCGCCTCCACCCAGTCCCACGGGACGGCCTCGACGGCGTAGGTGGCGTGGAGCCGGTCGACCCTGGCGCCGCCGAGCGGCCCCGCGTGGGTGGCGTCGCCGGCCAGCACCTCGGCGCCGACCCCCGCGGCCGCCAGGCGCTCGCGGGCGAACGCCGCCAGCTGCTCGTCGACCTCGGTCGACACCACCCGGCCGGGTCCGGCCTGCCAGGCCGCCAGAGCACAGGTCCAGCCCTGCCCGCCGCCGACGTCCCACACCGTGTGCCCGGGCTCCAGCATGAGGCTGTCCAGCATGTCCGCCACCACGCCGGGCGCGGACAGGCTGGAGGACGGCAGACCGTCGGTGACCTGGGTGATCGCCGCGGCGTTGACGTCGCCGTACAGCTCGTCGGCCCACCCGGCCGCATCAGTGGCGCGGTCCATCGCCACGTAGGCGCGATCGTCCCAGCGCCACAGCCGATCCGGTGCGAACAGGTCGCGCGGCAGCGCGGCCATGGCCTCCCGCAACCACGGCGAGTCCTGGGGCCACGCCCCGCCTTGCTCCATCGCCGCGTCCATGCGCACCCGACGCTCCACCAGATCGGCGTCGGGGCTCACGACTTCTTGTGCTTCCCGCCCGACGGCGGCGCGGGAGGCACCTGCCCGTCCTGGTTGCCCGGCGGCGGGCTCCCCTTCTCAAGCGGCGCCGGCGGCTTCTGGTGATCGCCCATGCTGCTCCCCCTTCCTTCCGCGTACACGCTGACTGGCCGACCATCCTGGCGCAGCCCGGCGCCGGCCGGTAGACGGCGTGCGGTCGCACTTCGAGGGCGTGCGGGTCTCGGGCGCGCGCATCCCGGGAGCGCGGCCAGGTACGGGCAGAACCGGAGCCCGCCGTGCCGCAGACAGCTCCCGCCGGGCGCCTCGCCGCACCGGAAGTACGGCGACGGAGCCCGCCGGGTTGCGGCAAGTCGTCAGCGGCAGTGGGCCGCACCTGTCATCGCTCTCATGCTGCTGGCGGAACAGGCCCGCGAGGAACGGTGGCCTCGCTGGGCAGCGGGACTGGTGCCCGGTGTGCGGCGGCATCCTCCAGTCCGGGTTCGGGACCGGCTCTCGCTCAGATCGCCGGCCGCGTGGGATGCTGCCTAGCATGATCGACTCTCCTGCTACCGAAGCGCCGGGTGGGGCCTGGTCGTTCGCGGCGGCGCGTGAGCCGGCCGAGTTCCCCGCCGCCGGGGTCCACGGTGTGCCCGGTGTCTGGCACGCCGGGGACAGGGGGCGGACCCTGTGCGGGATTCGTGGCCGGTACCTGTCGTTCTTCCTGCACCACTTCCAGCCGCAGGACCTGGCCTCGTGCCGGAAGTGCCGGGCGCTGGCCGAGGCGGCGCCGACGCGGCCGTGCGGGCAGGAACGCCTGCACGACCTGCTCCTCCAGGAAGCCGACGACGGGCCGCTGCGGACGGACCTGCTGGCCGCGCTGCGCCGGGGCGCGCGGATCGCATACTGGGGCACCGGCCCGGCACGCGACCTCACTCGGTCCTACGCGCGGCTCGACCGGATGACGGAGGAGGCCGGCCCGGCCGCCGAGGCACTCGCGGCGGCCGGCACCTCCCTCACGCTGGCCCGCGTCGAGGACACCGACCAGCAGTACCTCATCGTCCTGCCGTACGACGGCCGCGCCCGCATCGCCCGCGGTCCGGCGACCGTCCCTCCTACCGCATCGCCCGCGGTCCGGCGACCGTCCCTCCTACCGCTTCGCCCAGCCCTCCTACGACGCCACCAGCAGCGCCGGGCGACGGGCGGGACGGCCCCTGAGGCTTGTCCCGGCCCCGGTCAGCGTGAACCCGTTTCAGGGTCGCGTTGGCGGCCACTGCGACACAATCTCAGGATGATCGGCAACCGGATCATCCGTCGCACCGATCGAACCAGCATGCGATTGCCTTCTTCAGCGACTCCACTCCGACAGCCCTCCACCCAGCCGACGTCGCCCAGGTGTCGACGCGGCTCGGGGAGATCGACATGCAAGCGATCCTCCGTTCGGTCGTGGACAGTGGTGCGGGCTCCACATTCGGCCACGGGTTCATCGGCGATCCGACGGAGTACCTGCTGGCCCACTTCGGCGCGCTACGCGGGTTCTACGAGGAAGCGGCCCGGAGGCGCCTCCTTGTCGTGCTGTGGTGGGACTGGCTCACCTTCTCGTAGAACCGCGGTGGCCAGAGCAGTGCCGTCGGCCGTACCGAGCGCAGCACGTCCCGGTAGTCCTCGATGGGGCAGTACGTGACCACCGGCCGGGTGAGCAACGGCGCCGAGAAGTGTCCTGTTGCCTGTACCTCGTCGGGTGCAGCAGCATGTCTTTCGTGCTCGGACTGTACCGGGGCGCGAAAGGGGAAAGGGCTCTCACTCATGTCCACATTCCTTCTGATACACGGTAGTTGGCACAGCGGGCGCTGCTGGGAGCGGGTGGTGCCGCTGCTGGAGGCGTACGGGCACCGGGTGTTCGCGCCGTCCCTGACCGGCTGCGGGGACAAGGCGCACCTGCTCGGACCGGAGGTGGGACTCGACACGCACGTCGACGACGTGGTCGGGCTGGTCGCCGAGCAGGACCTCGACGACGTCGTCCTCGTCGGCCACAGCTACGCGGGGCTGGTGATCTCCTCCGTGGCCAACCGGATCCCGGAGCGCATCGCACACCTCGTCTACCTCGACGCGCTGGTCCCGCAGGACGGCGAGTCCGCGGTCGACGTCCAACCCGTGGGGCGGCGGATGATCGAGCTCGCCGAGAAGTCCGAGAGCGGCTGGCGCGTCCCCCCGATGCCCGAGCTGCCCGCGCCCCTCGGCCTGTTCGGCGTCACGGACCCGGCGGACGTGGCCTGGCTGCGCGAGACGCTCACGGACCAGACGGTGCGCTGCCTTCGGCAACCCGTGCGACTGGACAACCCGGCTGCGGACGCGATCCCGCGCACGCACATCCACAACGTCGGCCCCACGCCGCCGGGCATCACCCGCCGCCCCGTCCCCCCGATCCAGCCCAACGGCTCCGCCGCGCAGGTCTGGGAGCTGCCGACCGGCCACGACTGCATGATCACCATGCCGAGGGAACTGAGTGAACTGCTCCTCAAGCTCGCCTGAGTAGTACATCGTTGACCGGAGGTGATCTCGGTCTGCGGGTCGGGCATCGGGTCGGCGTGGATCCGGGGGAGATCGGGCAACTCCGTGGTGAGCCGGCCGCGCGGGTGGGGCTTCGTCGCAGGTCAAGCTCGCTGTGGGTCTACTGCTGGTCGTCCTTGAGGGCTTCGGTCATCTGCTCGTCGATGGCCCTGATCTGGTTGCGGTAGGGGTGGAGGGTGGCTTCGATGCCGCCGCTTGGTGCTGTCGGCAGCGGGGCGGGGCACGGGCTCAAGCTTGAGCCTCGTGGTCGCGATCAGCCGTCGTGGTGGTCCGCCTGCTCCTTCCTGTGGCGTGGGAGTCGGTGGGACTCGACCGGTCGTCCGCCGGCGAGGTGCTCGGTGACGATGCGGCCGGCGACAGCCGGGTCGATCTTCCCGTACCAGATGTCGTCCGGCTGCACGCTGGCGACGGGGGCCTGGTTGCAGGGGAACTGGCACCCCGTCTGGGTGACGAGCACGTCGTCGTCGCCGAGGCCGTGCTCGGTCAGTTTCTGTACCAGGGCGCGTAGTCCCTCCTCCGCGCCCTTGGCCGCGCAACGCGGGCCGCGGCACACCAGGACCTGGTGCCGGTGGCCGGGGACTTCCTCCCAGGCCGCGGACGTGAGGCCGGGCTCCTGGCCGGTGATGGCCCTCGTCACCGCGGCCACTGCGGGGACCGCGTCCGGCGAGTCGGCGAGGCGGGTCGCGACGAGGAGTTCGGGACGGTGGCCCGCGCGCTCGCGCCACCAGTACGCCGCGATCCGCCGTAGCCAGGACTGGGCCGGGCCGGACGCCGCGAGGCGGACGCCGATCACGACCACGGTCTCGGCGCCCGCGTCGGCCAGCCTGGTCAGCTCGGCCGACAGGGAAGGGTCTGCCTGCTGCAGGAACGCGATCGAGGCCTGGTGCGACGCCGCTGTCCGGAGGAGTTCGTCACGGCGGACGGCTTCCCCCATCGACATGCCGACCAGGAGCGTGGCACTGCGGCGGGCGAGCGCGCCCGGGACGGGGCGGGTCATGGTGTTGTCCCTTCGGGAAGCAGTCCGTTCCACCGGATGTGCGGTCTGTCGTGCCGGGGGTGTCGTTCCACGGTGACGTCGACGCCGTAGACGTGCGCGATCGTCGGCGAGGTGAGCACGTCGGAGCTGGGCCCGTGGGCGACCAGTCGGCTGTCGAGCAGGACGGCGACCTCGTCGCAGTAGGCGGCGGCGAGTTCGAGGTCGTGCAGCGCGGCTACCGTGGTGATGCCCAGCCCGCGTACGGTGCCGAGGAAGCCGAGTTGGTGGCGTAGGTCGAGGTGGTTGGTGGGCTCGTCGAGCAGGAGCACGCCGGGCTCCTGCACCAGTGCCCGCGCGAGCTGGACCCGCTGCCGCTCGCCACCCGACAGCGTCGGCCAGGACCGGTCGAGCAGGTGGCCGACGTCGGCTGCGGCCACGGCTGCGGCGAACACGGACCGCTCGTGGGCGTCGGTGGCGGAGTTCGCCGGCACGGGCCAGCGGCTGCGGTGCGGCGTGCGGCCGAGATCGATGACCTGACGGACCGGCAGCGACAGCCGGGTGTCCGCCTGCTGCTCCATGAAGGCCACCTGTCGTGCTCGTCGGCGGGCCGTGAGTGCGTGGAGATCCTCTCCGTCCAGGAGGACCCGACCCTCGCTCGGCCGGGTCAGTCCGGCGACCGCGCGCAGCAAGGTGGTCTTCCCGGCGCCGTTGGGTCCGAGCAGGCCCGTGATCCGGCCGGGGGCGAACGCGAGCGAGACCGCGTCCAGCAGCGTGGCTCCGCCGATGCTCACACGAAGTCCCTCCGTGCGCAGCTCGGCGGGGGGCGTCACCGTCACTGCCCCCTCCCGTCGGCCCGCCCCTGGCGCCACAGCAGCCAGGCGAAGAAGGGCGCTCCGAGCCCGGCCGTGATGACGCCGACGGGGATCTCCCGGTCGGGGAGGACCGAGCGCGCCACGATGTCGCTGCCCACCAGGAGGGACGCGCCCACCAGTGCCGACACGGGCAGCAGGAGGGCGTGGCGCGGGCCGCAGACGAGACGGACGACATGCGGTACGACCAGGCCGAGGAACCCGATGACGCCGGTGTGGGCGACCAGGCACGCGGTTACCAGCGCGGCGGTGGCGACGAGGACCCAACGGGTGCGCTCGACGTGGACGCCGAGGGAGCGGGCGGCGGTCTCGCCGAACGCGAAGGCGTCCAGGTCGCGGGCCGAGGAGGCCAGGACCGTGACACCGGCCAGCGCGACCGCGGTCAGGAAGACGGCGGTGGGCCACCGCACGCCGGCGACCGAGCCCAGCGTCCACTCCATGACACCGCGCGCCGCGTTGCGGTCCCCGAGGACCAGCACGACGAACGAGGTGTAGGCCCCGCACATCTGTCCCACCGCGATGCCGGCGAGCACGGTCCGGGTGGTCGGTAGCGACCGGGTGCGCGCGCCGGCCAGTGCCAGGACGACGACGGCGGCTAGCAGGGCACCGGCGAAGGCCGCCGTGGACACCGCGCCGGTGCCCACGGCGCCGGTCACGCCGACGCCGAGGACGATCACGGTGACCGCGCCGGCGGCGGCTCCGTCCGAGATCCCGAGCAGGAAGGGATCGGCCAGGTCGTTCCCGGTCAGCGTCTGCAACACCGCGCCGCAGACCGCGAGGCCGGCGCCGGTGGCAGCCGCTCCCAGAACCCGGGGCAGCCGCAACTGCCAGACGATCTGGTCGTCCAGCAGCGTCACGTGCGGGTTGCCCAGCCCGAGACGGCGCACCACGACGTCGATCACCGTCCGGACCGGCTCGTGTTGCGAGCCCACGGCGAGGCCGAGGAGCACGGTGGCCAGGAGCAGGGCCGCACCGATGGCCAGGGCCGGGGGGGGGGGGGGGGGGGGGGGGGGGGGGGGGGGGGGGGGGGGGGGGGGGGGGGGGGGGGGGGGGGGGGGGGGGGGGGGGGGGGGGGGACG
>NZ_JBWKER010000056.1:39114-57065 GCF_056435345.1 Kitasatospora sp. NPDC043950
GGTGCCAACACCCACCGCGACCCCCACCCCCCCCCCCCCCACCCCCCCCCCCCCCCCCCCCCCCCCCCCCCCCCCCCCCCCCCCCCACCCCTCCCCCCCCCCCCCCCCGGGGTGGGGCGCGGTCATGAACCCGGGTGCAGTCGGCCCAGTCCCGCGGACACCCGGGCGGCACCGTCGGCGAGCAGCACGCCGGGAGTCGACTCCGAGAACGGCACCACCACGAAAGCCTTGCGCTGCACGGCGGTGAGCTTGCTCAGCACCGGGTCGTTCTCCAAGTAGTCGATCTTGGACTGGGCCGTGTCCCAGCCGGCGTCCGCGACCACGATGGCGTCCGGGTCCGCCGCGACGACCTTCTCCCAGCTCACGTTCTGCCAGCCACCGGACAGGTCCCCGAAGACGTTGCGGGCGCCCACGGCATTGAGAACGAGTTGAGGTCCGCCGTGGCCGGCCCCGACGAACGGCGCCTTGGTGTCCGAGTCGTACCACAGGACCTTCAAGCCCTTGCCCGCGGCCGTCGCCGTGAACTCGGCCAGCTGCTGCTCCTGTTGCTGCTGGATCGCGGCGGCCCGCTCCGTGACACCGAAGACCTTGGCGACGTCGTTCAGTTCGCCCCACACCGCCTGCCAGGTCGTCGGCGGCACCTGGCTCTTGTCCGAGCAGCCGAACGGGGACAGGTACGACAGGATGCCCTGGCCGCGCAGTTCCCCCCGGGTGCCCGCGACCTTGTCGGTGAACGCGCTGGAGTAGGAGGCGTACAGGAAGTCGGGACGGGCCGCGAGGAGCTTCTCCTTCGTCGGGTAGTCCTTGGAGAGCACCGGGACGGAGTCGTAGGCCGCCTTCCACTTCTCCGGGATGGAATCGTCGAGGTAGGCGGTACCGGCCATGCGGGACTGCAGGCCGAGGGCCAGGGCCACCTCGGTGGCACCCTCGTTGAGCGTCACCAGCCGGTCGGGCGGCGCGCCGACCGTCACGGTGGACCCGCAATTGTCGACGCTGACCGGCGCGGCAGTTCCGGTCGTCCCGCCGGACGTGGTGGGCGCGGGGGCGCCCGTGCAAGCTCCGAGCATGCCGATGAACAGGAAGGCCGCGACCGCCCGGCCGACACGTATCGGACCTGTGGGACGTACGGAACATATGGAACGGAACGGATACGGCAGACCGCTGGGCACGTGTTCTCCAAAACCCTCGTGGAACATGTAGCGCCGTGGCCGGTCTCCTGGCTTCCGCATCAACGCGCCGCGGCCGACCTTCCCGGACGGCTCTTCCAACCCGCCCAGTGGCCCTGACCGCTGGAAAAGCCGGTCAGCGAGGGCCGCGGAACTCCGCGGCAACAGTGGCGAGGGCCGCACCGGACTCAGACCGGTTTCCCGTACACCACGGCGATGGCAAGGTATCAGGCGTGGTCAGGTCGGTGCTGGCCAGCCCGTGGGATGGTCGTCTGGACCGTTCCTGGGGTTGCGGGAGGGATCGGCCACGGGGCCCGGTCGGGGGTCTCAGGTGCGGGCGGCGACGATCCAGTTCCTGAACTCGACGGCGTAGTGCCGCAGGTGGTGGTCCAGGACCTCGTCCGGGCACGTGACGGGGAAGTAGGGCGCCGCCACTCGGCCGGCGGGCGGAGACGCGGCTGGTCGTCGGCGTCGAGCGGATCGAGCACGCCGTCACCGACCCTGCTCGGCGGCGGAGGCACCGGGCCGTCGAAGGGGGGCCCGCGCACGCCCTCCCGCGGACCTGCGACGGGTGGTCAGGGGTGTGTTCCCCCACTTCGGGGGCAAGCGACGAGGCGGAGCGGCTCACCGAAAGGGTGTGTCGTGCCGGACAGAGCGCCACCCCTGGGGATAGTTCGTACATCACCAGCAATCACGCGGGCGACGGCCCGGCGGTCGTGCCCGCCCAGTGCCGGAGGAACGATGGACGACAAGCCGAGACGAAGGAGCAACGGCATGGCGAACGACCAGAACGACGCTACCGCGCGGCGCGACGAATCCCTCGCGGATCCGGTGGCAGGGCGGACAGGGTGGGACGAGGTCGACGCGCGGGCGGTGGACACCGTGCGGCTGCTGGCCGCCGACGCGGTGCAGAAGGTCGGCAACGGCCATCCGGGCACCGCGATGAGCCTGGCCCCACTGGCGTACCTGCTGTTCCAGAACGTCATGCGCCACGACCCCGGCGACGACCGGTGGCTGGGACGGGACCGCTTCGTGCTCTCCTGCGGCCACTCCAGCCTGACCCTCTACATCCAGCTCTACCTGGCCGGCTACGGCCTGGAACTCTCGGACCTGCAGGCTTACCGGACCTGGGGCTCCGCCACCCCCGGGCACCCCGAACACCGGCACACCCCCGGCGTGGAGATCACCACCGGCCCGCTGGGCCAGGGCCTGGCCAGCGCGGTGGGCATGGCGATGGCCGCCCGCCGCGAACGTGGTCTCCTCGACCCGGACGCCGAAGCGGGCACCAGCCTCTTCGACCATCACGTCTACGTGATCGCCTCCGACGGAGACATGATGGAAGGCGTCACCGGCGAGGCCGCCTCCCTGGCAGGGCACCAGGAACTCGGCGACCTCATCGTCTTCTACGACTCCAACCACATCTCCATCGAGGACGACACCGACATCTCCTTCAGCGAGGACGTCCCGGCCCGCTACGCCGCCTACGGCTGGCACGTGCAGACCGTGGACTGGACGCGCACCGGCCGCTACGTCGAGGACGTCGACGTGCTCCTGGCGGCCACCCGCGCCGCCCGGCAGGAGACCGGCCGCCCTTCGCTGATCATGCTGCGCACCGTGATCGGCTGGCCCGCCCCGACCAAGCAGGACAGCGGCAAGGCCCACGGATCCGCGCTGGGCGAGGACGAGGTCGCCGCCACCAAGCGGCTGCTGGGCTTCGACCCCGAAGAGCACTTCATCGTCGAGGAGGACGTCCTGGGCCGCACACGCGAGGCCGCCGACCGCGGCCGGCAGGTGCACGCCGAGTGGGACGAGAGGTTCGCGGCCTGGCGCACGGCGAACCCCGAGCGCGCCGTCCTGCTGGACCGACTGCGGGAGCAGCGGCTGCCCGACGGTTGGGCGGACGTCCTGCCGACCTTTCCCCCCGACGCCAAGGGCATGGCCACCCGCGCCGCCTCGGGCGAGGTCCTCACCGCACTGGCCCCGGTCCTGCCCGAGCTGTGGGGCGGCTCCGCCGACCTGGCCGGCAGCAACATCACCACCATGGTCGGCCAGCCGTCCTTCGTCCCCACCGACCGCCAGACAAAGAACTGGAAGGGCGGCCCCTACGGGCGCACCCTGCACTTCGGCATCCGTGAACACGCCATGGGCGCGATCCTCAACGGCATCGCCCTGCAGGGTCTGACCCGCCCCTACGGCGGCACGTTCCTGACCTTCTCCGACTACATGCGCCCCGCCGTCCGGCTGGCCGCTCTGATGCGACTGCCGGTCACGTACGTCTGGACCCACGACTCCATCGGCCTGGGCGAGGACGGCCCCACCCACCAGCCCGTCGAACACCTGGCCGCACTGCGTGCCATCCCCGGTCTGGACGTCGTGCGCCCAGCCGACGCCAACGAAACCACCGCGTGCTGGCGCACCGTCCTCGAACACCGCGACCGCCCGGCCGGACTGGTCCTCAGTCGCCAGAACCTGCCCGTCCTCGACCGCGACAGCGGCGAGTTCGCCCCCGCACGGGAAGCGGCTCGGGGCGGGTACGTCCTGGCCGAGGCTCCGGGCGGCGCGACGCCGGACGTCATCCTCATCGCGACGGGCTCCGAGGTGCACCTCGCCCTGGAGGCCCGCACCCTGCTGGCGGCCGGGGGACTCGCGGTGCGGGTGGTGTCGATGCCCTGCCGGGAGTGGTTCGCCGCCCAGCCCCAGGACTACCAGGACCAGGTCCTGCCCCTGGACGTACGGGCTCGGGTGAGCGTCGAGGCCGCCATCGGACAGGGCTGGCGGGAGATGGTGGGCGACGCCGGACGGATCGTCAGCCTGGAGCACTACGGCGCGTCCGCCGACTACCAGCGCCTGTACACCGAGTTCGGCATCACCCCCCAGGCGGTCGCCGCAGCCGCCCGCGACAGCATCCTCGACACCCGGCGGGCACCGCGTCCCGGCGGCCACCAGCAGACCTCCACCCCGACCACAGGTGGCACCGGGGACCTCAGCCGCTCCGACACTTGAACGGTGGGCAGGAGGCCGATGTCCGCTTCGCGCGGCCCGGCACCGTTGGCACGCTCCTTGTCATCAGAGTGCCGTGGGGCTGGTGGCGGTGGCCGCCGAGACGTCGGGGTGGAGGGCGAAGACCCGGTCCAGTCCGACGATGTGCAGAATCCTGATGGTGTTGGCTGGGACCGCGGCCAAGGCCATGTCGGCGCCCTGTTCGGCGGCCACGTTGCGGACGGCCAGCAGAGCGGTGATGCCGCTGGAGTCGCAGAACTCCAGACCGGTCTCGCTGTTCCGCCCTCGGAGGAGGGTGGAACCACAGGACTGGTCGCAACCTCACACAAGCCCTCATTCCCGCACGTCGTGGCGGTTGGTGAACCAACGAGGTCCGCCATCCCGTTGAGGCATGTACCTGACCATCCTCCGATAGAGAGTTGGCTGCCATGACCTCCAAGCGTGTTGTCCAGTCCTCCGTACTGACCGCCGTCCTGGCGCTGAGCGCCGGCTTGGCCCTGGCTCCCGCGGCGCAGGCCGCCGGCCCCTCCGCCGGAACGACGCGGTCGGCCGCCCCAGTGGCGTCCGCCGCCTACGCGGTGCGCAGCACCCAGGTCACCCTGTCGAACCAGACCGGCAGCATGCTCTACCTCGGCTCGGCCACCCTGGCCCACGGGTGCTGGAGCGCCGGCAGTCCTCTGCCCCCGAGCTACATCCTGCCGAACGTGGCCCCCAGCTGGAAGACCGAGTCGTGCGGGTTCCTGACGGGCACCGAGGGGCAGATCGGCTTCGGCGTGGACACCTGGAGCGGGTTGATCCACTGGAGCAACCCCTACGCCGGGTCGAACGTCAACGAGTGCACTGTCGGTGCGGGTCTCACCTGCCAGGTGATCGGCGGCGGGGGGAACAACGCGGAGGTCACCTTCGTGGTGCGGCGCGCCTGAGGCCCGACCCCACCCGGTCGCCCGCCACCTGAACCACGAGTGCCTCCGGCAGGGCGGCCGAAATCGTACCGGCGTCCTGACCGGCCGCCCGCTCCCTATCCTCCCGAGCGGGTTGCGGTGCCGGATCGGTCCGGGGAGTGCGGCGCGGCCGCTCTGCAGGCGGCGACCTCGGTCGTCGGCTCCCGGGCGGCGCGCGGCGCGGTCTGGCTGCGCCGAACCGGTCGCGGGGGCTCCGTGCGACCTTGTCGCGTCCGCGAGCCGCAGCAGGGCTGCCGGGGCGTCACGTTCCCGGTCGTGGGCGGAATGGGGATCGGCTGCCGTCCCTGGGTCGAGCACCGCCTCAAGGGTGCTAACTTAGGCAAGCCTAACCAAGAAGCGCGACCACACAGCCCAGGGGGGCACCATGGCAGACCAACCGACCCGCCGGACACCGCAGGCCCGTGAAGCACAGGTGCTGCGCACCGAGCGGATCACACCGCACATGGTGCGCCTGGTCCTCGGCGGTGCGGGGTTGGAGGACTTCGACGCCACCGAGTTCACCGACCACTACGTCAAGGTGCTCTTCGCACCCGAGGGCGTGAGCTACCCGGAGCCCTTCGACATGGCGCGGATCCGCGAGGAGTTCCCGCCCGAGCAGCGGCCGATCACCCGGACGTACACCGTGCGGGCCTGGGACCCGGCCCTGCGCGAGCTGACCATCGACTTCGTGGTGCACGGTGACGAGGGCCTGGCCGGGCCGTGGGCGGCCCGCGCACAGCCCGGCGAGACGGTGCGCTTCCTGGGCCCCGGCGGCGGCTACGCCCCCGACGCGAGCGCCGACTGGCACCTGCTGGTGGGCGACGAGAGCGGGCTGCCCGCGATCGCCGCGGCGCTGGAGCGGATGCCGGCCGATGCCGTGGTGCACGCCTTCGTCGAGGTCGCGGACGCCGCGGAGGAGCAGAAGATCGTCTCGCCCTCCGGGGCCGAGATCAGCTGGCTGCACCGCGGCGCCCGCCCGGTGGGCGAGGCGCTGGTCGAGGCGGTGGGCGCGCTGGAATTCCCCGCCGGCACGGCATCCGCGTTCGTGCACGGTGAGGCGGGCTTCGTGAAGGAACTGCGGCGCCTGCTGCGCGTGGAGCGAGGCATCCCGCGCGAGCGGCTGTCGGTCTCGGGCTACTGGCGGTCCGGTCAGAGTGACGAGGCCTGGCGGGCGGCCAAGCGCGAGTGGAACGCCCAGGTGGAGGCCGAGCAGGAGTCGGCCGGCTGATCTACGCGGCCGGGTGGCCGCCCCTCCCCGGCCTCTGCCCGCCCCTGGCGGCCCCCCGCCGCCCGCACTCCCGCCTCCGTCGACGCTGTACACGGAATAGTTGTCCTCGCCGCGCATGCCTCCGGCCCAGTACCGGTTTCATGATCACTGAGGGAGAATTCCAGAAGGCCAATTCGGCGCAGTCGACAGGGGGTTGGGCGATGTCGAGGCTCTTCGGCGGACGGGGCGGCGGCAGGGGAGACGAGGGAAGCGGGAGTACGCAGGAGCTGGCCAGGTCACTGGCCCGGCAGGGGGCTTGGGGCGGTCTGTGGAAGCTGGTGCTGTCCCTCCCCTTCCCGCAGGCCGCGGCGGCAGCCGCCCACCTGAAGCCATCGCGGTGGCAGCCCCAGGGAATGGCGGAGCGCCAGCTGGCCCAGCTGCTGGCCGAGACCGACCGTCGGGAGGTGGCACGGGTCAGCGAGTCGGTCCACGCGTCGGCGTCGCGGGTGCTGCCGTCCGCTCTCAACGCCGCCGGCCCGGTCGGCTTCTGCCATCAGCTGCCGCTGGCCGCGATCAACCTGATCGGCGAGGACCTCCACCGGTGCCGGATCGCGACCGTGGACCGCACCGGCGTCCTGAACGAGTTCTACGAAGGCCCGACGAACCACGTGTCGCTGTGCTGCGTGGACGCGGATACCGTGGTCGCCCTGCGCGACTTCGCCGGCGACGGCCACCTCCGGAACGCGGAACTCGTCGAGTACACACCCGGCGGGGAGACGGTCCTGGCCGGCGGCACGGCGCTGCTCGGAGCACGGGTGGAGGCGACGGCCGACGGTTTCGTGACGGGCCTGAGGCTGGTCAGGGCGGCGCTCGGGTTCTCCGGCGGCCAGGAGCTGCAGCTCGACCTGGCGGAGTTCGGCTTCAACCGCGCCGACCTGTTCGCCGTCGACCCCTCCGGCACCCGGATCGCGTTCGCCGACGGGTTCCGGATCCTGATCACCGACAGCAGGCTCGAACCGATGCACGAGTTCGCCGCGGACGACCACCTCGGCCACGGACCGATCAGCGCCATCGCGTTCACCGCCGACTCCCTGGTCACGGCCGGCCTGGACCGTGGCCTGCAGCGGTGGCAGGTGGCCGGCGACCGCCTGCGCCCGCTGCACCCCGCCTCGTTCCCACCACCCAGGGCCCTGCACAGGCTCAGCCCCGTGCCCGCCTGGGACCTCCTGGTCGGGGACGGCGGCAACGAGAACTTCTTCTACGACCAGACGTCCCTGGACAGCCGGACCTCGCCGCCCTTCCTGGGCTCCCTCGACACCGGCATCGGGCACTTCGAGTCAGCACCGTACGGCAGGCTCGCCGTCTACGAGGGCGGCCTGTTCCCGCCGACCCGCGACAGCGCCGACGGCTTCTACTCCACCGTGGTCCTCGACCTCGACCACCCCCTGAACCTGCTGGCCAGAGGGCTGTCGTCGCTCTCCCGCGCGGACGCCGACCGATCGCGCGCCACCCGCGCCGACGCCGGCCGCTACCCGCTGTCGGACTCCGCCCGGAACGTCCTCGACCGCATCGAAGCAGCCGCCGAACTGGTACCCGAACTCGCCCGGTGACCCCGCGATCGTCCACGTACTCGTCGTTGATCGCCGGAAGAGTTCTCTCGAACGCCCCCACCAATCTCATCAGGCCGCCTCGGGGCGGTTCGGCGAGGGCCCTTGGGGGTGCGGGAAGCGTAGCCGGCGGTGTCAGCGTCGAGCATGACCATGTCCTGGTCCTCCATGTCCAGGCCTCGGAACCTACCCCGCTGAGCCGTGCAACGATTCCCAGGTGAGAGTCCCTGATGCTCCTTTCCGTGAACGCCTGTTTGTCGAGGCGCTGGCCGTGCTGGCGGCCGATCCCTCGGCTCAGCTGACCTGGGTGGACGAGCAGGGTGTCTCGACGGATGAGGTCGCCCTGGACTTCGACCACGCCTTCCGCATGGCCGAGGGCCTGGTCGAGGACGGGGATCTCAGCCGCGAGGCGCTACGTGACCTTCGAGCGATCGATGCGATCTTCGCCGGGATGAGCGGCCGGGAGAACTCGGACCGGTGGGACAGGGAGGCTCTGACGGTCGATCCAGGGTGGATCGAAGCCCGGGAACTGGCCCGCCGGATCCTCATCGGGATGCTGGGCGAGTGGTGCCTGCCGATGCCGGAGATTCTCGTCGTGCGATAGCGGGCCCGGATCCCCCCGCAGTAGGCAGCGAAGTCACCGAAGGGTAATTTCGTAACAGCTTGCCTTTGTGATGAATACTCAGAGTGACTGCTATATGTGGGGACATGACACATGAACAGCACTCAGTCCCTCCCGGACAGCGCCCGCGGCGCGTCCGGACGGCCCGGCTCGCCGCAGGGGCCCTGGCCCTGATCGTGGGCGCCGGAATGCCCCTGTGCCTGGACATCGGGACCCAGGCGCAGCCTCGGGCCGGAGGCTCGCCCCTGGTCAGCGAGACGTTCACCCAGGCCGCCGCCCCGGAGTTCACCGGCGTGGGGTCGGCCTGTCTCACCGGCGCGCCGGCTGCCGCCGCGCCCGGCCCCGGGGACCATCCGCTCGGCGGCTGCCCGGGCGGCGTGGGCCCGGTGCCGCCCCCCGGCGGAGCGCCGCACGGCTATCTGCGGCTGACGGACGCGTCCAACGACCAGGCCGGCGCGGTCCTCTACAACAACGCGCTGCCCGCCAACCAGGGCCTCGATGTCACCTTCGACCAGTGGCAGTACGGGAGCACGACCCCGGCCAACCCCGCTGACGGCATCTCGTTCTTCCTGGTGAACGGCGACGGCGCGCTGACCCACCCCGGCGCCTTCGGCGGCAGCCTCGGGTACGCGCAGAAGCTTCCCGACGACGATCCCACCGCCACCTTCCTGCCCGGTGTGGACCGCGGCTACCTGGGCGTGGGGCTCGATGTCCTCGGGAACTACTTCGGCGACTGGGAGCACCGCGGCAACGGCTGTCCCACCCGCTCGCCCGCCGGGACGGCGTTCCGCGTCCCAGGCCCCGGGGCCAACATGGTCACGGTGCGCGGCCCGGGCGACGGGATCGAGGGCTACTGCTTCCTGACCGCCACCACCAGCAACTTCAGCACCACCGCACCCTGGCCGTCGACGCTCCCGGGCACCCTGCAAGGGCCGCTCACCGCGCTGCCCCCGGGGGCCACCCCCGCCCAGGCCGAGACCGCGCTCGAACCCTCGCGCCGCCGGGTCCTTGTCGAGCTCACCCCGACGCCCGACCCGGTGCTCACCGTGTCGGTCGACTTCAACGACGGCACCGGCTCCCACCAGGTGCTCAGCACACCCGCCCCGCAACCGGTGCCCGCCACCTACAAGTTCGGGTTCGCGGCCTCCACCGGTCTGTTCACCGACGTGCACCTCATCCGCAACGTGGTGGTGAGCAGCAACCAGCCGCTGCCGCAGTTGAACCTCGTCAAGCAGGTCCGGCAGCCGCTGCCCGGTGACCTGGTGGCCGGGACGCGGGTGCCGTACGACTTCGTGGTCACCAACTCCGGTGCCACGGACATCACCGGCCTCGCCGTCAACGACCCGAAGGTCGGCCCGGTCTCGTGTCCCACGACGACGCTCGCGAGCGGTCATACGGTCACCTGCACTGCCACCTACACCGTCACCACCGCCGACGTGACCCACGGTTCCATCGACAACACGGCCACCGCGACCGGCGCTTCGGGCGGCCGACCGGTCTCCTCGCCGCCGTCCTCGCAGAGCGTGCCGATCGAACGGCCGCCCGGCCTCGCCATCGAGAAGCAGGTGCAGACGCCCGGCCCCTACACGGTCGGGCAGACGGTCACCTTCCGCTACACCGTCCAGAACACCGGGGGCACCGAGCTGACCGGCGTCCACGTGACCGACGACCACGTCGCCGACATCACCTGCGCCTCGACCGCGCTCGCCCCGGCGGAGAGCCCGGGCGACCGAACCACCTGCCACGGCACGTACACGATCACCGAGAACGACGCTGCGGCCGGCTCCGTCACCAACACCGCCACCGCCACCGGTACGGCGAACGGCCAGCCGGTCACGTCCCCGCAAACCCAACTGACGCTGCCGATCGGGGCGCCGCACCTCGCCCTGAAGAAGCGGGTGCTCTCGCACGGCCCCTACGCCGTCGGCGACACGGTGGAGTACTCCTACACGGTCACCAATACCGGCAGCACCGACCTGCACGGCGTGCTGGTCAACGACGACCGCATCGCCAGCGTCAGCTGCGAGGCGACCACGTTGACGCCCGGGGCCAGCACCACCTGCCACGGCACCTACACGATCACCCTGGCCGACATCGAAGCCTGTAAGGCGGCCCACCACCGCGGCGGCGCCGAGAAGGGCTGCGACCTCACCAACGTGGCGTTCGCGGCGGCCACCGCCCCGCACGGGAACCCGATCGTCAGCGAACCCGCCAAGGCCACCATCACCGTGGGGGAGGAGAAGGACTCCTACTGCCACAAGCACCCCGGCCACGGCCACTGCCGCAAGGGGCTCACCGAGCGCGAGCCCGACCAGGAGAATGACTGACGGTACCTCGCCACCCCCGGCCCTCGCGTCCCCTTCCCGCACGGTGTCTTCCCGGTCGGCGTCTTCCCGCACCGCGTTCACGCAGCGCTTCGTCCAGCGTCCGGGCCGGTCGACGTTCCACCTCTGCGGCGGGGCCTCGGCGCAGAGGACGCAGGCGAAGTCCTCCTCGCGCACGATGCTGAGCTGCTGGCAGGACGGGTGGCGGCGGAACACCACCTCGTGCGGGAAGCCGGACGGGCGAACGACCCCGGCCTGCCACCGGCCGTCCCGGCGGTGCCCGCCGCCCTGGGGCGCTGTGTCCCGGGGTGTCGGGTCGGTCGGGTTGACCACCTGTTAGCGTGCGCGAATGGAAGATCTGGGAGCTGTGGTGTGGCCGCCTGAGCCGGTCAGGACCGGGAGGCTCGTGCTCCGTGCGTCCGAGATCCGGGACCGTGCGGCGTTCATCGAGCTGCTCGCCTCGCCGGAGGTGCACGCCTACCTCGGTGGCCCCCGGCCGCGTGACGAGCTTGAGCGCGAGATGCCCGGGGCGCCCGAGCGGTGGCCCGGGAGTTTCGTCGTCGAGCTCGACGGGTCGATGATCGGCCAGATCCTGCTCAGGAGGGCGACGGGGCACCGCCGTCCGGCTGCCGCGGGGAAGATCGATCTCGGCTACCTGTTCCTGCCGCGGGCGTGGGGATTCGGGTACGCCGCCGAGGCGTGCGCGGCGGCACTCGGCTGGCTCGCCGGCGCGCTTCCCGGCGAGCCGGTGGTGCTCACCACCCAGAGCGCCAACGTGGGCTCGATGCGTCTGGCGGCGAAGCTGGGGTTCACCGAGGTGGAGCGGTTCGAGGCCTGGGGCGCCGAGCAGTGGCTCGGCATGCGCTCCCCGGCCACGCCGTCCGATTGAGTCTGCGACGCAACCGCCGGGGAGCCCCCGCCCACCTGCGCGCGGGAGGGACCCGTGGGTTCTCGGCCGGACGCCGTCAGGAGTCGGCGCACCTGTCGTTCTCTCGTGGCGGAGAGAGGCGCTTCGCGCGCGTCCAGACGGGCGGGGGCCCGGCGCGCGCGTGTCGGTAGTGGCCGTCGTGACGGGTGCGCCGTCCGCGAACTGGCGCGGAGCAGCACCGGCCCCCTGCCCCGGTACTCCAGCAGGCTCGGCATCGAGGTCCGGCTGGAGTACCGGGGACAGGGGACCGGTACCGCGCGCGCGATCAGGCGTTCTGAGCCCCGTTGAAGACGTTGTAGGCGTCGTCACGGTAGTAGGCGCTCACCGCCCACCACTTGCCCTGCCAGCTGTTGCCCGTGACGAAGTCGCCGGTCTGAACGGCCGAGCCGTCGTTCTGGTCGTAGTTCACGAAGAACGGCCCGCCGCTGGCACCTCCGCCCAGTCCGATGCAGTTGTCGATCCGCGCGGTGGGCGGCTGCTCGGGGCCGGCCACCGGCTGGCCGCCGCACCAGAGCATGTGCTCCCGCTCGGCGGGGACCACTCCGGGGATGCCGATGATGTGCGCGTAGTTGTTGATGTCCCGGTTGAACCCGATGCCGGTGGCCCCGACGACATCCGCGATGTGTCGGCCGTTCAGCGTGTTCAGCACGAGGAAGGCGATGTCGCCCTGCGGAGCGGGGGCGTCGACCCAGCCGGCCGCCCGCCAGGTCCACCAGCCGTAGGGGGCGTTCCCCGCGTCGTAGCCGGGAGCGAACTTGAAGTCGTGCCCGCCCTCCACGCAGTGCCGGGCGGTGGCGATGACATCGCGGTTGGCGCTGGAGACGACGTTGGCGGTGCACACGCCGTCCCCGGTGAGCAGCCGCCCCGTGGTGCCCCAGACGCTGGCCTTGGCGCCGGCCATCGCGTCGGCGTTGGCCTTGGCGCCTCCGTTCGGGCTGACGGTCGGTTCGGTCGCGTGGATCGTCAGCGGCTGGCCGTCGAGGGAGCTCTCCTTCTCGGGCGCCCAGCTCGTACTGCCGGCATTCGCCGGGTTGATCAAGACGTGGCTCTTGCCGCTGACCCGCTCGATCGGCTTGGCGTCCGTGGCCGGTGCGGCGGACGAGGCCGGCACGGCCATGCCGAGGGCCGCCACCGATGCCACGACTGCTGCGAGGAGACCGCGCATGCGCATGGTTGTCCTTCCTTCGCTGTGGGGTGTGCTGTCTGCTGTCCCGTCAGCTTGGAGGCAGCATGTCAACAACGAGTCAACAACATGTCAATGGCCGGCGCGGCGACCGGCGCCGGCGACCGCGGCCCAACGTGGTGATCACCGTCCTCGGCCCGCCGATGCCGCCCCTGCTGCCGGTGGCCCAGCTCTACGCGCGCTACATCCCCTTGCTGCCGTGCCCTGAGGGCGCGGACCTGCTGCAGGTGCTGTGGTGTCCGCTGAACCACGATCCGTCGCGGTTGCCCGCGGCCAGGGTGGTGTGGGGCTCCTCCGCGCAGGTCGACGCGCTGCTGACCGATCCGCCGCTACCGGCTGACGTGGAGAATGACGGCGACTACGTGCCCGAGCCGTGCGTGCTGCACCCGGAGGTGGTGACGGAGTACCCGGCGCCGCTGGAGCTGGGGGCCGACCTCGCGGACCGGATCGGGGACTGGTGCGAGCGGGAGTTCACCGGCACCGATCCGAGGTACCGGTACGCCGAGGAGTTCCGGGCCTACTACCAGTACGAGCTGTCGGTCGCCCCTGGCTGGAAGGTCGGCGGGCGGTTCGACCGGTGGGTGAGCAGCAAACGGCGACGCGGGCGAGGACGAGTCCGGTGTTTGTCCGGCGGCGGCGGGCCGGGCGTCGTGCGGAGCGGTCGGGGACCAGGCCTCGCAACTCACCCAACCCGTGCGGTCCTTCCACCGCCACGGCCCCACCAGCACCGGGACCGTTCATCCCATGGCCGTCAATCCGCCTCTTGGTCCCAGGGCGGCAGCTTGGTGGTCGCAGGCTGTCCGAGGTGGTCGCGCAGTTCGTGCCTGCCCAGATCCGTGAGGGCGAGGGCACGGGTGGTTCCGATCCGGATCAGCCACCCGGCGGCCAGGGCGTGCCCGCAGATGGCGGCGCCGACGGCCCCGCCCAGGTGCGGGCGCCGTTCGGTCCAGTCCAGGCAGGCGCGTACCAGCGGTCTGCGGGAGGCGTCGGGCAGTGCGATGCCCAGGTCGTGGAGCCAGGCCGCCCCTTCGGCGGTGAGCGACGGATCGGCTCCCCACGCCAACAGGCCGAGGCCGGCCATCGAGTCGGTGACGGCCAGGCCCAGCTCTCCGGCCAGGTGGTCGTAGCAGAGCCACGCGCGGGCCAGGGCCCGCTGCCGCCCTGAGCCCGACAGCGAACGCGGCCTGGGGGTGTGGCGCGGGGCGAGTGCGGCGAGGCTCTCGATCAGGGCCATCACGCGCGGATCGGCCATCCGCAGGTAACGGTGGCGTCCGTGGCGTTCCTCGGCGAGGAGTCCGCCACGTACGAGCACGTTCAGGTGCTCGGTCGCGGACGAGGCCGCGACACCGGCATGGCGGGCCAGTTCCGTGGCCGTCCAGGCCCGGCCGTCCAGCAGGGCCAGGCAGAAGTCCGCCCTGGTGTCGTCGGCCAGCAGCCTGGCCACGGCGGCCAGGTCCACGCCGACGTCCCGGCCCTCGCGCTGGTGGTCCATGTCCCCGATTGTCGTCGATCTCGCTTCGGGCCCGGCCGAAGCGTCCGCGCCCTAACGTCCCGTACCGGCCGAGGCCACCGCGCCCTGCGCCCGCACACCTTCCGCCAACCGCCCTGGGAGCCCCATGCCTGCCACCGACAACACGC
This sequence comes from Kitasatospora sp. NPDC043950, assembly GCF_056435345.1. NCBI lineage: Bacteria > Bacillati > Actinomycetota > Actinomycetes > Kitasatosporales > Streptomycetaceae > Kitasatospora > Kitasatospora sp. NPDC043950. Next base: position 53,731 of record NZ_JBWKER010000056.1, read on the forward strand.
CATCGAACCCCTGGCCCGGCATCGGCCTCACGGTCACCGACGCCCCGAAGCCCGCCGACGTATCGCTCATCTCCGACGCCCTGGACCGGTTCAACACCGACTCGACAGCCGTCGACGACCGCCGCCCACTGGCCGTCCTGGTACGTGACTGCGTGACCTCCCAGGTGATCGGTGGCCTGACCGGTCGCACCTCACTCGGGCTGTTCTTCCTCGACCTGTTCTTCCTGCCGGCCGAGTTGCGCCACGGTGGCCTGGGCAGTGAGATCCTGCGCCGGGCCGAAAGCGAAGCCCGCGCACGCGGCTGCCGCACGGCGGTCCTGTACACGATCAGCTTCCAGGCTCCCGGCTTCTACGCGAAGCACGGCTGGCGACGCCTGGGCGAAGTCCCGTGCGACCCGCCGGGCACCAGCAGGGTCTTCATGACAAAGGACCTCGACCCGCCGTCAGCCACCTGAATCCGCAGCACCGCGGTTCTGCGTGCCGTGTTCTGCCCGCTCCTCAAGGACCGCGGTGGCGGGTGAGCATACGGCCTCTGCCCCGAGCAGCCGACGGGCTGGCGAGCAGCCGACGGGTTGGCCCCCGCGGCCGGCAGAGCGGCGGCGGGGGCCTGCCGTCAGGTCGCCTCCGTCCGTCGAGGTACTCGCGCCTCCCTGGCCTGACCTCGTCCATTCCCGCCCCTTCCTTCTCACTCCTGTGGCACCTGTTGCCCCGGACGATACGCACCGCCGCAGACAACCCCCGGTGCCGCGGCCCGCCCGGCGCGGCCGGTTCTGAGCGGGCCGCAGGGCCGCAGGCGCGCAGGCCGGTTACGGGGAAGCTTCCGAAACGAGAACCGTTTCCAAAAACCCCACCATCGATCGGTCAAGGTCTGGCGGAACGCGGCCGTAGCGACCGCCCGCTGCGCCAGGGTGGGCGCCATGAGACTCCTGAAACCCCGTCCTGCCCCGCGCGCGGGCCGAACGCCGTTCCGCGCGCTGCCGCTGATCGCGCTGGTCGTGGCCGGCGCGGTGATATCCCTCGGTACGGTCGTCCCGGCCGCGGCCGCGACCTCCCGGGTCGACCTGAACGTCCTCGTCGTCACCGACGGCAACCCGTGGGTCGAGGGCATCCACAAGCAACTGGTCTCCGAGGGCGTGCCGACCACCGTGGTCGACCTCACCAGCAGCAACCGCGCCACCCTCACGGCGTCCTTCCTCGCCGACGCCCTGGCCGACGGCACACCGCACGGCCACTTCGAGGGCGTCGTCCTGCCCAACGACGCGCCGAGCCAGCTCTCCGCCGCCGAACTCTCCGCCCTCACCGGCTACGAGCAGGCCTACCACGTCCGGCAGGTCGACTCCTACGTGTGGCCGGGCGCCAACACCGGTCTGAGCACGCCCTCGTGGACCGGTTCGCTCGACGCGACCACCGCCACCGCGTCCTCCTCCGCCCGGACCGACGCCTTCCGCTACCTCAACGGCCCGGTGCCGTTCGAGGGCACCGCGGGCGGCAGCGGCTCGTACGGCGCGCTGGCCACGCCGGTGCCCGACAACCCGGCCACCGGATCGCACTTCGAACCGTTCCTCACCGAGACGGTGCCCGGCACCTCGACGCAGGGCGTGCTCGCGGGCGTCTACACCAGCGGCGGTCGCCAGCAGTTGGTCCTCACCTTCGCGTACAACTACGACCAGCAGCAGTTCCGGCTGCTCGCACACGGAATCGTCGACTGGGTGACGCGGGGCGTCCACCTGGGCTACTGGCGCAACTACTTCTCGGCACACATCGACGACCTGTTCAACGCCAACTCCCGGTGGAGCCAGAGCGGCAAGTGCACCCCGGGCGAAGGCGACTGCGCCGCCGGCGTACCGGACACCACACCCATCCGGATGGCCGCCTCCGACGTCACCGGCACGGTGAACTGGCAGCAGCAGAACGGCTACACCCTGGACTTCCTGTTCAACGCCGGCCCGGGTGTCGAGTACCAGCAGGAGCAGGGCGGCGACGACCCGCTGAGCGACGCGCTGCTGGCGAACAAGAACAGCTTCCGGTGGGTCAACCACACCTACGACCACCCGTTCCTGGGCTGCGTGCAGGACTTCTCGGTGATCCCCTGGCGGTGCCAGACCGACGCCTCGGGTGCCATCGAGTACGTCGACCAGCCCACCATCAGCTCCCAGATCACCCAGAACATCCAGTTCGCCCAGGCCAACGGCCTCCCGTTCCGGCCGAACGAACTGGTCGCGGGCGAGCACTCCGGCACCGTGATGCTGCCGCAGCAGCCCGACGACAACCCGAACTTCCTGGCCGCGCTGAGTGCCGACAACATCCAGTGGCTCGGCGTCGACGCCTCCCGCGAGAGCGGGCAGCGTCAGATCGCCTCCGCGCTCGGCACCCCGCGCCACCCGGTCAACGTGTTCTACAACGTCTCCACCCAGGCCGACGAGGTGAGCGAGTACAACTGGCTCTACACCTCCAAGGCGAACGGTGGCAGCGGCAACTGCGAGGCCAACCCGGCCACCACGACCTGCATCGCACCGCTGGACCCGAACACCGCCTGGTCGAGCTACGTCCTGCCGCTGCAGGTCAGGATCACCCTCGGGTACGTGCTCTCCAACGACCCGCGGCCCTTCTTCATGCACCAGTCCAACCTGACCGACGACAAGCTGGCACTGCAGACCCTCACCGGCATCCTGTCCACCTACCGCACCTGGTTCACCGCGGACACCCCGGTGGTCAACCAGACCCTCACCGACTCCGGGACGGTCCTCCAGCAGCAGGCCGGCTGGCAGCACGCCCAGAACACGGGCTCGGCCACCGGCTACATCCAGGGCGGCGTGGTCACCCTCCAGGGGACCTCCGGCACCGCCGTGCCGGTCACCGTGCCCGCCGGCACCACCGTCGCCGGCGGTGCCACCTTCGGGGCCGCGTACGGTGGCGAGCAGTCCGCGAACACCACGCTCGGCGCGACGGCGACCGCACTGACGCTGCCCACGAACGTGTTCGGTACGGTGGCCGACTCGACCCCCACCGGCCCGGGCGCGGAGCTCGCCTCCTACGCCAAGGGCTCCCCGCACGACGTGCGCCGCGACGGCGACGCCATCGTCATCACCGACCCGACCGGCACCCACGTCCTGCCCAAGCTCGCCGGCGCGCCGGAGGAGCAGCTGCACATCGGCGACCACCACCACAACCCGTACAACGCCGTCCCGAAGGCACCGGCCAAGAAGTAGCCCGCACCCCGTACCGCGCACCCCGTACCGCGGGGGGGGGGGGGGGGGGGGGGGGGGGGGGGGGGGGGGGGGGGGGGGGGGGGGGGGGGGGGGGGGGGGGGGGGGGGGGGGGGGAGGGGGGGGGGG
>NZ_JBWKER010000057.1:0-21148 GCF_056435345.1 Kitasatospora sp. NPDC043950
GTCGAGGGCCACGACGCGGGTCTCCCCGTCCCCGTAGACCTTGTTGAGGCCGGTGGCGCGGGCGGCCGCCAGGCCGGTACGGACGGCGGTTGCGGGGGTCGTCACGGGGGTGCTCCTGAGGGCGGGAACGGACATTCGGGGTTCCGTTCCATCCTCCCAATCCGTTCGAGCGCGATGCGTATGTCCCGAGGAGGGGCGACCCCCGCCGTCTCGGCGGCTCGGCGGGGGTCTTCTCCTCCTCAGGTATGACACCGACCCCTGAGGACCATGGTCCCCGTGCTGCGGACGATGGTCCCGTGCTACTCCACCGCGACGCCGAACGCGCCCGCCAGCCCGAGCAGACCGTTCGTCACCGCGCGGCCCGACGGGCTGAACTGCCAACCGTCGCCCGCACGCTGGAACGAACCCATGAGCATCGCGCTGTCCGGCACGCCGCCGGTGCCGGCCGCCCACTCCACCGGACCGGCCGCGCCCGGGCCGTACGTCGCCGCCAGGGCGACACCGTGCACGTAGCCGAGCGGCAGGGCCCGCGGCTCCTCCTCCTCGGTGGAGACGGCGACCACCACCTCGTCCACCGTGGCCGCCAGCCGCTCCAGGTTCAGGGTCAGCCGGACCGCGCGGGCCGGCTCGCCCGGCACCGAGTGGGTGGGGTGCAGCCGCACGGCGCCGTCCGGGTCCTGCGGGTTGTTGAAGAACACGAAGTGCTCGTCGCTCAGCACCCGCCCGGCGGCGCACAGGAACGCGGTGACGTCCAGCTCCACCGCGTCGCCGCCGGCCGTCCGGCTCTGCCAGCTGACCGTCAGGCTGCTGTGACGATCCGTCGGCGCGGCCGCCGGCGCGGGCTTCTCCTGTTCCGCGGAGCCGCCGCCGAGCCGCCCCCGCAGCCCCTGCTCGGCCAGCAGCTCCACCAGTTCCGGCCCGCTGACCAGCGTCAGCGGCTTCCCCTCGATGTAGCTGTACGAGCCGCGGCCGAAGCCGGCGGTGGTCACCAGGATGCCCTTGTTCGCCCCGTGGTGCCGGACGGTCGACTCCAGGTCGCGCACGGCCATCGGGGGCACCGTCTTGCGGTAGCGCTTGGCCTGGATCACGATCTTGCCGCCGGTCACCGGGTCCAGGTCCTCGGCGACCACGTCCACCCCGACGTCGCCGCTGCGGGCCGTGGTCATCACCCGGAAGCCGCGCAGCCGGAACAGCTCGGCGATCAGCTCCTCGAACTCGATCGGGTCCATCTCGAACAGGTCCGGGTCGCCGTCGCCGCCGTGTCCGGCCAGGCTTCCGCCGACCGTCTCCGGCAGCCGGTCCGGCCGCACCTCGTCCAGCCGCTCCGGGCGCGCCGACAGCTTGCCGCCCAGGCCCTGGAAGCAGTCCACCGGCGCCACCCGGTCCAGCGCCAGCCCGGCGAACTCGGCCCGGGAGGCGGTCAGGGTGGACAGGAAGCGCTCCGCCTCCCGGCCGGTCGCCGGGTCGATGCCCAGGACGAAGCCGTTCAGCACCACCGAGTCCAGCATCCCGTCCCGGTCCGCCCGGAACAGCTCCGCCGCCAGCCGCAGCGCCGACTGCGCCAGCACCTCCCGATACAGCGCCTTGCGCTCCGTCGCCGGGCGGGCCACCTCCGCCTCGCGGTCGTCCGTCTTCACGTACCGCACCCGGCCGGCGGCCGGCACCACGTCCGGGCCGGGCAGCTCCCAGTTCACCACCAGCTGCCGGGTCGACGCCTCCCAGGCCGCCACCAGCCGGTGCGGGAAGCCCTCTGGCCAGGCCGCCGAGGCGTACAGACCGGCGGTGAAGTACTCCTGCACCGCCTCCGGCTCGCCCGCGCGCAGCCGCCGCAGCAACTCCTCGGTACGGGCGGCGCGGTCCTCGTCCTGGCGGCGGAACTGCGCCGCCCAGGCCAGGTACTCCTGGTGGTACACGGCCAGCCGGCGCTGCCGGTCGGCCTCCTGCGCCTGGGCGGCGTACCAGTCCTGCTCGAACCGGGCCCGGGCCTGCGCCAGGTACTGCTCGTACTGCCGCCGCACCCCCGGATTGCGCGCCTGCACCTGGTCCGGCGGCGGCACGTGGTACTTCGGGCCGCCCTGATCGGGCAGCTCCACCGGCCGACCCAGCGGGCCCGGGTCGAACGGCGGCACCGGGCGCGGGGCCAGCAGTGCCTGCGGGCCGAACGCCGGCGCCGCCAGCCCGGCGGCCAGCAGCCCGCGCAACTCCTCGACCCGGGCGTCCAGTTCGGCCGTCAGCCGGGCCGCCTCCGCCTCCCGGGACTGCTGGTAGGCCCGCTGCGCCTCCCGCTCGTTGCGGGCCGTCGCCCGCTGCTCATCCCGCTGCTCGCGCTCCAGCCGGCGCTGCTGCGCCGCCTCGGCACGCCAGCGGGCCTCCTCCCGGCGCTGCTGCTGCCGCTGCGCCTCCGCCCAGATCGCCAGCACTCCGTCGTTCCGCCGCCCCGCCACCGTCCACCCCTTCATTGCACGCCGGACCGGTCGCGCCGCCCACCTCCCGGCCGCGCCGCCAACCGCGCCCGCAACAATAGAACGTGAACACCCCACCGGGCCAAGCCCCGGGAGCAGCGCGGCTGCACTGCACCGGTCAGTGCACCTGGGGGGCGTCCTCGGGCCGGGCGTGCCAGCGCCAGTCGGTGCGCAGCGGCCGGCCGGGCAGCGGGGTGCGGCCGGTGGCCCACAAGAGGGTCGGCCAGGGGGCGTCGGCGGAGGTGACGGGGACGTCGGGGAAGAGGCGGGCGAGGACGCGGCGGCAGAGGTCGGCCGGGGGGTCCCAGGGCAGGCCGAGGCCCTGGGCCACGTCGTGCAGGTGTACCAGCGTCTCGACCAGGCTCATCGCGACGAACCCGGCGGGGTCGGCGACACCCCACGGGTGGTAGGCGCGGACCTCGGGCGTGGCGGCGCGGGCGATCGCGACCATCAGCCCGCCGCTCGCCTCCAGCACCTCGATCAGCCCGTCGGGCCCGCTCGCGCGGTCGGCGCGGACGAAGTTGTTCGGCCCGCCGGGGAAGCGGCGCTCGGTGGCGAAGGGGACGTACCGCTCGCGCGGCGGGGCGGCCGGGCCGAGCTGGGCGGCGTAGGCGAGCAGGTCGTCGGCGAGGTGCTCGACGGTGGTCCAGCAGTCCCAGGTGACCGTTCCGGCGGGCTGGGACCAGTCGGCGTCCGCGGGTGCCGCGCGCAGGGTGGTGGCGGCGAGCTGAAGGACGAGCGCGAGGTCGTCGGCGGTGACGGGGGACTGGGCGGCGGTGTCGGCGGCGTCGGCGGGCTGGGCGGCGGTGTCGGGCGTCATGATCGCGGAGGCTAGCAGGGGGCACTGTCAGGGGGAGCACTGTCAGGGGTGGCGGGTACTCTGCACTGGTTCGAGAGGGAGGGATGCCCGTGACGATCGCACCGCAGCACCCGGACCGGCCCGCCGGCTGGGTCTCCACCGGGCTGAGCTGGCACGAGGGCCGCGCCCTGCTCGGCGCCGTGCGCGCAGGCCAGGCGCACGAGCGGGCCGTCACGCCCGGCGCGGAGGTCGGCTGGCTGCTGGGCGGGCCGCGCCGCTGCACCGGCGCCTGGCTGGCCGGGGCGGCGGAGCGCACCCCGTGCCCGCACCACGCGGTGATCGCGCCGGACGGCGCCGCGGTGCAGTGCCCGGCCTGCCAGAGCGTCGACCGCGGCCTGGCCCTCGCCCGGGACCAGATCCTCGACGACGGCCGGACGTACCTGCTCTACCTCGCCTGGTTCGGCGACGGCCTGCTGAAGGTCGGCCTGACCGCCGAGCAGCGCGGCGACAGCCGACTGCTCGAACAGGGCGCACTGGCCTACGCGTTCACCGCCCGGGGCGGGCTGCCGGCCATCCGGCGCGCCGAACTCACCGTCGCCGCCTCCGGGTTGGCGCGCGAGCGGTTCAAGGCCAGGCTGAAGACCGAGCACTGGTGGGCGCACGGCGACGAGCCGTACCGCCGGGCCGTGCTGGCCGAGGCCCGGGCGCAGGCGCACCGCTTGCTGGCCGGCCACGCGCTGGAACTGCTCGCCGAGCGCCCGGTGGTCGACCACGTGGCGCGGTTCGGGCTGTCCGACGGCGCCCCGGAGGCGTACCGGCAGGTCGGCGGCCTGGCCGACGGGGCGGTGATCGCGGGCACCCTGCGCCCGCCGGTGGGCCGCCACCTGTTCCTGGACCAGGCCGACGGCTCGGGGCCGCTGCTGCTGGACACCCGGCTGCTCACCGGCTGGACGCTCGCGCCCGTCTCCGGCCGTCCGACGTCCGGGGTGGCCCTGGAGGAGCGGGTCCGCCCGCCGGAGCCGGACACCCAGGAGGCGCTCTTCTAGAGCGGGCCAGGGACGCCGCCGGGCTGGGACGGTCCCTCGCGAGCGCGAGCGCGGGGGCGGGGGCGGGGGCGGGGGCGGGGGCGGGGGCTGAGGGCTCAGCCCAGCTTGCTGCGCACCCCGCCCGGGCCGGAGTGGGCCCGGCGGGACAGTGGCGGCCGGGACGGGCGGACGTCGGCGCGCGCGACGGGCTCGCCCTCGGCGGTGCGCCGGGCGAGTGCGGCCCGGGCGGCGGCCAGGGCCACGCGGGTGAGCAGCGGGTCATCCTGGACACCGGCGGACCGTTTGGCCGCCTGGCAGCGCGAGCACCAGATCGGGGAGGCGGGCCCGTCCGGGTACGCCATGCTCTCGGGCGGAAGGTAGTGTGCGCCGCACTCGACACACTCGAAGACCAGCCTCATCCGGCGATCACCGTCCCGGATCCGTGGCACCGACCGCAGGGCGACCAGAAGGTGTGGATCCTCGGCACCATGCTCCCTTCCTCGTCCCGTTCGACCGTGGCTTCGGTCTTCTGGGTCCCCCCGGACCCGCCGCAACCGGAACAGGACTGAACCTCGGGCATATGCCGTCCTTCCGTAGCGGAGCACCACGGTAGCGCGAATTCCCGGGTGCGGGCGCGGGACCTGACGATCCACCACCCCTCGGAGGAGCGTGCGAATGCCCCGTACGCCCCACTGCACGCCGTCGGCCCCGCGCCCGGGGGCACGGGGCCGGTCGGCGTGGCCCGTCAACCGCGCGCGGCCCGCAGGAATTCGCGGTTCATCGCGGCGATGCTGGGCAGCGGGATGCCCTTGGGGCAGGCGGTGGCGCACTCGCCGGTGTTGGTGCAGCCGCCGAAGCCCTCGGCGTCCATCGCCGTGACCATGTTCCGCACCCGGGAGGCGCGCTCCGGCGCGCCCTGGGGGAGCACGTTGAGGTGGACCACCTTGGCGGAGGTGAACAGCATCGCCGAGCCGTTCGGGCAGGCCGCCACGCAGGCGCCGCAGCCGATGCACTCGGCGTGTTCGAAGGCGGTGTCGGCGGCCTCCTTGGGGACGGGCGTGGCGTGCGCGTCGGGGGCGCTGCCGGTGGGGGCGGAGATGTAGCCGCCGGAGCCGATGATCCGGTCGAAGGCGGAGCGGTCCACCACCAGGTCCTTGACCACCGGGAAGGCCGCCGCCCGCCACGGCTCGACGTCGATGGTGTCGCCGTCCCGGAAGTGCCGCATGTGCAGCTGGCAGGTGGTGGTCCGCTCGGGGCCGTGGGCCTGGCCGTTGATGACCATGCCGCAGGCGCCGCAGATGCCCTCGCGGCAGTCGTGGTCGAAGGCCACGGGCTGGTCCCCGCTGGTGATCAGCTCCTCGTTGAGGCTGTCGAGCATCTCCAGGAAGGACATGTCGGGGCTGATGCCGCCGACCTGGTAGGTCGTCATCGACCCGGGGGCGTCCGGGCCCGGCTGGCGCCAGATGCGCAGGGTGAGGTTCATGCGTAGCTCCGCTGGGTGGGGTGGACGTACGCGAAGTCGAGGGCCTCGCGGTGGAGGACGGGGGCGGTCCCGGTGCCGGTGAACTCCCAGGCGGCGGCGTAGCCGTACTCCTCGTCGCGCCGGGCGGCCTCGCCGTCGGGCGTCTGGCTCTCGGTGCGGAAGTGGCCGCCGCACGACTCGGCGCGGTGCAGGGCGTCCAGGCACATGAGTTCGGCGAGCTCGAAGTAGTCGACGAGCCGGTTGGCCTTCTCCAACGACTGGTTGAGCTCCTGCCCGGTGCCGGGCACCTTGATCCGGCGCCAGAACTCCTCGCGCAGCTGCGGGATCCGCGCCAGGGCCCGACGCAGTCCGGCCTCGTCGCGGGCCATTCCGCACTCGTCCCAGAGGAGTTCGCCGAGTTCGCGGTGGAAGGAGTCGGGGGTGCGGTCGCCGTCCACCGCGAGGATGAGGTTCAGCCGGTCCTCGACCTCGGCCTCGGCGTCGGTGACCGCCGGGTGGTCGGCGGGGACGGCGGGCAGCGGGTTGCGGGCCAGGTAGTCGTTCAGGGTGGGCGGCAGGACGAAGTAGCCGTCGGCGAGGCCCTGCATGAGCGCGCTGGCGCCGAGCCGGTTGGCGCCGTGGTCGGAGAAGTTGGCCTCCCCGACGGCGAACAGGCCGGGGACGGTGGTCTGCAGGTCGTAGTCGACCCAGAGTCCGCCCATCGTGTAGTGGATCGCGGGGTAGATCCGCATCGGGACCCGGTACGGGTCCTCGGCGGTGATCCGCTCGTACATGTCGAACAGGTTGCCGTACTTGGCGGCGACGGCGTCCCGGCCCAGCCGGCGGATGGCGTCGGCGAAGTCCAGGTAGACGCCCTGCCCGCCGGGGCCGACGCCGCGGCCCTCGTCGCAGACGTTCTTGGCGGCCCGGGAGGCGATGTCGCGCGGCACCAGGTTGCCGAAGGCCGGGTAGATCCGCTCCAGGTAGTAGTCCCGCTCGTCCTCGGGGATCTCGGCCGGCGGCCGGGTGTCGCCCTGGGCCCTGGGCACCCAGATCCGGCCGTCGTTGCGCAGCGACTCGCTCATCAGGGTGAGCTTGGACTGGTGGTCGCCGGAGCGCGGGATGCAGGTGGGGTGGATCTGGGTGAAGCACGGGTTGGCGAAGTGGGCGCCGCGCCGGTGGGCCCGCCAGATCGCGGTGGCGTTGGAGTTCTTGGCGTTGGTGGAGAGGTAGAAGACGTTGCCGTAGCCGCCGCTGGCGAGGACCACGGCGTCGGCGGTGTGGGTGCTGATCGCGCCGGTGACCAGGTCGCGGGCGACGACTCCGCGCGCCCGGCCGTCGACGACCAGCAGGTCGAGCATCTCGGTGCGCGGGTGGATCTCCACGTTCCCGGCGGCGATCTGCCGGGACAGCGCCTGGTAGGCGCCGAGCAGCAGCTGCTGGCCGGTCTGGCCGCGCGCGTAGAAGGTGCGGGAGACCTGCACGCCGCCGAAGGAGCGGGTGTCCAGCAGGCCGCCGTACTCGCGGGCGAACGGGACGCCCTGGGCGACGCACTGGTCGATGATCTCGACCGACACCTGGGCGAGTCGGTGCACGTTGGACTCGCGGGCGCGGAAGTCGCCGCCCTTGACGGTGTCGTAGAAGAGCCGGCGGATCGAGTCGCCGTCGTTGCGGTAGTTCTTGGCCGCGTTGATGCCGCCCTGGGCGGCGATCGAGTGAGCGCGCCTCGGGGAGTCCTGGAAGCAGAACTGGACGACGTGGTAGCCCTGTTCGGCCAGGGTGGCGCCGGCCGCGCCGCCGGCCAGGCCGGTGCCGACCACGATCACGGTGTGCTTGCGCCGGTTGGCCGGGTTGACCAGCTTGGCCTCGAACCGCCGCTGGTCCCAGCGCTGTTCGATCGGCCCGCCGGGGGCCTTGGTGTCGGCGATCGGCTCGCCGACGGTGTAGTCCAGGTAGCTCATTTGACGACTCCGAACATCACGGCCACGGGGACGGACAGGAAGCCGGCGGTCAGCACGAGCGCCAGGCCGTTGGCGGTCAGCTTGAGCGCCCGGTCCCGGCGGGCGTTGTTGGCACCGAGGGTCTGCGCGGCGCTCCAGAAGCCGTGCCGGATGTGCAGGCCGACGGCGAGCATCGCGACGATGTAGATCACGCAGCTGTACCACTGGCCGAAGGAGGCCACGATGTTCTGGTACGGGCGGCCGTGCTCGGCGGCGGGGTTCACGGTCAGCGTGGTCAGGTCGAGGATGTGCCAGACGATGAACAGCGCCAGGATCACCCCGCCCCAGCGCATGGTCCGGGTCGCGTAGCTCGCCCGGCGGCGCTTGTGGGCGTACTTGCTCGGCCGGGCGGCGAGGTCGCGGCGGCTGAGCTGGTAGGCCGAGACGCCGTGCAGCACGACGGCGGCCAGCAGGCCGAGCCGGGCGATCCAGAGGAACCACTCGTGGCCCAGGAACGGCTGGCCGATGGTGCGCAGCCAGGCCGCGTAGCCGTTGATGTCGTCGGGGCCGGCGAACACCTTGAGGTTGCCCAGCATGTGCGCGACCAGGTAGAGCAGCATGGCCAGTCCGGAGACGGCCATGACCGCCTTCTTTCCGACGGTCGACCGCCAGAGCGTCGCCAGGGTGGACGGATGCCGGGCCGTCCGAGTCGCGGTTGTCATGGCAGCAACGGTAGGGACGGTCGCCAGGGTGCGTCCAAGACATGCTGCGGCTCACGACGATAGTCAGGACCTATCGATGCGGCCTATCCTGGTGGGGTGCAGCTCCAGCAACTCCGCTACTTCCTGGCCGTCGCCGAGACCCGCCACTTCACCCGGGCGGCCGAGGCGGCGCACGTGGCGCAGCCGTCACTCTCGCAACAGATCCGTTCGCTGGAGCGGGAGTTGGGCGCCGAGCTGTTCCACCGCACCCGGGGCAACATCGCCCTGACCGACGCCGGGCAGGCGCTGCTGCCGCTGGCCCGGCGCATCCTCGCGGACACCGAGAGCGCCCGGCTGGCCGTCCAGGAGACGGTCCAGCTGCGCCGCGGCCGGGTCCGGCTTGGCGCGCCGCCGAGCCTGTGCACCAGCCTGGTGCCGGACGTGCTGCGGCTGTTCCGGGACCGCTACCCGGGGGTGGCGCTGGTGGTCCGCGAGGGCGGCTCGCGCGATCTGGTGCGCTGGCTGGCGGCGGGGGAGCTGGACCTCGCGCTGATCATCACCCCGCCGAGCGGCGAGGCGGCGCCGGCCCTCGCGGTCACCGAGCTGCTGCACGAGGAGCTGGTGCTGGTCTCCGCCGAGCGGCGGGCCCGGCGCAAGGTCCGGGTGGCGGAGCTCAAGGGGCGCCCGCTGGTGATGTTCCGGGAGGGCTACGACGTCCGGGAGGCGACCCTGGCGGCCTGCCGGGCGGCGGGCTTCGAGCCGGAGTTCGCGGTGGAGGGCGGCGAGATGGACGCGGTGCTCGGCTTCGTCCGGGCCGGCCTCGGGCCCGCGGTCGTCCCGGGGATGGTCGCGGCCCGCTCGGGCCTCGCGGTCACGCCCTTCGCCGGGCCGGGCCTGGGCCGCACCATCGCCGTCGCGCACGGCCACGAAGTGCCGCTCACCCGCGCCGCAGGGGCCCTGCGCACGACCCTGCTGGCACATCTGCACCACGCCGCCGGATCCGGTGAACTCCCACCGGGGACCCGCCTGTTGCTGTGACGGGGAGGGCTACCACCTGCGGCTCTCCCCGTCGGCGAGTGGGGATCAGGCCGACCGGACGGCATAGGAACGACTGGTCTTTTCGCCCTGGAGGAGTCCAGATGGACCAGAGCAGCCATGATGACGCGAGGAAACCACCTTGTCGTTTTAGGCAGTGACCACGTCGCTCGGCCGCCTTACCGCCTACAAGTCAGAATGCCACCGAGGCACGTGATCTTGAATGAGCCTTCTGTCTTGATGGCGGCGGCAGCGATCTCTGCCGCCCGACTGACCGTCTCGCGGAAAGGGACGCCGCATTGGTCAGCCCACGCTTCATAGGAGGCGAGGTGGGAAACGATCGGCGCAGGATCGGTGATCTCGATGGCGCCAGGCAGTTCCCGCACTCGGATGTCCTTGAACGCTGTTCCGAGGTAGCCGGGGGCCTTTTCCAGGGAGAAGCGGGAGCTGAGGGAAACCCGCGCCGGCCCCTCGGGAATCCCGAGGATGTCGCCTGCGGCCCGGGCCCAGAGCCGGTCCAACTCCTTTTTATCGATGGTGCTGTTGGTCGAGGCGATGAGCACACCGCCAGGCCGGAGGACGCGGGCCAGTTCCTCGATCGTGGCCTCGATATCGCTGACGTGGTACAGCATGTGCAGGGCCAACACGGCGTCGGCGCTGTCGTCGGCGAAGGGCAGGGCCTGGGCGTCGGCTACCAGGACCGGCTTCTCGACGTCGGCGAGGATGCCCGCCGAAATGTCCATCCCGACGACCTGAAGGTCCGGGCGATCCTTGTGCAGGCGGCTGACGAACTTGCCGTTGCCGCACCCGGCGTCCAGGACGATCCCGCTTGTGCCGGCCAGCTCTTCGAGGACGATCCCGGGCAGGTCGTACCGCGGCTGCTGCCACCGGTAGATGGACTGGCGGGCGGCCAGGTGGCGTCCGTCGGCGTAGGCGCTGTTCGCGAGGATCGCCTTGTCGGCGATAGCGGCGTCCTGCTGTGCGGTGTTGCTCGTCACTGGGGCAGCTCCGGAGGATTCGTGAGTGCGGGTCGAGAGCAGGCTTCTCTGACATTCTCGCGGAGACTCAGGACGATCGGGGAGCCTGCGTAGGCGGGCTCGGCGAGACGGGTGCTCAGGGCTCGAAGTCGGGCAGAGATGCTCGCTGTTCGCCGGTCCGGTGCGGCGTCCAGCACCACCGAGAGCTTCTCCTGCACGCCGTCGAGGTCGCCGTGGGCGAGGTGGGCGTTGGCGAGGTCGAGGCGGGCCGCCAACAGGTCACCGGAGGACTGTTCCTGCCGCGGTGCGGACTCGTACAGGGCAATGGCCCTGGAGGACGCCTCGATGGCACGGTTCACGTGAACCTGGCTGCCCAGGGCAAGGAGGGCGGTGCCGGCGTAGGTCCACTGCTTGGCATCGGGAAACGTGAATACGCCGGGAAGATCCACTCCGGCTACGGCGCTCCGCGCCGCCTCGGCAGCTTCTACGGCCCGTAGCGCGCTCGCGCTGTCGCCGAGCGCCGCAGCAGCCCGTGCTTCGAGGCTGAGCAGACGCGCTGCGATCGTCCCGCTGTCCGCATACGGCAGTCCGGCTCTGGCCAGCTCGGCGGCCTGGTGGTGGTCCTGCTGCCAGTAGGCGATCAGGGACTGGATGGATCGGATCCAGGCCCGGAGACCGTTGTGGCCGGCTGACTCCGCGCAGCGCCAGGCTGTTCGCGAATGCGTAGCCGCAGCTGTGTATTGGCCGAGGTCGAGGGCGACATGGGTGGCCAGGCCACACAGGCGCCCGGCCTGCAGGTAGAGATGGCTTGCCAGGTAAGGGTGTTGGCGACCTCGGAGTAAGTCGAACACTCCTCGCCGGAGGGTACCGATGTCGTGGAAGAGCTCGAACACCGGCTTGCTCACGTAGTCCCCTGCCAGCCTCGCAATGTCCGCGTCGATCTGTTCGAGCAGAGTGTCGTCCACGTTGGACGCGCTCGCGAAACGGAGGAACAGCGCGGACTCTGCCGAGTCGGCTGCCACGGCCGATACGAGGTCGTTGTCGTGGTCCGTGCGCCGGGCAGGCACAAGAAGCGAGGCTTCACTGACGCTGCTGGACGGTGGAACTGCTTTGGCGGCTGCAGGGGGTGCTGCCAGCAAGTCGGCCAACTGGTCGACCGAGAGTTTCAGGGCGCGGGCGAGCTTCGGCCGCATCCAGGGCTGTGGGGCGCCTCTGCCGCTCTCCCATCGCCCCACGGTCGTACGGTCCACGTCGAGGGCCTCAGCCAGAGATTCCTGGGTGTGGCCGACCGCCTCCCTGCGCTGGATCAGCCGGGACCTCCTGGATGCCATCCCGCGTCCTGCGGAGGTACGTCAGTTCGTCTGTAGCCATAACAGGCCAGGTCATGCCCGGGTTTGCAGCACGGATGCCTCATTGCCGCTTCAATTCTGCTCTGGTTCACCGGCGTTGGAGGCGGTTCTGTAGATACCTGCCGGGTGAATCCCGGCGCGAATCGGCCCTCTGCCGACCTCGTCCGGTTGAAAGGTCCGCGCTCATGTCCGTCGCCACTCGCCAAACGGTCACCCCTGCCCCGTTCGGCTTTCGCATGCTGCCCACTGCCGAGGCCGTACCGAACGCCCGGCGGCGGGTGATACGGGCCGTGCGCAGTTGGGGCCTTCCGCTCGCGGAGGACGCGCTCCGCGATGTCGAGTTGCTGTCCAGTGAGCTGATCACCAACGCTGTGTCCCACACCCACGCCCCGTGCGTCGTGTGCGTGTCCTGGGACGGTGAACGGCTGCGCGTCGAGGTGACGGACGTCGGCCACGAACTGCCGGTCGCTGGCGGGGTCGATCTCGACGCCACCGGCGGGCGAGGACGAGTGGACGCCACCCGACGGCTGGGATCAGCAGCGCCGTCCAGTCTGAGGGTGGGAGCAGCGCGAGTTGGTGAGGCACGGGCGCTGGGCGGCCGAGCCTGCGAAGTGGCTGCTGTCGCACCGGCATCAGCAGCTCGGTCTTGTCCACGGTCCGCTCGACGAACCCCCACACGAACGGACATGGGGTAGTGCGCAGTTCTACTGGCCCAGTTCAGTCGAGGCCGACTCGGCAATCGAGAGGGGCTGCTCGACGGTCCGTCGGCGGGTGGGTGGGGATCAGGTCGGCCGGACGGCCTCGACCGCGGCGGTCGAGGCCGTCCGACTTCGGCTCGACCCGCGGCCGCAGGCGGGCGGCCACGGTGCCGTCCGGAGAGATCAGAAACCCCTCGAAGCTCTAACGCTCCATCAGCTCACGGCTGATGACGACTGGTCGGCGCCGACAGGGCCCCTTCTGTTGCGTTTTCGCAGGTCGCAGACTGGTAGTACCAGGTGACGTCCGGTACCGACATGAGCGGCGAGTGTGGCAGGGTGGGCGGCGCGGCGGAGACCTCGGGTCGCATCCCGGCGATCCAGTTCAGTGTGGGCTGGTCCATGACCTGGTGGTCCGGAAGCATCCGCCTCTCGGCGAGCTCCCTGAGCGACGCGGCGCCCGAGCGGTGCGTTCGTCGGGTCATGTCTGCTTCCTCGAAGGGATGAGTTCGGTGGGCGTCAAGCTGGGCGTGGCGGTCCTGACCATGGGCACGCGGCCGAAGGAACTGGCCGAGTTGCTGGCCTCGGTGGAGATGCAGACCGTCAAGCCGGCGCGGACGGTGGTGGTCGCCCAGGGCTGCCCGCGGCCGGAGCTGCCGGCGTGGGTGGAGGGCGTCGAGCTGGCCGAGAACCTCGGGGTGACCGGCGGTCGGAACGTGGCGCTGGAGCACCTGCGCGACGTGGACGTGGTGATCGACCTGGACGACGATGGCCTGCTCGTCGCCGACGACGTGTTTGCGAGGATCGAGGCGCTGTACGAGGCGGACCCCGGGCTGGGCATCGTGTCCTTCCGGATCGCCGACGAGACCGGGCTGACCCAGCGCCGCCACGTTCCCCGGCTGCGGGCCGGCGATCCGATGCGCGGTGGCGAGGTGACCAGCTTCCTGGGCGGCGGCCATGGGCTGTCGACGAAGATGCTGCGGCAGGTCGGGGACTGGCCGGACGCGTTCTTCTTCGCGCACGAGTTAACTTGCCCGCTTGCCGAGTGTGCTTGATGTGTGTCAAGAGCGTTGCCTAGCGCGTCCCAGCCTCGTTAACCCGACGAGTACATCGTGTGTGTGATGTACCGCGAGTTGGGGCGGGTGGTAGCGAGTGGCTCGACGGGCAGTGATCGGGGATCTCCGGGTTCAGGAGATCCCACGGCAGGATGGCCGAGTTGCGTACACGATCCTGGAACCGGACTGCTCCGTGCACCGCGTGGCGGACGGCTTCCTGCGGTTGTGCGATGTCGGGACCGCGCGGACGTATGCCTATCTGCTCGTCGATCATCTGAGATGGCTGCCCTATGAGGGGCTGTCGCCGGAGACGGTGACGTTCTACGACCTCCAGCGGTACATGGGTACCGTCGGCGCCGAATTCTCCGGCCCGTTCGGACAGCCGTGGCGGGAGGGCAAGAAGCCGTATCAGCAGAGCACGCTGGAGACTGCCGCGGCCGCCCTGAAGGGCTTCTACCTTCACCAGGGAAAGCTGGGGATCAACCAGGATCTGGTGAAGGAGTTCGGCGGGACGAGGTTGCCTACGAAGGCCGATCGGAACCGTGCCCTGCTCGGCCACGTCCTGCGGGAGATGCCGACCAACAAGCTTCGGCCGAAGCGGGTGGTCCGACGGCGCCATCCGAAGCTCCCGCCAGAGGGCGCGCGGGAGTTCCTGCTGGAGGACTTCGAGACGGCGCGGGACCGGATGGTCGTGACATGGCTGGACGACGGCGGCTTCCGCATCGGCGAGCTGACGGGCATGCACCTGATCGATCTGCATCTTCGGGAGAACGCACGCTGCGGCGAGTGCCGCACGGCCCACGTGCACATCTGTCACCGTGAGACGAACGCGAACCGGGCCCGCGTGAAGACGAAACAGGACTGGGCCGTACAGGACGGGATCGTCCAGGGCGGCAAGGTTCGGCGGGCGAGTCCCGCGATGGTCCACACGTACTTCGAGTACATGACCGCTGAGTACCCGCCGGACGCCACGCACGGCATGCTCCTGGTCAACCTCTGCGGCCCCACCGCCGGGCTACCCTGGAAAGCCGACTCGGCGCGCAAGCTACTGAAGCGAGCCGGCTACCGGCTGGACCTCGGTCTTCTCAGGCCGCACATGTGGCGTCACAAGTTCGGCAGCGAGGTTCTCGACGCCGCGGGCGGAAACGCGGTGATCGCCCGGGATGCGGGCGGCTGGGCCTCCGCGCAGACCGTCGAGGAGGTCTACGGGCACACCGATGTCCACGACCCTGCGTTCGTCACCGCGTTGAACACGGTGTGGGGTGAGCCGAAATGAGCTCACCTCTGCGCTCGCTGCCTGATCGCGGGCTCGGCCAGGCAGGACGGGACCGCCTGGAGCTACTGGAGGCCCTGATCGCCGGGCCGAGCTTCAACCCGCTGTTCCGCGGCGACGTGCTGAATATGCCTCCGGGCCACGAGAAGTACGGCTGGGGCTGTGCAGTTCCGGAGTGCCTGCGAACCAGGAACAGCACTGGCGACTTCTGCCACACGCACCAGAAGCAGTGGAACGATCATCTGGCCCGGGACCCTCAGGAGGCGACCCGCTCCGGGTTCCTGGCCGTCGCCGAGCCGCTGGAGCCCATCGGGGGCTGCGAGCCGCTCCTCTGCGCAATCTGCCCGAACCGGCCCTCCTACAACCAGTCGAGACGGGTCTGCCTGTTCCACTACCGGCAGTGGGACAACTACACCCGGCGGGTGGGGGCCTCCGCTGACTTCTCCTCCTGGCTGCGCGACCAGGTCCCGTATCCACACGGCTACGGGGCCTGCCGCGCGGCAACGTGCGAGCGTCTGGCCGACACACCGCTGGGGCTCTGCGCTCAGCACCGGGAGCGCTACATCGCCGCCGGCCGGCCCGGCAGGGTGAGCCTGCCCCGGTTGTGGGAGCGACATTACGAGCGGACGGGCGAGGCTGTTCCGGTCTCCACCGAGGATCCGGCATTGTTCAAGGCATGGTGCGCCAAGCAGCAACCGGTCTACCAGCTTGGGCAGATCAACCTGGTCGGCATGCGCCCGCTGGCCAAGGCCGAACTGCAGTGGGGGCTGGAGGCCCACACCCGGGACGGCAGCCGCAGCCTGTGGACCATCACCGACCTGCGGATGCTGACCAACGAATGCCGGGAGGCCGACGTCGACTCGCTCGCCGGTCTCGATCTGGACCGGTGCCGAACTAAGCCTCGGCAGATCGTTCGGGAGATCCTGAGCCGACTGCGACCGCTCTACTACACGAAGGAAGACAGCCGGGAGGCAGGGTTCATCGAGACCGAGCACTTCGGGCGCCGGCTCCCGGGCACGGACACCTGCTTCGACCTGTCTACGGTGCCGCAGCGCTGGCTGCGCGACGTGCTCTGGGACCACATCGCCCGCCTGCTGCAGTCCGTGGACTGCCCCCGCTCCCGCGGCCCGCTGGACTCAGCTCGACGGGCGCTCTCAGAACTGGGGGCGTTCCTGGCCGTCGACGCGCCGGAAAGCGGGAACGACCCGAAGCTGCTGACAAGCAGGCACGCGGAGAGCTTCGCCGCCGATCACCGGCACCGGGCAGCGGGCGGCCTGCCGTCGCTGGTCCTGCGCCGCACCGACGGCTCCCCCGCGACGGTGAGCACTGCCAGCGCCAGGCCTACGTTCAACTACGTACGCAAGGTCCTTTACGAACTGCTGGAGACTGGCAAGGCCGATGCGATCGGTCTGGACCGGGCGTTCATTACCGCGCTGCCACGTGGAGGAAGGATCCAGGACCGCAAGCGTCGGCCGTTCGATGACCGGCTCGCGCGAGCACTGGCGGACGAGAACAACTTGCGTCGTTTTGCTGCGACTTGGGATAGCAATGACCGTGGGTTGCGGGATGCCTGGGAGGCCCTGGTATATACCGGCCGGCGTGGCTCGGAGATCCTGGAGCTCCGCTTCGACTGCATCTCCTACCTCAACGGGGTCCCGATGCTCTGGCACGACCAGACCAAGGTCGGGAACCTCGACGCAGGCATCCGCATCCCCGAGTACCTCTTCACCCGCCTCGACAACAGGCGCAAGACGACGCTTCAACGCTTCGAACGGCGGCAGGGTCGTCTGCCCACCGTGCTGGAACAGGAACAACTGGCCCTGTTTCCGACCCACGTGAAGAACCCCCATGAGACCGAAGCGATCTCCTACGGCTTCTTCAGCAGATCGTTCCGGGAGTGGGTGGCAACGCTCGACTTGGGCCGGGGAGTTCCGCACCAAGCTCGCCACACGCTGGCCACCAAGCTCCTGAAGGCAGGTGCGTCGCTCACCCATATCAGGAAGTACCTCGGGCAGGTCTCCGAGCGCATGGCCGAGCACTACGTCGACATCGCCAGCTCCGACCTGGACGACCTCCTGCCCCGCGTCTGGGTAGGCGGACCCGGCTCCGCCAACCCCGGCGAGCCGCTCTTCGACACGGCCACGAACCCGCTCAGTCGGGAGACGGCACTGGCCATGGCCGTGGACGTAGGGCGTCGGTGCACACCGACACTGGGTGGCTTGTGCACGGCCCAGGTCGTCGTGGACGGCGGGAAGTGCCCCCGGAACCTGGACTGCGACAGCTGCGACAAGCTCGTGATGACCGGCGCGGACCTCCTTTACTGGAGGCGCAAGCGCGAGCAGTGGTACTCCATCGCCGAGCGGGCCCCGGACGACGCGACCGCCGACTACCTGCACAAGATCTTCGAGCCCACCGCGCGGGCGATCGACGGCTTGGAGAAAGCCCTGGCTGGACTCGGCCTGCTCGAGCAAGCGCTCGCCCTGGACCTGCGGCGTCCGCAGGACTACTTCAGCCACATGTGGAACACCGGCTTTCCTGTCGAGGAAGTCGGCCTTCCCGACGAGTACGACGACCAAGAGGACGAGGTCGCATGAGCGGCAGTACATCCGCCCAGACGACGAGTGCCATCCAGGCCCGCCGCCAGCACTCCGAGAAGCTCCTCGCCCGCGTTCGGGAAGTGCTCACGGCGATGCGCAAGGAACGGACCCCGGTGACCGTCCGGGCCGTCGAACGACGTGCCGGCGTCTCGCGTGCCTTCCTCTACCAGAACGCCGCCGCTCGGCAGTTGGTCACCGAGGCCATCGCCCAGGCTGAGGGACGCCAGGCCAGCGGCAGGCAGGAAACAGCAGAGGCAGTGGAGGCTTCCTGGCGTGAGCGCGCTCTGAACGCTGAGGATGCGCTGCGGCAGGCGGTGGCAGAGATCCAGTCGCAACGCCGACACATTGGCGAGCTCATGGGCCGCATCCGGGACCTCGAACTGGACCTGCCCGCCGACGCCGTCCAGCGGCTGGTCACCGAGAACACCACCCTCAAGCAGCAGCTTCGAGCTCTGACCGCGGATCACCACACGTTGACGAACCGCCTGGCTGCCGCCCGGGACAACAATCGTTCTCAGGACCGGAAGATCGCCGAACTCCAGGCACTCCTGCTCGAACAGGAGCCGTCAGCAGCCATCCGTCACTTGCGACCACTGCCGTAATCCGCCTGCCGGGCGCTGGCGACAGGAGGGAATCGAGCTGACATGGTGGCTCGATAAAGGGAGTTCCGACAGGTATTCAAGGCACCGAGGGGCCAGCGGGCCGCTGGCCCCTCAGGCGCAGGAACCGTCAGCAGCGAGCGGTGAAGTATTCCGCGACATGGGCATCCATCGATGCCTAAAGTGCCAGCCGTTCCGCAACATACTTTGCGGCGTCGTCGATGCTCAACTCGCGGATTACGCTGCCGCACCTGATAATGCATGGCTTGCTTTCAAGGGGCCTGATCACGATCTCGTCAGGGAAGCGACCATCGTTTGCTGGAACGTATAGGAACTTGTGAACAGATGCCCGGCTAGGATCTTTGACGGATGGAAAGATCGACGGATATTCTGACTTCTTTCCCATGGCCTCGCAGTAGAGGTTACTATTGAACCCGAACCACAAAAGCCATTCCGCGTGATGAGAGTCATTCAAGACCTTGAGGAACCAGGAGTTCCCCTCTGCATGCAGGTCCGCAAGGAGCGAGAATGACCGAACATCCGGGAATCCTTGCTCCGTGCAACTCCACCCCGCGGCGGAAAGCTCAGCATTCAAGGTGCCCATGAATGCTGATGCGAGCGGCTTCCACATGGCTAGCTTATTCTGCCACGAGGTAAGCAAGCGACCCTGGACGATGTCGCGGATATAGTTCGGGGCGCTCATGGATCTGACGGTGCGGCGAAGAATCTGAACGAAGAGGTCGTACAGCGGAAGGATGTCGCCTTCGTCGCTCGCCGCTAGGCAGTCGTAATACTGGCCACGGTCGGCGCTTGACCTGACAAGCAGAGGAGGATAGGAGTTTTGAGCCAAGGCCATGTTTGCAAGCAGCCTTGCCATCCTCCCGTTTCCATCCTCGAACGGATGAATATGCGTGAGCCAGGCATGCACGACGGTGGCAATCAAGGCTGGGTCGGCGTCAGTGGCTGACCACCAATCGCAGAGCTCGCCCATGGCTCGTTGCGTATCCCAATGTGGCGTGGTTCGAAGGGTCGTCCCTCCGATCTCGTTGTCCCCGCTCTTATACTTCCCCGCATAGTGCTCCCCTGCGGTGATTAGGCCATGTAGTGCGCGCACCTCAAATTGCCGGGGAGTAGCTCCTTGATCGGCCCAACTATCTGCGATCTCATGAGCCTTATAGAGTCCGAGGGCCTCAAAGACGCGAGGATCACTCCGGACGGACTCTACGATAGTTGCCGTTGGCTGATTGAGCAGCTCTCGGTGCGTTGTCACTACCTCTCGAACCTGCTCAGCTGACCATTGATATCCCTCGATCATATTGCTTTCAGCAACCAGGTCAGCTCGAATGGCAGCCAGATACGGCTGAAGTAGGTCATCCGCCTCTCTCTGGATTCGGCCTTGCACCTCAATTGCCTTAGTGCGCGAATTGATTGATCGGTTCTTGACAATCTCAAGTCTCGATACTGCGTCACTGTCGCTGGGGATCAGATAGGGGGTTCCCGAGAGGCTGGAGTCAGCGTCCGAAGTCATGCCTAGGATAATACGGGCCCTCGGCTGTTTTTTATAGAGAAGGAACAGATTTGCCGGAGAGTCTCAAGCGGTTGACCGCGGCCTGGTGCTTCTCCGGGGCAAGGTGCGTTGCCTGGGAGAGTTTTCAAATCTCGAAGCAAGATGTGCCAGAGGCGTGGTCAGATGAGTGGTGGTCGGCCCAGACGCGTCATTCTTCCTACCGTGTGCCACTTCATCGGCTTGCGTGGGCCGCATGGAGTCCGCACACCTTCAAGGAACCCATGGCACCATGCCTTCATGCCTGCGACGGATCGGATCCGTGTGAAGGTGAGGAAGATCCAAGCGGCCAGATAGACCGGGATCAAGGGGAGGGGCAGTCGGCGGCGGGCAAGCCAAACCCGGTTCCGAGCGGTGAACCGGTAGTAGACCGCATGCCTGGCCGGGGACGTCTTCGGATGCTGGAGGACAAGCTCGGGTTCGTAGAGGATGTTCCACCCTGCGTCGAGCGCACGCCAGGCCAGGTCGGACTCCTCGTGCCCGAAGAAAAACTTCGCCGGCCACAGGCCGATCTCGTTGAGCATCGGCACCGAGAACGCATGGCCACCGCCGAGGAATGCGGTCACGAAGCCGCGGCGCATTGGATCATCGGCACGCAGCCGGGGAACCCAGCGACGCTCGGTGTGGCCATGCTCGTCGGCCACCCGGAACCCAATGATCCCCAACTGCGCTTCTGTCGCGAATAGTTGCTGGACCCTACGGAACACATCATCAGCGATGAGCAGCCCGTCATCGTCCAGTTCGATGACGACGTCCACCTCGCCCGACTTGCACAGCATCGCCAGGCCGACATTGCGGCCCCCGGGGCAGCCCAGGTTCTCCGCAAGCGGGATCTTGATGACGTTGGCATCCACGTCGGTGAGTGGGGTCGCATTGCCCACCAGCACGACCTGCGCGGGCACATCCTGCTTCTCCACCGAGGCGAGCAGGGCGTCCAGCTCCCGCGGACGAGTGCCCATCGTGACGATGACGACCCCGATGCGCGGCAACGGCATAGCAGCGAACTCCAGTAGTCGGTGAGACACCGATGCTAGCGTCACTCGTCGCCGTTGCTACACCGCGTCACATACATGTCTACGACGTGATTCCCCTGGTCAGGAGGCAAATGAATCGCACAGAGGCCGGAAAACACGAGGAGACCGACATGGCCTGGCGGGCGCTCGACGCCGACTGGCGGGTGCTGTACGCGCCGGAGCTGCTGCTGCAACACCCTCGGACCAGCCCGACCCGCCACTCGTTCTTCTACCGGGTGAACGCCCGCAACCGCGTGTACCTCGCGCGCCGCCACCTGCCCACGTTGCTGGTGCCGGTCTACCTCGGCGTGTGGGTGGCGCTCACGGTCGCCCGCACCCGGAACGCTGCTGGGTTGAAGGCCTGGTTCTCGGGCTTCGCCGAGGGCTGGCGCACACCGTGCGGTCGGCGCAAGCCGATGCGCTGGCGCACGGTGTGGACCATGACCCGGCTCGGCAGGCCCCCGATCATCTAGGCCGCAGCCGCCTGGCGCATCCACTCCCGGGGGAACGACGGACCGGGGCCGGGGGGGGGGAGGGGGGGGGGGGGTTGGGGGGGGGGGGGGGGGGGGGAGGGGGGGGGGGGGTCGATTCCCGCGCCTCGC
>NZ_JBWKER010000057.1:21158-55599 GCF_056435345.1 Kitasatospora sp. NPDC043950
CTAGAAAGCCCCCCGCTCGTCGAGACCACAACCTCTGACCACCTCCCCCCCCGGGGAAACGACGAACCGCCCCCGGGCGGGGCCCCGGGCCCGGTCCGTCGGCGGGTGGGTGGGGGTCAGGCCGGGAGGACGGCCTCGATCGCCGCGATCAGCTCGGCCGACTCCGGCTCGACCCGCGGCCGCAGCCGGGCGGCCACGGTGCCGTCGGGGGAGATCAGGAACTTCTCGAAGTTCCAGCTGACGTCCCCGGTCTCGCCCTCGGCGTCGGCGACCTGGGTCAGCTGCCGGTACAGCGGGTGCCGGTCGTCGCCGTTGACGTCGATCTTCTCGAACAGCGGGAAGGTGACGCCGTAGGTGGTGGAGCAGAAGGTCTGGATCTCCTCGGCGCTGCCCGGCTCCTGCCCGGCGAACTGGTTGCAGGGGAAGCCCAGCACGGTGAACCCGCGTGCGGCGTACCGCTGCTGGAGGTTCTCCAGGCCGGTGTACTGCGGGGTCAGGCCGCACTTGGAGGCGACGTTGACGATCAGCAGCGCCTTGCCCTTGTACTCGGCCAGCGAGGTGGGCTCGCCGGTGAGGGTGCGGAGCGGGATGTCGTACAGGCTCACGGTGGTGGTCCTTTCGAAAGGAGTGCGGAACAGGTGGTCGCCTGGCCACCGTAGTGGCCGCGACCACCTGGACTGAGCCCGACCTACCGGTCTTGCGACAGGTCGGCCCCGAAGGATGAGAAGTCGGCGCTCGACCAGCGCTCGGGCCGCATCCGGAAGGTGATGTCGGCGGCCAACTGTTCCCGGGCGGAGGCCAGGTAGTCGCGCGCGGCCTCGGGTGACAGGTAGCGGTTCGCGAGGGCGGCCCACTCGTCGCGGTCGAGCCGGTCCTCGACCGCCACCACGGGGCCCTCGACGCTCACGTACGCGGCCGGGCCCTGCTCGCGCTGGGCGCAGAGGGTGAACCGCCCGGCGGCGCGGATCCGCCGGGCCTTGACGGAGCCGCGGCCGGTGACGACGGTGAGCAGGCCGCCGGGGACGTAGGTGTACCAGACCGGTACGGCCAGCGGGCCCCGGTCCGCTCCGGCGCCGGAGTCGACGGCCAGCACACCGACGTGCGGTGCGGCGAGGAACCGCTCGCGCTCGGCCTTGCTCATGCTGAAGGGCATGGTGTCCGCTCCAGGGGGCTCCGGGCCCGCGCACGGAGGTCGGGCGCGAGCGTCTTCCGGTTTGTACCCGGTGCGCGTCCGGGCCACTCGGGGCGGGGCGCAGTGGTGGATCCGGGCCGGATCCCGCCCCGAGCGGCCCGCGGCGGGCTCAGGGCGCCAGCGGCTTGACGGCGGTCGGCGCGTGCTCGGGGAGGGTGGCGATCTCCTCCCACTCGTTGACCTTGTCGATGTCGGCGGCGGCCATCGAGATGTTGGTGACCCGCTCCAGGATCGCCTCGACGACGACCGGGACGCGGAACTCGGCGGCCAGCTTCTTGGCCTCCTCGAAGGCCGGCAGCAGGCCCTCGGGCTCGGTGACCCGGATCGCCTTGCAGCCCAGGCCCTCGGCGACCCGGACGTGGTCCACGCCGTAGACGCCCAGCTCCGGCGCGTTGATGTTCTCGAACTCCAGCTTGACCTGGAAGTCGATGTCGAAGTTGCGCTGCGCCTGGCGGATCAGGCCCAGGTACGCGTTGTTCACCAGCACGTGGACGTACGGGATGCGGTGCTGGGCGCCGACGGCCAGCTCCTCGACCATGAACTGGAAGTCGTAGTCGCCGGAGAGCGCGACGACCTGGCCCTCGGGGTCGGCGGTGGCGACGCCGAGCGCGGCCGGGATGGTCCAGCCGAGCGGGCCGGCCTGGCCGCAGTTGATCCAGTGCCGCGGCCGGTAGACGTGCAGCAACTGCGCGCCGGCGATCTGGGAGAGGCCGATGGTGGTGACGTAGCGGGTGTCCGGGCCGAACGCCTTGTTCATCTCCTCGTAGACGCGCTGCGGCTTGATCGGCACGTCGTCGAAGTGGGTGCGGCGCTGGAGCCGGGCCTTGCGGTCCTGGGTGGCGGCGGCCCACTCGCTGCGGTCCTTGAGCCGCCCGGCGGCCTTGAGCTCCTGGGCGACCTGGAGGAAGAGCTCCAGCGCGGCCTTGGCGTCGGAGGCGATGCCGAGGTCGGGGGCGAAGATCCTGCCGATCTGGGTGGGCTCGACGTCGACGTGGACGAACGTGCGGCCCGCGGTGTAGACGTCCAGGCCGCCGGTGTGGCGGTTGGCCCAGCGGTTGCCGATGCCCAGGACGAAGTCGGAGGCGAGGAAGTTCTCGTTCCCGTAGCGGTGCGAGGTCTGGAGGCCGACCATGCCGGCGTTCAGCTCGTGGTCGTCGGGGACGATGCCCCAGCCCATCAGGGTCGGGACCACCGGGACGCCGGTCAGCTCGGCGAACTCCCGCAGCAGTTCGGCGGCGTCGGCGTTGATGACGCCGCCGCCGGCGACGATCAGCGGGCGCTCGGACGCCTGGAGCAGCGCGAGCGCCTTCTCGATCTGGATCCGGTTGGCGGCGGGCTTGTAGACGGGGAGCGGCTGGTAGGCCTCGGGGTCGAAGTCGATCTCGGTCAGCTGGACGTCGATCGGCAGGTCGATCAGGACCGGGCCCGGACGGCCGGAGCGCATCAGGTGGAAGGCCTGCTGGAACACACCGGGGACCTGTGCGGCCTCCAGCACGGTGGTGGCGGCCTTGGTGACGGGCTTGGCGATCGAGGCGATGTCGACGGCCTGGAAGTCCTCCTTGTGCAGGCGGGCGACGGGGGCCTGGCCGGTGATGCACAGGATCGGGACGGAGTCGGCGATCGCCGAGTACAGACCGGTGATCATGTCGGTGCCGGCCGGGCCCGAGGTGCCGATGCAGACGCCGATGTTGCCGGCCTTGGCGCGGGTGTAGCCCTCGGCCATGTGGGAGGCGCCCTCGACGTGCCGGGCCAGCGTGTGCCTGATCCCGCCGGAGGCCTTGAGCGCGGCGTAGAACGGGTTGATGGCCGCGCCCGGCACGCCGAACGCGACCTCAACGCCTTCGAGCTTGAGGATCTCCACGGCCGCGCGGGCGGCTGTCATACGAGGCATCGGGTATCTCCTGCGTCGGCCCGCAGTGGGTCGGAGGGCTCATCTCCAGAATTCCACCATACGGAAGAACGGTTTCTGTATGTGGAAATACGGTACGGCTGGCCTCGGCGGGGCGTCAAGGGGAGGTCCAACAGAATGTGGAAGCCGGCCCCGGGGGGTGAAACCGCAGGTCGCCGCGGGCGTCCGAGGGGCGGGGAGACGGGGCCGGGCTCGTACAGGTGGGCGCCGATCGCGCTGGTGTGCCCGGGGAGCCGGTCGTTCCGCGCCGGAAAGCGCGGCCGGTGTGCAGTGCGGGTGAAGGGACGGTGCCCGAGGTCGGCCCACCCCGCACCTCTGGGTACCGTCGGTGGCACGCCGGGCCCGTGATGTCCAACTGAGGCCGTGGCAGGGGGATTCGGGACGGTCCGGGAGTGGGGGAGCTCCGGCGGCCGGTCCCGTCCAGGACCAGCGTGCCCGGTCCGCCGCACCCGAGCGAGGGACGCACCCCCTGGCCGCACCGACCCGACACCCGCCGCCGCCGTCCGGTCCGCCCGGACCTGCGGCCGTACCGCTGTCGCCCCCTCCGCGCGGTCCACCTCCCTTCCCTCTCCTCACCCCCCTGCGACCCCCATCACCTCCCTGTGACGGCGTGCCCGCAGCGGCGGGCGCGCGAAAGGAACGCCGCCATGCGCTGTCTCCCTGCCCGCCCCCCGGTGGTGACCGGGTGAGCCGAACGCCCCGCCGCCGCAAGGCCCCGCCGGGCCACCCCGGCAAGGCCGCCCCGCCGGGCCGCCGCCGGCCCCCGCTCGCCGTGCTGCGCGCCGTCCCCTGGCGCTACGACCTGCCCGCCTCGCTGGTGGTGTTCCTGGTCGCCCTGCCGCTGTGCGTCGGGGTGGCGGTCGCCTCCGGCGTCCCCGCCGAACTGGGTCTGGTCACCGGCATCGTCGGCGGCCTGGTCGTCGGCCTCCTGCCCGGCAGCAGCCTCCAGGTCAGCGGCCCGGCCGCCGGGCTGACCGTCCTGGTCTACGACGCCGTCCAGCGCTTCGGCGTCACCGCCCTCGGCCTGCTCGTCCTCGGCACCGGGCTGCTCCAGATCGCGATGGGAGCGCTCCGGCTCGGCCGCTGGTTCCGGGCGATGTCCGCCTCGGTGGTGCACGGCATGCTGGCCGGCATCGGACTGACCCTGCTGTTCGGCCAGCTGTACGCGCTCGCCGACCGCCGCGCCCCGGCCACCGGGCCGGAGAAGATCGCCGGACTGCCCGACCTGCTGGCGGACGTGGTCACCGGCGTGGCCGACCCGAGCGCGGTCGCCCTGGGCCTGGCCACCCTGCTCGTGCTGGTCGGCTGGAAGTACCTGCCCGGGCGCGTCGCCCGCGGCGTCCCCGCGCCGTTGGCCGCGGTCGGGCTGGCCGCCGCCGTCACGGCCGCCGCCGACCTGCCGGTGGCGAGGGTCCGGGTGTCCGGCCTGCTCGACGTCGTCCACCTGCCCGACCGTGCCGCGCTCGGCGCGGTGGCGGGCACCGCCGGCCTCGGTACGGTCGTCGCCTTCACCCTGATCGCCTCCGCCGAGACGCTGTTCAGCGCCGCCGCCGTCGACCGGATGCACCACGGCCGGCGTACCGACTACGACCGCGAGCTGACCTCCCAGGGCATCGGCAACACCGTCTGCGGGCTGCTCGGCGCCCTTCCGATGACCGCGGTGATCGTCCGCAGCGCGGCCAACGTCCAGGCGGGGGCGCGGACCAAGGCCTCGCGCACCCTGCACGGGCTCTGGCTGCTGCTGTTCACCGCGCTGCTGCCCGGCGTGCTCGGGCTCGTCCCGCTCACCGCGCTGGCCGCCGTCCTGGTCCACGCCGGCGCCAAGCTCGTCCCGCTGCGGCGGATCGCCGCACTCTGCCGCGGCCACCGGGGCGAGGCGCTGGTGCTCGCGGTGACCGCGAGCACCATCATCGCCACCGACCTGTTCGAGGGGGTGCTGATCGGCATCGGCCTGGCCGTGGCCAAGTCCGCCTGGCAGACCTCGCACCTCCAGATCGGCCTGGAGGAACTGGTCCTGCCGTCCGGCGAGGCCCTGCAGCGCGTCCGGCTCACCGGCAACGCGACCTTCCTGCGGCTGCCCCGGCTGCTGGACGCCCTGGAACGGCTGCCGGCCGACCGGCCGGTGGAACTCGACTGGTCCGG
Source organism: Kitasatospora sp. NPDC043950 (assembly GCF_056435345.1). NCBI lineage: Bacteria > Bacillati > Actinomycetota > Actinomycetes > Kitasatosporales > Streptomycetaceae > Kitasatospora > Kitasatospora sp. NPDC043950. Next base: position 26,402 of record NZ_JBWKER010000057.1, read on the forward strand.
GCTGCGCCACCTGGACCACGCCTGCACGGTGGCCCTCACCGCGTGGGCCGCCCAGCACCGGGCCCGCGCCACTGCTCCGCTCGCGGTCGAACCGCCGCTGCCGACCGTGGTGTGAGCGCCGGCAAGGCTGGTTAGCCTGGTCGCGGCCCGGACCGGAACCTGGTCCCGGCCACGACCAGTGCTGCCGGTGAGTGCCGTCGGCGGAAGGAGCGCAGAGCCGTGATCGCAGCCTTTTCGGTGACCCCGCTGGGGATCGGCGAGGACGTGGGAGAGGCGGTGGCAGCAGCCGTCCGGGTGGTCCGGGCGAGCGGACTGCCCAACCGGACCGACGCGATGTTCACCAGCATCGAGGGGGAGTGGGACGAGGTGATGCCGGTGATCCGGGCGGCGATCGAGGCGGTGAAGGCCTACAGCGGCCGGGTGAGCACGGTCATCAAGATCGACGACCGGGCCGGGGTCACCGACGGGCTCACCGCCAAGGTCGCCTCGGTGGAACGGCACTTGGCCGAGGACTGACCCCGCACAGTCAGTCCGTCGAGCCGCTCGTCGGGCCCTGGGCCGGGCCGGGTGCTCAGCCGGTCTGGCCCTGGTGTGCCCCGGCCGGGGCGGGCTGGGCGGCCGGCTCGGCCGTGGTGCGCCGGGCCAGCAGCCGGTCCAGGGCGTAGGGGCCGGAGCCGAGCACCGCGATGGCGAGGAAGGCCCAGCAGAACATGACGGAGGGTTCGCCACCGTTCTGCAGCGGCAGCAGGGAGTGCTCCTGGTGCACGGTGAAGTAGGCGTACGCCATCGAGCCGGAGCAGAGCAGGGCGGCGGTCCGGGTGCCGACGCCGAGCAGCACCAGGGCGCCGCCGACCAGTTGGATCAGCGCGGCCCACCAGCCGGGCCACTGACCGAGCGGGACGGTGCCGCCGCCCTTGGTGCCACCGAGGACGCCGAAGAGCGAGGCGGCGCCGTGGCAGGCGAAGAGCAGCCCGACGACGACCCGGAAGGCCGTCAGGACGAGCGGGCGGGCGGCCTCGGCCGCCTGCTGGGGAGAGGTGGGAAGGTTCGCGGGCATGGGGAAACGCCTCCTGTGGGGGGAGGAGGAGGTACGGGGCGGTAAGGGTAGCCTTGGTCTAGTCCACTTGGCAATGCTCCGTCAGATCCCACGTGTGCGACCTTCGGGGAGGATCTTGACCGACCGTTCTGGAAAGGGTTAGCGTTCACCCATGGCGCGAACGAAGGAATTCGACCCGGACGCCGTGCTCCAGTCGGCCCTTGAGCTGTTCTGGCGGCGCGGTTACGAGGCCACCTCGATGGCCGACCTGGTCGAGGAGCTCGGGATCGCCCGGGCGAGCATCTACGCCACCTTCGGCAGCAAGCACGAACTGTTCCTGCGGGCGCTGGAGCGGTACGGCGAGCAGGCCGACCCGGTGCTCCTGGCCGAGCTCTCCCAGCCCGGCCCGGTGCTGCCGGCCGTCCGCGCGCTGGTCCGCCGGTTCGCGGCGGAGTCCGCCGAGGACGGGCTGAAGCGCGGGTGCTTCATCACCAACACCGCCGTCGAGCTCGCCGCGCGCGACCCCTCGGCGGCCCGCCGGGTGGAGGCCGGGCTCGGCCACCTGGAGACGGTGCTGACCGCCGCCCTGGTCCGGGCCGAGGCGCAGGGCGAACTGCCCGCCGGGCGGGACCCGAGGGCGCTGGCCCGGATGCTGCTGGTGCTGTTGCAGGGCGTGCGGGTGCTGGGCCGGACCGCCGACGGCGCGTCCCGGGTGCGGGACGCCGCCGAGCAGGCGCTGGTGCTGCTCGACTGACGGGTCGACTGACGGATCGTGGGGCGATGGCGGGGCGACGGTGGAGGTCGCCTCTTGCTGTCCCAATACTGGACCGAACGGTCATTATGGAGAGGGGGGGTTCCATGAGTGTCGCCACGGCCGACCGGCCCGGTTTCGCCCTGCTCGGCGGCGTGCAGGCCACGCTGATCTTCACGATCATGATCCTGTCCGTGCCACTGCCCCTGGTGGCCCGGGAGTTCGGGCTCGGCCCGTCCGGTGTGCTGCTGCTGAGCGCCGCCTACGGGCTCTCCTTCAGCGCCCTGCTGCTCCTCGGCGGGCGGCTGACCGACCGCCACGGCGGCCGCCGGCTGCTGAGGGTGGGCCTGGCCCTGCTCGGCACCGCCTCGATCGCCTGCGCCCTCGCGCCCGGCTACCCCGTCCTGCTGGCGAGCCGCTTCGCCCAGGGCGTCGGCGCGGCCCTGGCAGCCCCGGCGGCGGTCGCCGTGGTCCGGGTGCTGCGGCCCGGACCCGCCGAATACCGGCGGGCGATGGCCGCTTGGGGCGGCCTCTCGGTGCTCGGCGCCACGGCGGGCAACCTGCTCTCCGGCGCCGTCGCCGCCTGGGTCTCCTGGCGCTGGCTGTTCGCGGTGCCCGTCCTGGTCGCCCTCGTCGGCCTGGTCCGCTCCGGCTCGCTGCCGCCCGCCGAACCCGCCGGCCGACCGTCGGCCGTCGGCCGGCCGGGGCTGGACCTGCCCGGCGCCGCCCTGGCCGCCGCCGGTGTCTGCGCGGCCAGTTACGGGCTGGTGGCGTCCACCGACCACGGCTGGCGAAGCCCCGGGACGCTGCTGCCGCTGGCCGCCGGGCTCGCCCTGCTGTGCGCCTTCGCCGCCGTCGAACGGCGCACCGCCGACCCGCTGCTGCCGCCCGGCTTCCTCGCCGACCGCCGCCGGGCCACCGCCCTCGCCGCCGTCATGGCGACCGCCGCCGGCACCGCGCTGACCTTCCTGCTGCTCGCGCTCTACCTCCAACAGGTCCGCGGCTGGGGCGTGCTGGCCACCTCCGCCGCCTTCCTGCCGTACGCGGCGGCACTGCTGACGGCCGGCCGCCTGGCCGGGCCGCTGACGGCCCGCTACGGCGCCGTCGCGGTCACCGCCGGAGGGCTCGCCCTCGCGGCGGCCGGGCTCGGCCTGCTGGCGGGCCTCGCGCCCGGCAGCGACTACGCCACCGGGCTGCTGCCCGGGCTGCTCCTGCTGCCCGCCGGGGCCGCTACCGCCTTCGCCGGCGCGGCCGTGCTCGCCACCGCGGGCGTGCCGCCCGAACGGACCGGCCTCGCCGCGGGCGTGCTCAACACCGCGATGGAACTCGGCCCCACCGCCGGGGTGGCCGCCCTGATGGCGCTCGCCGCCACCCGCCCGAGCGTGGTCGGCGGCTACGCCACGGCCTTCGCGGCGGCGGGCACCGCCCTGGCGCTCACCGCCCTCGCCGTCGCCATGCCGGCGCGGGTGACTCCCGAGACCACCACAGAGACCGACACCGCACCAGAACGCACCATCCAGATCAAGGAGCACCTCTCATGACCACGCGTTTCATCGGCAAGTCCGTCCTGGTCACCGGCGGCGGCAGCGGTATCGGACGGGCCGTGGCGCTCGCCTTCGCCCGGGAGGGCGCCCGGGTCGCGGTCGCGGGCCGCAGCGCGGGCCCGCTCGCCGAGACGGTCGAGCTGATCGAGCAGGCGGGCGGCAAGGCCGTCGCGCTGACCGGCGACGTGGCGGACGGTCAGGACGCCGCCCGGCTGGTCCGGGAGACCGTCGAACTCCTCGGCGGCCTGGACGTCGCCGTCAACAACGCCGGGGTGTTCGGCGCCGTCGGCCCGGTCGCCGACATCGACGAGGACGAGTGGCACCGGGTGTTCGCGGTCAACCTGACCGGCACCTGGCTCGCCATGAAGCACCAGATCGGCCACATGCGGGCCCACGGCGGCGGCGCGATCGTCAACATCTCCTCCAACCTCGGCGTCCACATGCGTGTGCCCGGCCTCGGCGCCTACGCCGCCAGCAAGGCCGCCGTCACCGCGCTGACCCGCAGCGCCGCCCTCGACCACATCGCGGACGGAGTCCGGATCACCATGGTGAGCCCCGGCCCGGTGGACACCAGCATGTCCACCCGGCCCGGCGAGAACGCCGACGACAAGGCCGCGCGGATGAAGGACAGCCTCCCCGTCGGCCGGGCGGGTGCGGTCGAGGAGGTCGCCGCCGCGGTGCTGTACCTGGCCTCGTCCGAGGCGGGCTTCACCGTCGGCGCCGACCTGGTCCTGGACGGCGGCGCCACCGCCTGATCCACCCGTGGCCCAACGGCCGGGCAGCGACCCGTCGTTGGGCCATCGCCTGATCCACCCGTGGCCCAACGAGCGGGCGGGGTACCGTCGTTGGGCCATCAGGTCACTGCTCGGCCAGTGCGTCCCGGGCCTCCTCGGTCCGGGCCCGGGCCACCACGAGGTCCTCGTCGAGCTCGACGACCAGCACGTCCGGCCCGATGAACCAGCGGCAGCCACGGCCGAGCCGGGGCAGCTCCGCCAGCCCCTCCGGCACCTCCACTCCGGACTCGGCGAACACGCTCAACTCGTCGTCCTGCAACAGCTTCTCCACCATCACCATCGCCGTCGCGGCCGTCGAGAAGCGCTCCTCCCAGGGCTCCCAGCGCTCTTCCGACTTGTCCGCGAGGTCGAGTCGGCCCACCGTCGGCGGATCGTCCTGGTCGAGGTCGGCCAGCAGGACGCCCCAGTGCGCGCACGCCTGGTTCTCCTCCTGGTACACCAGGGCGCCGTCCAGGACGAACAGTTCCTCCGGCGACAGCAGCCGGTTGTGGTTGCCGGTGAGGTCCTCCCGGCGGCCGAACAGCCGGTACGCCTCGCGCAGCGCGGCCGGCAGCCGCAGGCCCAGGCGCCCTTCGGCGGCGTCGAGTTCGGCGTCCGTGAAGCCGTCGTCGGGCCGCAGCGGCTCGCCCCAGTAGGCGGCGAAGCCCTCGACCAGCGCCCGGGCGCCCGCGCGGCCCCGCAGGGATTCGGCCATCGCGGCCCGGATGTCGAATTCGGTGTCGTCCATCCGGGAACCGTACGACGCCCCACCGACAGGCCGGGAACCGTACGACGCCCCACCGACAGTCCGGTGCCACCGGAGGGCGTACCGGAACGGGCGGGGGCGCGCCGCACATCCCGCCCGCCCACGACCGTCCGGGGACGCGCCCCAACGCCCGTCCGCCCACGACCGGCCGAATCTGACGCGAACGCGTAATCCCACCGACACCCGTTGCTCACCGTGGGGTTTCCGACCCGTCGTGTGGGCAGGACACGGTTTCGGCCGGAACCGACGCAACGAAAGGCGGGACGCGCAAACCCATGCCGACCGCACCACACACCAAGCCCCACCCGGGCCGCCGAAGCCGCTGGGGTGAGCACGGCCTCGCCTGGGCCTTCCTGCTGCCCTCCCTGGTGGTCTTCGTCCTCTTCATCGGCTACCCGCTGGGACGGACCATCTACCTGAGCGGACACGCCAACGACCTGTTCGGCGCGCCCTCGCGCTACGTCGGGCTGAAGCACTACACCGAGCTGCTGACCTCGGCGGACTTCCGGCGCACGCTCGTCACCACCGCCCTGTTCACGCTGCTCACCGTGGTGCCCGGCGTGCTGGGCGCGCTGGTGCTGGTGCTGCTCCTGGAGAACCGGATCCGGGGCGTGCGGCTGCTGCGCTCCGCGTTCGCGCTGCCCTTCGCCTTCTCGGTGGCCAGCGCGTCCGTGGTCTTCGCGGTGTTCTTCAACCCCGCCAGCGGGGTGCTCAACGGCCTGCTCTCGCACGTCGGGCTGGGCCCGATCGGCTGGCTGACCGACTCCCGGTACGCGCTGGTCTCGGTGGCCGTCACCACGGTGTGGATGAGCCTCGGCTACAACGTGCTGGTGCTGTCCGCGGGCATCGGCTCGATCCCCGGCGAGATCCTGGAGGCCGCGCGGATCGACGGCGCCTCGGGGCTGCGGCTGGCCCGTTCGATCACCGTGCCGATGCTCGGTCCGAACCTGTTCTTCCTGACCGTGGTCTCCACCGTCCACTCGCTGCAGAGTTTCGGCCAGATCCACATCCTCACCAAGGGCGGCCCCGACGGCGCCACCCGGACCCTCGTCTACTCCGTCTACGAGAAGGCCTTCGCCTACGGCTCCAGCGACTTCGGCACCGCGAGTGCCCAGGCCGTGGTGCTGCTCGTGGTCGTCCTCGCCTGCACGGCCGTCCAGTTCGGCGTCCTGGAGCGGAAGGTGCACTACGCATGACCGTGACCGCCACCGAGGCCGGGCCCGGGGCCCAGGACGGGGCCGCCGCGCCGCGCCCGCGCCCCCGCGTGCTGGCCGGTCGTTCGCCGCGCGACCTGCTCGGCCGTGCCGCCGTCTACCTGCTGCTCGCCGTCGCCGTCGTCACCGTGGCCTTCCCGGTGTACTACGCGATCGCCGGCGCCTTCATGAGCCCGTCCGAACTCTCCTCCTACCCGCCGGCGCTGGTGCCCCACTCGGTCACCGGGCGGAACTTCGCCGGCGCCGTCGACACCGTCCCGCTGGCGAGGCAGTACGCCAACTCGGCGATCGTGGCGACCGTCATCACGCTCGCCCAGCTGTTCACCTCGGTCCTCGCCGCGTACGCCTTCGTGTTCCTGCCGCTCAAGGCGCGGGCCGTGGTGTTCGGGGTGTTCCTGGCGACGCTGATGGTCCCGTGGGAGGCCATCATCATCCCCAACTACCTGACACTGTCCGGCTGGGGGCTCGGGAACACCTACTTCGGCCTGGTGCTGCCCTTCCTCGCCTCCGGCTTCGGCACCTTCATGCTGCGGCAGGCCTTCCGGCAGCTGCCCGGCGAACTGCGCGACGCCGCGCGGATCGACGGCGCGGGCCACTGGCGGTTCCTGTGGCGGATCGTCGTCCCGCTCAACAAGCCGGCCCTGGCGGCGCTGTCGATCTACGTCTTCCTGTCCGCCTGGAACCAGTACTTCTGGCCGCTCATCATCACCCGCACGGCGAACATGCAGACCCTGCAGATCGGCCTCACCTCGCTGCGCGACTCCGAGATGTCCGATCCGGGCCTGATCCTGGCCGGCGTCGTGCTCTCCCTGCTGCCCACGCTCGCCCTGGTGGTCTTCGGCCAGCGCTTCATCGTCCGCGGTCTCACCGCGGGCGCCGTCCGCTGACCCGCTCCGCCGCTTCCTCCCGCTCCTTCGAGCACGTCCCTCCCGACAGAGAGAGAACCCTCCCGTGAAGAAGAGTGCCCGCGCGCTCGCGGCCCTGCTGGTGGCCGGCCTGTCCCTGACCGCCTGTAGCTCCGGCGACTCCACCTCCGGCTCCGGCGGCTCCTCCGACGCCGTCCCCGGTGCCCAGGCGCTCGACCAGGCCTCGGGCGTCACCGGCGTCGAGTTCTGGCACTCGATGACGGGGAAGAACGCCGAGGTCCTCACCGGGCTGGTCAGCCAGTTCAACGCCGCCCACCAGGGCAAGATCGAGGTCAAGGCGCAGTTCCAGGGCAAGTACGACGACCTGGTCGCCAAGTACAAGGCCGCGGTGCAGCAGAAGGGCACCCCCGCCCTGGTGCAGGTCTACGACATCGGCACCCGGTTCATGATCGACTCCAAGCAGACCGTCCCGGCCCAGGCCTTCGCCGACAAGGACGGCTTCGCCCTCGACGACCTCGACCCGAACATCCGCAACTACTACTCCGTCGGCGGCAAGCTCGTCTCGATGCCGTTCAACTCCTCCATGCCGCTGCTCTACCTCAACGCCGACGCCTTCAAGGAGGCCGGTCTCGACCCGGCCCAGCCGCCCAAGGACCTCGCCGACCTCGGCGAGCTGGCGAAGAAGCTGACCAAGAAGGACGCCGACGGCAAGACCGTCCGCTACGGCTTCGGCGCCGCCATCTACGGCTGGTTCGTCGAGCAGCTGCTCGCCGAGTCCGGCACCATGTACTGCGACCAGGACAACGGCCGCACCAACAAGGCCGGCAAGGCCGTCTTCGACTCCGCCCAGGGCGCGCAGATCGTCCAGTGGTGGGCCGACCTCGTCAAGGGCGGCTACGCGGCCAACACCGGCCGCAACACCGACGACGCCCAGGCCGCGTTCAAGGCCGGCACCGTCGCCATGCACCTGGAGTCCACCGGCGTGCTGCGCGGCTACACCGAGGCCGCCAAGTTCGCCGTCGGCACCGCGGCCTTCCCCAAGGTCGCCGCCGCCGACCAGGGCGGCCCGGTCATCGGCGGCGCCTCGCTGTGGATCAGCGGCCCCGGCCACTCCGACGCCGAGAAGCGCGCCGCCTGGGAGTTCGAGAAGTTCGTCACCGCCCCCGAGCAGCAGGCCGCCTGGCACACCGGCACCGGCTACTTCCCGGTCAACCGCAAGTCCCTGGACGACCCCAAGGACAAGGAGTGGGTGGCCAAGTACCCGCAGTTCCAGACGGCCATCGAGCAGCTCAAGGCCACCAAGCCCTCCCCGGCCACCGCCGGCTGCCTGCTCGGCGTGATGCCGCAGGCCCGCAAGGGCGTCGAGACGGCCATCGAGCAGACCATCGCCGGCTCCAAGACCGCCCAGCAGGCCCTGGCCGACGCGGCCAAGGAGCTCCAGCCCGCCATCGACAGCTACAACAGCTCCGTGAGCTGACCACCTCCCTGCCCCACGGTCACCGGCCCGACTCACGGCCACCGGCCCGCCCCACGACGGCCCGCCCGGCGCAGCACGCGCCCGGCGGGCCGCCGCCGTTCGGGACCATCGTCGGGGACGGCCGGTCGGGGCTCAGCCGTCGGAGTCCGCCCCGGGGATCTCCGAGAAGAGGAAGATCCCGGCCAGGATGAGCGCGGCCCCCACGTACTGCCAGACGTCGATGCGCTCGCCCAGGAGCGCCACGGCGAAGGCGAGTCCGAACACCGGGATGATGTTGAGCAGGACGCCCGCCGTGGTGACCGGGGTCCGCGTCACGGCGTAGTTGTACATCAGGAACGCCCCGGCCAGCCCGCCGCCGCAGACGCCCGCCGCGACGATCCAGTGCAGCGGGCGGGCGCCGCCGGTGACCAGACTGCCGCTGATGACCCACTGGCCCACGAACAGCGGCAGGGAGAACAGCAGGCCGAAGCCGAACTGGTAGGCCGTGGCGACCAGCGGATCGGTCTCCCTGACGACGCGTCCGGTGATGATGGTGGCCGCCGCGGCGGCGAACGTCCCGGCCAGCACCAGGAGATCCCCCACGCCGAGCCCCAGCAGGGCGTGGCTCCCGCCCAGCGCGGCGACGCCGACCGCACCCAGCACGACGCCGCCGACACCGCGCGGCGTGGGTGCCCGGCGGCTGATCACCGCGGCCAGCGCCACGACGAAACAGGCCTCGGAGCCGCGGAGGATCGACGCCTGGGTGGCGTCGATCCGCGCCATCCCCAGTCCGATGGCCCCGTACCCCACCATCGGCTCGAACAGCCCGAGGAGGGCGAGGCGCTTCAACTGGTCGCGCGACGGGCGCCGGTGGCCGCCCCGGTACAGCAGGACGGCCCACGGCAGGGCGGCGGCGGTGAACAGGGAGACGGCGAGCACCGTCATGACGGGAAGTCCCCGGATGGAGTACTTCTCCGCGGTGGTCCACAGGCCCCAGATCGCCGAGGCCCCGATCAGCGTCAGCGTCCCTCCCGGGTGGCGGACGGCGTTGCCGAGCACGCCGGTGCCGGAGCCCCGGGGCGGGGGCGGCAGGGTGGGGTTCGGCCGGCGCGGGGTGGGTTCGGAGACCATGGGCCGGTGGTTCCCTTCGGCGGGGGCGGTCAGTCCTCGGTGCTCTTGGGCGGGTAGGTGTGCGTGATGCCCCACGGGTCGGTCACGGTCCCGTTCCCGTTCAGGTAGGTCGGGCCGATGGGCACCTTGCCGTGGCCGCCGGGGATGTCGAGCACGTAGGTGGGCTGGCACAGGCCCGAGACGCGGCCGCGCAGGCTGCGGGCGAGCGCCTGCCCCTCCTTGATGGTGGTGCGGAAGTGGCTGGTGCCCACGGCGAGGTCGCCGTGGTGGAGGTAGTAGGGCTTGACCCGGTTGACGATCAGGGTGCGAAACAGGTCCTCCAGCGCCTCGGGGTTGTCGTTGACCCCCTTGAGCAGCACCGTCTGGCTGACCAACGGGATCCCGGAGCCGGCCAGCAGCCGCAGCGCGCGCCGCGCGCCGTCGCCGATCTCCTGGCTGTGGTTGGTGTGCACGACGACCCAGACCGGAGTGTCCATGGTGAGGGCTTCGACCAGGTCCTCGGTCACCCGGTCCGGGTCCACCACGGGCACGCGGGTGTGGAAGCGGATCACCTTGACGTGTTCGATCCCGTCGAGCGCCCTGAGGATCGGCCGCAGGCGGTCGGGCGACATGATGAACGGGTCGCCACCGGTGAAGATCACCTCCCAGATCTCCGGGTGGGAGCGGATGTAGTCCAGCGCGGCGGCGAGTTGGGACTCCTTCAGCATCGAGTCGCCGGGGCCGACCACCTCCCGGCGGAAGCAGAACCGGCAGTACACCGGGCACACCAGGACGGGCTTGAGCAGCACGCGGTCCGGGTAGCGGTGGGTGACGCCCTTCACCGGGGTGAAGGGATCGTCGCCGATGGGGTCCTCCCGCTCCTCCGGCAGGGAGGTCAACTCGTCTTCGGTTGGCACGAACTGACGGGCCACCGGGTCGTCCAGCTCGACGATGCGGCTGCGCATCGCCGGTGTGATGCTCAATGCGTACCGTTTGGCGACATCGGTGATCGCCGCGACCTGATCCTCCTGGATCAGGTGCTGTGCGAGCAGTTCCTTGGGAGTGCGGATCGGGCGCGAACCAGCCATGGGTTCAACTCCTGGAGAGAAACCGAATGGGGATCGTTCAGCGACCGGGCACGGAGGTGCCCGGGGAGAATCCGGGAACGCACGTCGGCGGACAGTGGAATTCCGGGGGCGATAGCGCCGCGAGGCTGCGAGGGTGCGGATCCGGAGGGCGATCCGGCGGCGAAACCCAGTCGGGACAGGTCCGTTTGTCCCTCGGCTGAAGGCCGACAATCAAGGACGCTACCCTCGGTGGTCTGAACGCGTCAAGGATCGTCTGTGGCGGTGTCCGGAGCCTCGGGTCATCGAATGGTGATGATCGATTCCGGCCCGGCAAAAGGCCGTTAAGCCGGTAAGGCGTTAAAGCGTTAAAGCGTTAAAGCGGTAAGGCGTTAAAGCGTTAAGGCGTCACGCCGAGAGGGCTTCGCCGTCCTCCGGGAGCGCGCACACGGCCGCCAGCTCGTCCAGCGACAGATCCAGCGCGAACGCCAGCGCGGCGATGGTGAAGAACGACGGCGTCGGCGCCCGTCCGGTCTCGATCTTGCGCAACGTCTCCGCCGAGACGCCGGCCACCGCCGCCACCTCGACCATGCTGCGCGCGCCGCGCGCCTCGCGCAGCAGCGCCCCGAAGCGCTCCCCGCGCTCGCGCTCCCACGGGGTCAGTGGAGTCCTCACCATGCCGTCGATACTAGGCCCTCCCTCCGGGGTCGCGTCGTGCTCCCGCGAGGTCGCGCCGTGCGCCCCGCTCCGGTGCTCCCGTCCTGCCGCGCGGCCGCCCCGCCTTCGACCGTGATACAAATACCGGTATAAGAATTGGATTGAGGGGAGACGACCCACCATGGTCGAAATCAAGTCGGACGCCGCCCTGGACGCGATGCGCGAAGCCGGGCGGGTGGTGGCGGACGCGCTGGCCGCCGTGCAGGACGCGGCGGCCGTGGGCGTCAGCCTGCTGGAGCTGGACGAGGTGGCGCACGGCGTGCTGAGGGCGGCCGGGGCCACCTCGCCGTTCCTCGGCTACCGGCCGTCCTTCGCGCCCGTGCCGTTCCCGGCCGTCATCTGCGCCTCGGTGAACGACGCCGTCGTGCACGGCATCCCGGGCGGCTACCGGCTGCGCGACGGCGACCTGGTGAGCATCGACTGCGGCGCCCTCCTGGACGGCTGGGCCGGGGACTCCGCCGTCAGCTTCACCGTCGGCGCCGCCCGGCCCGAGGACGCGGTACTGATCGACACCACCCGGCGCGCCCTGGAGGCCGGGATCGCCGCCGCCGTGGTCGGCAACCGGATCGGCGACATCGCGCACGCCATCGGCAAGGTCGCCCGCGCCGGACGCTACGGCCTGCTCGAAGGCTTCGGCGGGCACGGCATCGGGCGGAGCATGCACGAGGACCCGCACGTACCCAACGAGGGCCGCCCGGGCCGGGGTTACCCGCTGCGCCCCGGCCTGGTGCTGGCGCTGGAGCCGATGCTGACGGCGGGCGGCCGGGGCGACTACCACACCGATTCGGACGGCTGGACGCTGCGCACCACGGACGGCAGCCGTGCCGCGCACATCGAGCACACCGTCGCCATCACCGAGGACGGCCCGCGCGTCCTGACCCTCCGGTAGCCGGAGCGCGGTGGGCTGATGGGCGGCGACGACCGGACCTGTGACGGCGGGGCGGCCGCCCTCGGCTGCGCCTTCCACCCGGTGGACCATCTGCCGGTCGAGCAGCGCCCGGCCGCCCTGACGCCGCTGCTCGACCTGCCGCCCTGACCGCCGCCGGCGGCTTCGCTTCCGGCCGCGTGAGCCGCCGTGTGCGCCGGCCTCCGAGCCGGATCCGCTGGAGGATTTGACGCACTGTCAAGTGCGGTCGGGCTTGCGGGGGTTTACCCCACCACCGGTCGGCCCGCTGCCCGGATGGGCCCAAGTCCCCGTGCCCGGAAGACTTCCGGGCATGCCGAACCTCAACCGCACCCTCGCCGTGGTCACCGCGGCCGCCGCGCTCTCCGTCACCGCCCTCGCCGCCCACCCCGCCGCCGCGGCCGGCTCGGACCGCCTCACCTGGACGGCCTGCCCGGGCCAGGCCGATCCCCGCCAGCAGTGCGCCACCGTCACCGTGCCGCTCGACTACGCGCACCCGGACGGCGAGCACATCACCATCGCCGTCTCCCGGATCACGGCCGCCAAGCCCGGTCTGCGCCGTGGTGTGCTGCTGACCGTCCCGGGCGGGCCGGGCGGCTCCGGTGTGGACGTCCCGAGCGGCGCGGTGAAGCGCCTGCCGCAGTCCGTCCTCGACCGCTACGACCTGGTCGGCTTCGATCCGCGCGGCGTGGGCCGCTCCACGCCGGTCAGCTGCGGTCTGGAGCACGCCGATCTCGCGATGGTGAAGCTGCGCCCGTGGCCGGCCGCGGACGGCTCGATCGACGACAACCTGGCCACCGCCCGCCGGATCGCCGAGACCTGCGCCCGCAACGGCGGCCCGGTGCTGCGCAGCATCTCCACCCGGAACGAGGCCCGGGACATCGACCGGATCCGCGAGGCCCTCGGCGAGCGCCGGCTCTCCGCCTGGGGCACCTCGTACGGCACGTACGCGGGGGCGGTGTACGCCACCATGTTCCCCGGGCGCACCGACCGGATCGTGCTGGACAGCAACGACGACCCGGACCCGTCGCGGGTGGGGCGCGGCTGGCTCGCCGCCTTCGGCCGGGGCGCCGAGGACCGCTTCCCGGACTTCGCCGCGTGGGCTTCGGCGCCGGGCAACCCGGACCGGGTCGCGGACACCCCGGACGAGGTCCGCCCGCTGTTCCTGGAACTCGCCGCCCGCCTGGACGCCGCGCCGCTGCCCTGGCCCGGCGCCAACCCTGCGGAACTGAGCGGCAACGTGCTGCGCGAGACGATGCTGGAGAGCCTGTACGCGGACGCCAAGTTCCCCGACCTGGCCCGGCTGATGTTGGTCGGCCTCGGCCGTCGGCCGCTGCCCGCCCCGGTGCTGCCGCCGGACGAGGCGGTGCAGAACACCATCGCCGTGTCGGTCGGCACCCTCTGCAACGACGTCGGCTGGCCCGCCGATCCGGCCGGCTACGTCCGGGACGTGGCCGCCGAGCGCGCCGCCCGTCCGCTCACCGCGGGCATGCCGGTGAACGTGATGCCGTGCGCCTTCGGGCCGTTCGCGCCGGGCGAGCCGCCGGTGCGGGTGACCGGCCGGGGCCCGGCGAACATCCTGCTGGCGCAGAACCTGCGGGATCCGGCCACCCCGTACGCGGGTGCGCTCAAGCTCCGTGCGGCGCTGGGTGATCGGGCCCGGATGGTGACGGTGGACTCCGGCGGCCACGACGTCTACCGGGCCAACGGGAACGCCTGCGGCGACGCGGCGGTGACGGACTTCCTGGTCACCGGCCGTCGCCCGGCCGGGGACGTGTCCTGCCCGGCAGGCTGAGCAGGGGCGGGCCGGCCGACCGGCGGACGGCGGGATCAGCAGGCCGTAGACGAACGGTCCTTGTCCGAACCCGGGCGTCCGTCCGACCGGCTGGAATGAGCCGAATCTGTGGCGGATTTGTGACAAAGCTTCGCCAACACCCTGCCCTGGCACGGTATTCGCGGCCGTAGTGTTCCAGTTATGTCACCGAAGAGCCGCATACCTGCCCCGGACGCGGGCGACACCTGGGTGCCGCGCCCGCGGCGCCGTGAGACCCCGATCGGATTCCTGGGTCACACGGTCACGTTCCTCGGCTGCTGCACTCTCGGCGGTGTCCTGCTGGCCGGCCTCATCCTTCCCGCGGCGGGCGCCGTCGGGCTCGGGGCCAAGAGCAGCGCCGAGGGCTTCGAGAGCATCCCCGACGACTTCAAGGCGCCGGCGCTGACGCAGGCCACCCAGGTCTTCGACGCCAAGGGAGGCCTGATCGCCAAGGTCTACGAGCGGGACCGCACGGTGATACCCGCCGAGCAGATGTCACCGCTGATGCGCCAGGCGCAGGTGGACATCGAGGACGCCCGCTTCTACGAGCACGGCGCCGTCGACCTCAAGGGCATCCTGCGGGCGATCACCAAGAACGCGGAGAGCGGCGCCGCCGTCCAGGGCGCGTCGACGCTGACCCAGCAGTACGTGAAGAACGTCAACGTGGAGAAGGCCGGCGACGACCCGGTGGCCGTCCTGGAGGCGCAGCGCAAGACGCTCGGCCGCAAGATCCAGGAACTCCGGTACGCCATCAAGCTGGAGGAGGATCTGACGAAGGATCAGATCCTCACCAACTACCTGAACATCACCTTCTACGGCCATCAGGCGTACGGCATACAGGCGGCCTCCCAGCGCTACTTCAGCAAGGACGCGAAGGACCTCGCCCTCCCCGAGGCGGCCATGCTCGCCGGGCTGGTGCAGAACCCGTCCCAGTACGACCCGAAGCTGCACCCGGTGGCCGCGCAGAAGCGTCGGGACACCGTCATCGACAAGATGGTCGAGAACAAGCACATCACCGCGGACCAGGCCAAGGAGGCCAAGGCCGCGCCGCTGGGCCTGAAGTACCGGGACCCGCAGAACGGCTGCATCACCGCCCAGGCCGGCATGGGCTTCTTCTGCGACTACGTGCGCCACGTGGTCAAGCAGGACCCGGTGTTCGGCAAGAGCGCCGCCGAGCGCAAGAAGCTGTGGGACACCGGCGGCCTCAACATCTACACCACGCTGGACCCGGACAAGCAGGCCGCCGCCCAGAACGCCGTCTCCGAGCAGGTGTACGTCACCGACCCGGTCTCGGCGGCGATGACGATGGTCGAGCCCGGCACCGGCAAGATCCTGGCGATGGCGCAGACCCGCCCCTACGGTCTGGCGAAGGAGAAGAACCAGACCGTCGTCAACTACAACGTGGACGCGGCGATGGGCGGCGGCATCGGCTTCCAGCCCGGCTCCAACTTCAAGCCGATCGTGGCCGCCGCCGCCCTGGAGGCCGGCCTGCCGCCCACCCAGCGGTACGACTCGCCCAACCGGATGGACTGGCCGACGACGAGGACCTGCGACGGCACCTGGAAGAACCCGAACAAGGGCAAGAAGGAGGGCAGCATCCCGAACGAGAGCCCGCGCGAGGTCGGCCCGTACGAGCTCAAGGAGGCGATGGCCCTCTCGGTGAACACCTACTTCGTGCAGATGGAGCAGGAGATCGGCCTCTGCGCGGTCAAGCAGATGGCCAACAAGCTGGGCGTCACCGGCAAGGCCGACGGCAAGCCGCTGGAAGAGGTCCCCGCCCTCGGCCTCGGCACCCAGGAGGTGAGCCCGTTGACGATGGCCAACGTGTACGCGAGCTTCGCCGCCCGCGGCACCTACTGCGTGCCGCTGGCGATCAACAAGATCTCCACGGTGGACGGCAAGGACGTCCCGGTGAGCCCGGCCAAGTGCACCGAGACGATGTCCACGGACACCGCCGACGTGATCAACAGCGTGCTGCTCGGGGTGACGGAGAAGGGCACCGCCAAGGAGCTCAGGCTGGACGACCGCCGGCAGATCGCGGCCAAGACCGGGACGACGGACGAGAAGAAGTCGGCCTGGTTCACCGGCTACACCGGCAACCTGGCCGGCTCGGTCTGGCTGGGCAGCCCGGGCACCAAGGTGCCGATGAAGAACATCCGGATCGGCGGCCACTACCAGCAGGAGGTCTTCGGCGCGACCGGCCCGGGCCCGATCTGGGAGCAGGCGATGAGCGACGCCGTCCGGAACATGCCGGAGAAGGACTTCCCGACGGTCTACATCCCGGACCCGCCCAAGCGCGACCCGAACTGCGCCACCCCCAGCGGCTCGCCGACCGGCACCTGCGGGAGCGGCTCGGGCAAGCAGCGCCCGAGCAGCCCCGGCAACCCGAGCAGCCCCGGCACCCTGAGCACCCCGGGCAGCACGGGCGGTCCGCTCAACCCGAACAGTCCGGTCGGCCGCTCCGCGCCGTCCACGCCGTCGGGGCAGCCCGGGCAGTCCACCCCGTTGGCTCCCCCCGCGCCGGCCGACCCCGGCGACAACCAGGACCAGTGAGCCGCCCGGTCCCGCCTGAGTACCCGTACTCAGGCGGGGCCGCGGACCGGCGGCGGACGATGGGTGCCATGCCGCACAGCATCCTCGGTGTCCCCGCCGTGTTCTGGCCCTCGATCGGCTACCTGGCCGGGTACCTGGTGATCGGGCTCGCCGCCGCCCGCGAACTGCGCGCGGGCACCAGCGCGGCCAACGCGGTCCGGCAGTGGACCGCCGCCGTCTGGACGATGCCCGGCTTCCTGCCGGCGATGCTCGTCAACCCGTTCCCGGACGGCAGTGCGGCCCGCTTCCTGTCCGCCACCGCCGTGGGCGCGGCGGGCAACGCGGCGCTGCTCGCCCTGCTCGCCCACGCGGTGGGGCTGCCGTAGCGCGGACGCTACCGTGCCTCGACCGGCTCGCCGGTGTCCTGGTCCAGGTTGAAGACCCGCCGGTAGGAGTCGGTGACCACGGTGATCTGGTCCCGGCCGGTCCAACTCGCCTCCACCAGCCGGGCGTCGTCCGGTGCCCTGCCGATCTGGGCCAGTGACCAGCGCCGCCCGGACCAGCCCGCGCCGACCTCCAGCAGCACCTGCCAGTCGTCGTTGTCCTTCGGCGCGGTGGCGTACGAGCGGTGCACCACGACCAGGGCCAGCTCCGGGCGGGCCGGGGCGGTCTCCCGGCTGCGCGTCTCGGCCGCCGAGACCTTGTGCGCGGCCAGCACGCCGAGCAGGAATACCACCCCGGCCGTCACCGTGACCGCCCGGGTGGCCGTCCGTACGGCGGTGCGCCGGTCGCCCAGCCAGGCGGCGGCGATCAGCGCGGCCAGCGCCGCGCCGAGCAGCAGCTCGGGCCGGTTGAGCAGGTCGGCGACCAGCATCAGCCCGCCCGAGCGGCTCTCCCACTGCCCCTCGGTGTAGAGCAGCACGGCGGCCGCCCCGCCCGCCAGCAGCAGCCGGACCAGGACGCGCCTGGCCTTCGGCATCCGGTTCCTCATCGTCCCCCCGTCCGATGCGTCACAGCTCTGCGAGCAGCTTGCGGCCCTCCGGCCAGTCGCCCAGCCCGGAGTCCGAGTTGAGGTGTCCGTACGCGCCTGGCTCGACGTACCGGGCGCCCCACGCGCCGGCGAACAGCCGGGCCCGCTCGGGGCTGACCCACGGGTCGTCGGTGCTGGCGACGACCACGGCCGGGAACGGGAACGGCGCCAGGGCCACCGGCCGGAAGCCGGTCAGCTGCGGGACTTCGGCGGTGTCGATGTCCGCGGGGGCGACCAGCAGCGCGCCGCGCACCGCGGCGGTCCGCCCGGCGGGCGCGGCGGCCACCCAGCGGGCCACCGTGACGCAGCCGAGGCTGTGGGCGACCAGCACCACCGGCCCTTCGGCGGCGGCCTCGGCCACCGCCGCGTCCACCCGGGCGATCCAGTCGCTCTGGTCGGGGTGGTCCCAGTCCGCCTGCTGGACCCGGCGGAAGGCGTCCGGTTCGGCGGCCTCCCAGCGGGTCTGCCAGTGCTCCGGGCCCGAGTTCTGGTAGCCGGGCAGGACGAGGTGGGTGGTGCGGTCCGGCATGGGCTCCTCCGGTGTGCGGTCGTGGCGGGCAGCAGGAGTCTAGGACGCGGGCAGCCGCGGCCCGCAGCCGGGCGGTGACCCGGCGCGCACGGCCCTCGGCAGGCGCGTACGCCCGGTGACGCGCCGCAGTACGCCCGGTGCGCCCTGTTGCCAACGGCACGGCCGGTGCGGGAGGTTGGTCCGGGCCCGCGGCCGGTGGCCACCGGCCGGGGCCCACGCCGTGTCGGACGCTCGACCATGTGGAGGGATGTCGGCGATGACATCGAAGATCCTGCTCGTCACCGGGGACGCCGCCGAGTCGCTGGAGGTGTTCTACCCGTACCAGCGGCTGCGCGAGGAGGGCTACCAGGTCGACATCGCCGCCCCGACCAGGAAGCGACTCCAGTTCGTCGTCCACGACTTCGTCGACGGCTACGACACCTACACCGAGAAGCCCGGCTACACCTGGCCCGCCGACCTCGCCTTCGCCGACGTCGACCCGGCCGACTACGTCGCGCTGGTCATCCCCGGCGGCCGCGCCCCCGAGTACCTTCGCAACGACCCGGACGTGCAGCGGATCGTCCAGCACTTCTTCGCCGGCGACAAGCCGGTCGCACAGATCTGCCACGGCCCGCTGATCACCGCCGCCGCCGGGGTGCTGTCCGGCCGCCGCAGCGCCGCCTACCCGGCGCTGGCGCCGGACGTGAAGGCGGCGGGCGCCGAATTCGTCGACGGCGAGGCGGTGGTGGACGGCGTGGTCGTCTCGGCCCGCGCCTGGCCCGACCACCCGGCGTGGCTGCGCGCGTTCATCGAGATCCTGCGCACCAAGGCGCCGGCTTCCTGACCCGCCCGCCCAGGCCCGTCGCGCCCCCGACCCGTCTCGGGGGCGCGACTCCGGGAACCCGTCAGGGTCACGCCCCTCCCCAGGTAGCAGGCGCGCCGCCCCGGAGGCTGACGACCGCCCCGCAGTCGCCCTGCCATGGTGTCAAAGACCATGGCAGCGGCGGAGGTTGACAGCCCTGCCGGCCGGAACAGGGAGGACGTCATGACCACCGACCCAGCCGCCACCACCCGGCGCCGCCGACGCGGGCCGGCCCTGCGCGCCGCCGTCGCGGCCCTCGCGGGCGCGGGCCTGATCGCCGCGCTCGCCCCGGCCGCCGCCGCCCAGGACGCGGCCCGCCCGGCGAGTGCCACCGACCGCAGCGCCGACTGGACGGCCCTCGACACCGCCCTCGCCGACCTGACCGCGAAGAACGTCGCCACCTCCTCCCTCGCCGCCGTGCGCGAGAACGGCCGGCTCGTCCACCGCGCCGCCGGCGGCGTCGCCCGGCTCGGCGCGGACACCCCCGCCGACCCCGCGGGCCGCTTCCGGATCGGCAGCACCACCAAGACCTTCGTGGCCACCGTGCTGCTCCAACTCGTCGGCGAGGGACGACTGGGACTGGACGACCGCCTGGAGAGCCTGCTGCCCGGCGCGGTGCCGAACAGCGCGGACATCACCGTCCGCGAACTCCTCAACCACACCAGCGGCGTCGCCGACTACACCCAGGACCCGGCCTTCAACTCCTACGACCAGAACTGGCTCGACACCGGCCGCTACACGTCCTACAGCCCGCAGGACCAGGTGGACATCGCCGACAAGTACCCGCCCGCCTTCCGCCCCGGCCAGGACTGGCAGTACTCCAACACCAACTACGCCCTGGTCGCGCTGATCATCGAACGCCTCACCGGCCACGGCTGGAACGAGGAGGTGGAACGCCGGATCATCCGCCCGCTCGGCCTGACGGGCACCTCGATGCCGCTCTACTCCCCGGTCATCCCCGGCTCGCACGCCCACGCCTACCTCAAGCTCGACAGCGGCCCGGCCGACGTCACCTCGCTCAACCCCTCCATGGCCGGCCCCTCCGGCGCGGGCATCTCCACCACCGCGGACCTGACGACGTTCATCCGCGCCCTGCTCGGCGGCCGGCTGCTGCGCCCCGCCGAACTCGCCGAGATGCAGAAGACCACCGCCCACGGCGGGGGCCAGGCCTACGGGCTCGGCCTCCAGCGGGTGGACACCCCGTGCGGTGCGTTCTGGGGCCACGCCGGCGGGATCCCCGGCTACAGCACGATGATGCTCGGCTCGCTCGACGGGAAGCGCCAGTTCGCCAACAGCACGACCTTCTACGACGCGCCGGATCCGGCCGCGGCCCTCGCCGCCTGGCAGCGGGCGGTGAACGCCGGCGTCTGCGGCGGGCAGGGGTAGGACGGGTGCTGCGGATCCGCCCCCTACGCTGTCCGGCGACAGGAACGGCCGACCGTCACCAGGAGGACGAGACATGGCAGAGCCGCTGATCGCCGCAGTCGGGGGCAAGGTGCCCACCGTCGACCCGGGCGCCTTCCTCGCACCGAACGCCGTCGTGGTCGGGGACGTGACGATCGGCCCTGGCGCGGGCGTCTGGTACGGGGCGGTGCTGCGCGGCGACGCCGAGTCCATCACCGTGGGCCGGGACAGCAACATCCAGGACAACTGCACCCTGCACGCCGACCCCGGCTTCCCGCTGGTGGTCGGCGAGCGGATCTCGGTCGGGCACAACGCGGTGCTGCACGGCTGCGTGGTCGAGGACGACGCCCTGGTCGGGATGAACGCCACCGTGCTCAACGGCGCCCGGATCGGCGCCGGTTCGCTGGTCGCGGCGGGCGCGGTGGTGCCGCAGGGCATGCGGGTGCCGCCCGGCTCGCTGGTCGCCGGGGTCCCGGCCAAGGTCCGCCGCGAGCTGACCGAGGACGAGAAGGCCGGCATCAAGGCCAACGGCGAGGGCTACCTGCTGCTGGCCGCCGCCCACCGCGAGCTCGAACCCCTGGCGCAGCCCCGGGCCCAGATCCAGCCCCAGCCCTAACGCTGGACGCCGACCGGAGCCGCCGCGGCCGGAGCCGTCGCGGCCGGAGCCGTCGCGGCAGGCTCCGGTGCGGCGGGCACGGGCCGGCGCCGGTCGGCCGCCCAGGCGAGCACCGCGATCAGCGCGCCCGAAGCGGCCAGGCCTGCGCCCACCAGGGTCGGCGCCGTCCAGCCGAACCCGGCGTCCAGGGCCAGCCCGCCGAAGTAGGCGCCCTGCGCGTTGGCCAGGTTGAACGCGCCCTGCACCGTCGCCGAGGCCAGCGTCGGCGCGCTGCGCGCCTTCTGCAGGACCAGCGTCTGCACCGCCGGCACGATCGCGAAGCCGAACAGCCCGATCAGCACCACCGTGACGGCGGCCGACCAGCGGGCGTGCGCGGTCACCGCGAACAGCGCCAGGGTGGCGGCCAGCAGCACGAAGGCGGCGCAGACCGTCGGGCGCAGCGCCCGGTCGGCCGCGAACCCGCCGATCACGTTGCCGATCGTCATCCCCACCCCGAACAGCGCCAGCACCAGTGTCACCGAGCCGGTGGCGTACCCGGACACCTCGGTGAGCAGCGGCGCGATGTAGCTGTAGCAGGCGAAGAAGCCACCGCAGCCGAACACCACGGTGGCCAGCGCCAGCCACAGCTGCCCGTCGCGGAAGGCCCGCAGCTCGTGCCGCAGCCCGGCCTGCCCGGTGGAGGGCAGCGACGGCACCAGCCGGGCGATGGCGAGCGTCCCGGCGGCGGCGATCAGGACGACCACCAGCATGGTCGCCCGCCAGCCCAGGTGCTGCCCCAGCAGTGTGGCGGCCGGCACGCCGACGATGTTGGCGATGGTCAGGCCGGAGAACATCACGGCCACCGCCCGGGCCCGGCGGTCCGGGGCCACCAGTTCGGCCGCGGCCACCGCGCCGGCCCCGAAGAACGCGCCGTGCGGCAGTCCGGTGATCAGCCGGGCGGCGGCCAGCGTCCAGAAGTCCGGTGCCAGCGCGCACAGCAGGTTGCCGGTGGCGAACAGCCCGGCGAGCGCCACCAGCACGGTCTTGCGCGGCCGGCCGGAGGCGAGCGCGGTGAGCAGCGGGGCGCCGATGACCACGCCCAGCGCGTACGCGGAGATCAGCCAGCCGGCCTGCGGGATGGAGACGTGCAGATCGTCGGCGACCTGGGGGAGCAGCCCCATGGCGGCGAATTCGGTGGTGCCGATGGCGAACGCGGTGATGGCCAGCGCGAGCAGCGCGAGAGGCAAGGGGGTGACTCCGGGGTGACGCCCGCGGACGGGGAGGCGCGGCGGGACGGGGGGATTCGTTCGTCCGGCATCCTAATCCGGCCGGATGACGCCGCCGTGAGGTGCGTGTGACGGGAGGGGGTCGCCAGTACGGCGTCCACGCGCGAGACTGGGTGCATGTGCCGCAACATCAAGACGTTGCGCCCGCCGGTGACGCTCGACGCCGACGAGGACGACTTCCGCGCCGCCGCGCTGCAGTACGTCCGCAAGGTGTCCGGGTTCCGCGCCCCGGCGGCGCACAACCGCGAGGCCTTCGACCGGGCCGTGGACGCGGTCGCCGAGGCCACCGCCCGGCTGCTCACCGAGCTGGAGGTCCGCGGCGCGCCCGCCCGGGCCGCCGAGGCCACCGCGTAGGCCGACCGCCGTCCGGCGGGTCCGCCGACCGCGGCCACGCATCGGGACCAGGAGATCGGGACAATCGGGACAGGAGATGGAGATGACCCCCGCGAACCGTTACGTGCTCACCTTCCCCGGCACCCCCGGCACCCAGGCCCCGCAGGACGTCGTCGTGGTCGTCCGCACCAGCGCGACGGGCCCGGGCGGACACCCGGTGTACGAGGACGCCAGCGGCATCGTCCGCGCCGAGATCAGCGACGCCGGCGAGGTCCGGATGCTCGCCAGCGGCGGCCACCAGTCCCCGCACCTGCCGGTCCACGCCGAGCCGCTGCCCTGACCGTTGCCCCGGCTGTTGCCCTGACCGGCCGGCATCCGCCGACGATTTCCGCGAACCCCCCGGGTGCCGTCCGCCCCTGGGGCAGAATCGGCCGCATGACCACAGCGCGCTGGCAGGGCACCGTCGTCGCCGAGAGCGACGAGACCGTCGTCGTCGAGGGCAACCACTACTTTCCGGTCGAATCCGTCCGGACCGAATTCCTGCGTCCGTCCGACACCACCACCGTCTGCGGCTGGAAGGGCACCGCCGGTTACTACACGTTGGAAGTGGACGGGCGGACCAACCCCGACGCGGCCTGGTACTACGCCGACCCGAAGCCGGAGGCCGAGGAGATCCGCGGCCGGGTGGCGTTCTGGCGCGGGGTCGAGATCACCGGGTAGGGCGTACCCCGGGAGCGGAGGGGGTACCGGACATCTATGGCAGTCTTCCGTAAACCCGGACGTTCCAGGCCTGTCCCCGAGCCCGCCCCCACCCCCGCCGCCGTGCCCGACGCCGGCTTGGCCGGCGAACTCGCCGAACTGGTCGAGCAGGCCGAGCAGCCCGAGGGCGAGTGGCGGATCGCCGAGTACCGGGCCGGCCGTGGCCGCGGCCGGGCCCTGGTGGCGAACGCGGCCCACCTGCTCGGCCGGGGCGGCCGGGTCGCCGCCAAGGGTGCCGCGTTCGGCGGCCGCGCCCTCACCGAGCAACTGGTGCGGGCCGCGCCGCGGATCCCGGTGCGCGACCTCGCCACGCTGCGCGCCCAGCACCCCGGCGCGGCCGACCCGGAGGCGCTGGCCGACCTGCTGGTCACCGGCGCGGCCCGGGCCTCCGGCGCGCTCGGCGCCGGCGTGGGCGCGGCGGCGATGCTGCCGGTGCCGCCCGCGATGCCGGTGGAGATCGCGGCGGAGACGCTCGCCGTCGCGGCCTTGGAGATCAAGCTGATCGCCGAACTGCACGAGGTCTACGGCGCCCGGGCGCCGGGCGGTGTCACCCAGCGGGCCGGGGCCTACCTGGGCGCCTGGGCCAACCGCCGGGGGATCGACGCGAGGTTGCTGTCCCGGCCGGCCGGGTTCGCCGCCCTGGCGCTCGGGGCGGAGGTGCGCCAGCAGGTCAGCCGCCGGCTCACCCGCAGCTCGCTGCGCCGCCTGCCGTCGCTCACCCCGCTGCTGGTCGGCGCCGGCATCGGCGCCACCGTCAACCGGCGCGACACCCGCCGGCTGGCCGTCGAGGTCCGCGCGGACCTGCGTGCGCGTCCCCCGGTCGACCGCGCCTACTGGGCCGCCGCGGCGCCGGCGGTGCGGGGCGAGGTCGTCCCGGGGGACTGAACAGCTAGGGCCTGTCCGGCGGGGCCGGGGCGGCCGCGCCCCGGCCGGCCTTGACGCCGTTCACCATCGCCTGGTGTATCGCCCGCGCGGTGGTCTCGTCCGCCGCCGGGACGGGGCTGCCGGTCACCGTGTACCAGTCCAATGCGCCGGTGTACTGGACGGTGAGCCGGGCCTCGCCGTCCACCCAGGTGGTGTGCACGGTGAGGTCGCCGGAGATGGGGCCGATCTCGGTGGTGGTGACCCCGCCGGGTCCGCTGATGATCGACTGCGTGGTCCAGGTCGCCCACGACGTGCGCGGGTCGACGGGCGGTCGGGCCTGCCTGCCGTTTTGATCGTGTTCGGTCATGCGCTTATCCTCCCCCGCCGGTGAGTCGCTGCCCGGGCAGCGACACCTGCGGTCGCGAAGACCGCCCGGTCCCACCGGGCGGTCGGGTGCTCACAGCTGTTCAGCGGTCCGGACCGGACTCCTCCAGGGTGGGCTCGCCCTCCGCCTGGGAGGTGTCCTGCGCGTGCAGGTTCTGCATCGAGGTGATGCCCTCTTCGGGATCCGCGGCGCGGACGTCCTCGTCACGGTCCGTGCTCATCTCGGCCCGTTCGCTCATGTCGGTCATGGCGGGCTCCGTCTCCTCGGCCGGTCCGGGCGCGCTCCGAGCCGGGGTGCGGCAGGGCCGGGTCTGTCTCTCACCCCCCAGCCTGCCCCCGCCCCGGCCCCGGGGCCAGCCGAACGGGCTAGGGCGGGTCTGACAATTCCCGCCGCGTGCTGATCCGACGCGAATTGTCGGACACGCCCTAGTCGCCGGCCGGCCCCGCCCTCCGTCCGACGGCCGTCACCAGGTGACGGGCAGCGACCGCATTCCGTAGATGAACGCCTCCGAGCGGAACTTCCGGCCCTCCCCGGTGGCCGCCGGCCGCAGGCCGGGCAGCCGCCGAAACAGGGTGGCCAGGGCGATCTGGAGCTCGGCGCGGGCGAGCGGCTGCCCGAGGCACTGGTGCACGCCGAAGCCGAAGGCCATGTGCCGCCGGGCGTCCCGGTCGAGGTCGAGCTGGTCGGCCGGCCGCAGGTCGGCGCCGCCGAACATCTCCTCGTCCTGGTTGGCGGTGGAGATCAGCGCGATCACGCCCTCGCCGGCCCTGATCACGGTGCCGCCCAGCTCGACGTCCTCCAGCGCGACCCGGGGCAGGCCGTGGTCCACGATGGTCAGGTGGCGCAGCAGTTCCTCGACGGCGCCGGGCAGCGCGGCCGGGTCGGCCAGCCTGGCGATCTGCTCGGGCTGGTCGAGGAGCAGGGCGGTGGAGAGCGAGATCATGTTCGCGGTCGTCTCGTGCCCGGCTATCAGCAGCAGGATGCCGGTCGTGGCGACCTCGCCCGGTGTGAGGTCGTCCCGGACGGCGAGCCGGCTGAGGATGTCGTCGCCCGGCTCCTCCCGCTTGCGGGCGGCCAGGCCGCCGAGGTACTCGCGCAGTTCGTCCGAGGCGGCCTGGACCTCCTCGGCCGAGCTGTGCTTGTTGAGCAGGGTCCGGCTGAGGCCCTGGAAGCGGTCCCGGTCCTCGTACGGGACGCCGAGCAGCAGGCAGATCACCAGCGAGGGGACGGGCAGCGCGAAGTCGGCGACCAGGTCGGCCTCGGTCCGGCCGTCGGTCATCCGGTCGAGCGCCTCGTCGACGATCTGCTGGATGCCGGGGCGCATCGCCTCGACCCGCTTGACCAGGAAGTCGCCGGTGACCATCCGGCGCTGCCGGGCGTGCTCGGGGTCGTCGAGCCGCAGGAAGCTCGGGTTGGCGAGGAGGGCTTCCCGGCGGCCGGGCACCAGCAGCGGGAACCCCTGGTGGCGGGCGTCCGCGCTGAACCGGCGGTCGGACAGGATGGTGCGGACCTCGGCGTAGCCGGTGGCCAGCCAGCAGGACTCGCCGTCGGGCAGGGCGGCACGGGTGATGGGTGCCGTCGCGGCGGCCTCGGTGTAGGCGGGCGGCGGGCTGAACGGACAGCCGGCGTCGCGCGGGGCGGGCATCGGAAAGGTCCGGGCGGTGGGTGTGCTCGTCAAGGTGGGGTCTCCTTGCGTCGCAATGTCCTCGGGTGGGTGGGGTGGCGCCGGGGCCGACGGTTCGCGCGACGACGGCCGGGAGCGGCGGTCGTCACGGTGGCCGGGGTCGGCGCGGGCGGGGGACCGTCGGGAGCCGGCGGGGGCGTCAGCCGGCGTCCTCGGCGGAGTCCTCCTCGGTGACGGTGATCGCGCCGCCCGGGCAGAGCTCGGCGGCGAGCCTCAGCACGGCGAACTGCGGGGGCTTGAACTCGGTCTGACGGAGGACCACCAGACTGTCCTGCTCGTCCTGGTCGAAGATCTCCGGAGCGTTCAGGACGCACATCCCGGAGCTGCAGCAGCGGTCCCGGTCGACGCTCACCTTCATGGTCGAGCACCTCTCGCCAGTGCGGCGCCGGGCGTCCGGCGGCCGCCTCTCGTTGTCATTGCCAACCTAACCGCCACCCTTGCGTCCACGGAGGGGCGATGCGGGGATCGTCCAGAATGGCCGATTCGGGTCGGAGCCGGTCCAGCGTCGCCGCAAAGGGGGTTTGAAATTGACGTTACTCCGCCAAAGGACGGCTCACAGCCCCTCGGCGGCGGCAATCTCCCGGACGGTGGCGACGGTGTCGGCCTCGGCGGCGCTCTTGTCCGGCCGGTAGCGCACCACCCGGGCGAACCGCAGGGCCAGCCCCGCCGGGTAGCGGGGGCTGCGCTGGAGACCGTCGAAGGCGATCTCGACGACCAGTTCCGGCCGGACCCGCACCGTCCAGTCGTCCCGCCCGCTCTCGCGGGCGAGGAGTTCGGCGGTCTGCCAGGCGAGCGTCTCGTCGGTGAGGCCCTTGAAGGTCTTGCCGAGCATCACCCACGGGCCCAGCCCGGGCTCGCCCGCCGCCCGGGCGCCCAGGTGCAGATTGCTGAGGAGGCCGCGCCGCCGGCCGCTGCCCCACTCGGCGGCCAGCACCACCAGGTCCAGGGTGTGCCGGGGCTTCACCTTGATCCAGCCGGCGCCGCGCCGCCCGGCCGCGTACCCGGCCGCCGGGTCCTTGACCAGGACGCCCTCGTGTCCGCGGGCCAGGGCCTCGCGGAAGAACGCCAGTGCCCGCTCACCGTCCCCGGTCTCGGTGCGGGGCACCCGCAGGCCCTCCGGCACCGCCTCGTCCAGCGCCGCCCACCGCTCCCGGCCGGGGCGGTCCACCAGGTCCTCGCCGTCCCGGTGCAGCAGGTCGAAGAAGAAGGCGCTGAGCGGGACTTCGGCGCGCAGCCGCTCCGGATCCCGCCGGGAGGCGGTGCGCGCGGCGGTCTCCTGGAACGGGCGCGGTCGCCCGTCGGGCCCGAGCGCGATCGCCTCGCCGTCCAGCACCGCCGAGCGCAGCGGCAGCGCGAGCGCCGCCTCGGCCACCTCGGGGACGCGCGCGGTGATGTCGTCCAGGCCGCGGGTGAACACCGCGACCTCCGCGCCGTCCCGGTGCACCTGCACCCGGACGCCGTCCAGCTTCCACTCCAGGGCGGCCGGGCCGGTGCGCTCCAGCGCCGACGCCACGTCGGGCGCGGAGGCGGCCAGCATCGGCCGCACCGCCCGGCCCACCTCCAGCCGGAACGCGGCCAGCGCGGGCGCCCCGCCGGTCAGCGCCGCCTCCGCGACCGCCCGGGCGGAGCCGCGGAACATCAGCGCCCGGCGCACCGCCGCCGCGGGCACCCCGGCCGCCTGGGCGACGGCGTCGCCGACCAGCGCGTCCAGCGCGCCCTGGCGCAGCTCGCCGACCAGCACCGCCCGCAGGAACGCCTGCTCGACCTCGGTCGCCCGGGCGAACAGCCCGGCCAGCAGCCGCCGCCGCTCGGCCTGCGCGCCGGGCCCGTGCACCCCGGCGATCCGCTCCAGCTCCCGTTCGGTCTCCCGGACGCCGAGCGAGGCCTCGGCGGCGGGCGGCGGCAGGTCGCGCAGGCCCGCCGGGCCGACGCCGGTGCGCAGCCGCTGCGACTCGCCCGACAGCAGGCCCACGGCCGCCGGGGCCTCGGCCGGGCCCAGTGCGCGCAGGCAGTCCGCGAGCAGCGCCGTCTTGGCCCGCCGTCCGGGCTCGGCGGCGACGGCGCGGGACGTCTGGGCCAGGTGCCGCAGCCGCATGGCGCTCCTCGGGTGGTGCGTGGCCGGGCGTCCAGGATCGGCCACCCGACCGGCCACCGCACGGCGGGCGGTGCGCCCGTACCGCGCCGGAGTGGAGTGCGCGGGCGGCCGGTCTTGGCCGTGGTGGAGCTCGGCGCGGAGCCGACGGCCCGTCATGCTGGCGCCACACCGCGGCCCGGCGACCCCGGGGCCCGCCCGCCCGATCGAGGGAGACCGAGTTGACCACCACGA
The DNA here is from genome assembly GCF_056435345.1 of Kitasatospora sp. NPDC043950. Classification (NCBI taxonomy): domain Bacteria; kingdom Bacillati; phylum Actinomycetota; class Actinomycetes; order Kitasatosporales; family Streptomycetaceae; genus Kitasatospora; species Kitasatospora sp. NPDC043950. The sequence goes on from NZ_JBWKER010000057.1 coordinate 54,984, forward strand.
CCCGCTGGAGCGTCGGCGCGCCGGAGCGCGCCGACTACCCCGCCTGGCGCGAACTCTTCCGCGGCTACTGCGCGTTCTACCGGCTGCCGATGCCGGAGGAGAAGGCCGAACTGGTCTGGTCCTGGCTCCACGACCCGGACCACGAACTGGAGGGCCTGCTGGTCCGCGACGGCGACGGCACGCCGGTCGGACTCGCCCACTACCGCCCGTTCGCCCGCCCCCTGCACGGCGCGGTCGGAGGCTTCCTCGACGACCTGTTCGTCGCGCCCGAGGTGCGCGGCGGCGGCGCGGTGGACCAGTTGCTGGCCCGGCTGCGGACGATCGCCGCCGAGCGCGGCTGGAACACCGTCCGCTGGATCACCGCCGACGACAACCACCGCGCCCGCAGCAAGTACGACCAGGTCGCCACCCGGACCATGTTCGTCACCTACGACATGGCCCCGGACGCCCCGTGACCCGCGTCCGGGCGGCCTGAGGGCGTGCCTCGGGAGCGGGCCCCGGGGGGGGGGGGGGGGGGGGGGGGGGGACCCGCCCCGGGCACGCTTTCGTAACTTTTTTTTGTGGTGGGTTGTCTGGGGGGGTCCCCACTTTTTGGCACCAGCACCCCCCCACCCAC
>NZ_JBWKER010000058.1:0-54594 GCF_056435345.1 Kitasatospora sp. NPDC043950
CCCCCCCCCCCCCCCGCCCCCCCCCCCCCCCCCCCCCCCCCCCCCCCCCCCCCCCCCCCCCCCCCCCCCCCCCCCCCCCCCCCCCCCCCCCCCCCACGGGGGTGGCTGGCGGGTCAGGCGGTGGGGAAGTCGCCGGCCTTGACTCCGGTGACGAAGGCGGCCCAGGCGTCGGCGGGGAAGACCAGCGCGGGGCCGTCGGGGTCCTTGGAGTCGCGGACGGCCATGCCGCCGCCGACGACGCGCCCCGCCTCCACGCACTCGCTCGCCTGTGCGCTGTAGCTGCTCTTGCGCCACTTTGTCTGGTCGTTCGCGTGCACGGCTGTCTCCCTTGGCCGCAGGGTGTTGTGAACGAGACGCTACGCCAAGGGGGTTGGCTTTCGGTACAGCATCGCGATCAGTGGCGGCGCGTCCGGGTGGGGGCGGACCTCGTTGAGTCCTCGTAGCTCCACGCCGTGTCCAGCGCGTGCACTTTGCCGTCCCCGGCGGCGGGGTTGACCATGAGCGTGGCCCGCTCCTCGGGTCGGGCGGAGAGGAGCGCGTCGTGGATGCGGCGGGCGGCGCCGGTGCCGCGCCACGGGGTGCGTACGCCCAGCTCCTTGAGGGCGAACACCGGTGCGGCGGTGAGGTGGTGGGGCATCGGGCGGGCCATGCGGGTCCACCAGCGGTCGGCCGCCTCGACGGTGTTGCCGTAGGCGTAGCCGATGACGGCCTCGAAGCAGGGCTCACCGCCGTGGCGTTGCAGGCGTTCGCCGAAGGCGGGCAGGGCGTAGTTGGGCAGGTGCAGCAGCGGGGCGCGCACCTCGGCGTACAGGGCGGCCAGCTCATGGCGGACCGCGTCGGTGAGTTCGCGGTGGTGGCGCAGTTCGATGCCGGTCATGCCGCCGTCCTCGGGGAGTCCGTGAAAGGCCCGGGCCCTGCCGCAGCGGCAGGGCCCGGGCCTGCCAAACCGTCAGATCTGGCCGAACTCGCCGCCGCGTACGGCCGTCACGAAGGACTGCCAGGCATCAGCGGAGAAGGCCAGCCGGGGGCCGTCGGGGTCCTTGGAGTCCCGGACGCGGCCCGGGTGTGCGTCGTCGACCTCGACGCAGACACCGCCGTCATTGTTGCTGTGGCTACTCTTTCGCCATTCTTCCTGCGTCTCTGCTCGCACGGCCGTACTCCTTCAGAATGCGTCTGATCATCGCCCGGGAGTCCCGGGGCGACAGGGCTTGGGCCCTCAGTAGATCGTAGGACTCACGCCGCTCGGCGACCTTGGGCATTTCGTCGATGACCTCACCGTTCTTTGCACCTTCCGCCCAAGCGATCACACCGCCCGCCGGGAGGGTGTACAGCATGAGGGAACCGCCCATCTCAGGGTGTTCGCCGGCGGCGAAGGGCAGGACCTGGATCGTGATGAAGGAGCGCTTTTCGTCTGCTAGGGCGGTGAGTTGCTCGCACATCACATGGAGTCCGCCGACTGGTCGCCGGAGCGTCGCCTCGTCCAGGATGAACCAACATCGCGGCGGCGTCGTGGAATCCAGCCGCTTCTGACGTTCGAGTCGTGCGGCGAGCAATGCGTCGATCTCTTGCTCGGTAGCGTGCTGTTGGCCTGCACGTAGCGAGTGTCGGGCGAAAGAAGGAATTTGCAACAGGCCGGGGATGGTCGCAGAGGCGAACTCCTCGATGACGGCGGCCTGACCCTCCAGATGGATCGCCTGCCGGTACTTGCCAGGGAACTTCTCGTTCTTGGCCAACTGGTAGATGCGGTCGAACCGGCCGTCGGTGCCGAACGCCGCGTCCAGCATGCCGGGCAGGTCCGGCGGTGGCATTGATTCGGCGCGTTCGACCCGCCCGAGATGCCCCTTCGAGATATTGACGATCTTGGCGAGTTGGTCGAGCGACATACCCGCTCGCTCACGATGGGCACGCATCTCCCAGCCGAACTGGTCTCACGCCGATCGCCCAGGATCCAGCTCGTTTGGTTGGAACCCCATGCTCAGCCTCCATGTGCCCAATCGCAGAGTGACACAGGGTCACCCTTCCCAGGTTAGCCGCTCAGAGCGACGCTTAATGCACGCACAGTGAGAATGGTGCGCAGCGATCAAGGCCACAGAGAGCTCATCATGACGAACGATCAACCAGCGGCCCGGCGGCCCGGGCCGACGTGGCGAAACTCCCGCATCCGGGACAACTCCGAGGCGAGTGAGGCCATGCCCGAAGTATTGAAGGAACAGCCGGAAACAGTGGGGGAGTACTCCTGCTGGCTGTCGCGCCACCAGAAGTCCGTGCCCACCGCACGCGGGCTGCTGCGCGGCTTCCTCTCCGTCCACCAGGGGGGTGAACTGTTCTGCGACCACTCCGGGCTGGTGCTCGGCGAACTCGTCACCAACGCCGTCCAGCACGCCCGCACCCCGTCCGACCGGCTGCTGTTCGTGCGCTTCGCCCTCTCGGCCGACGACCTGCGGATCGAGGTCCACGACGCCGACTCCCGCCGGCCCGTGCTGCGCCGCGTGGGCGGGGACGAAGAATGCGGGCGGGGGCTGTGGCTGGTGTCCGAACTCGCCCTCCGGTGGGGCTGCCGCCCCCGCGCGGGCGGGGTCGGCAAAGCGGTGTGGGCGGTCCTCGGACCCCAGAGCGGGGACGCGTCGTGACTGCCATCCCTCCCCGCGACTACCCGCACCCGGTCACCGTCGAGATCGGCGGCGTCACCCGGACCGCCACCTTCGCCCGGCTCGCCGACGCCCTGGCCGCCGTGCGCACCGCCCTGGCCCGCCTGCCCCTCGACGACGACCACGCCGCCTACCTCACCGACCTGTTCGCCCCCGAATCCACCGCCCGCGTCGCCCGCCGGCTGGCCGACGTCGGCGCGCTGCGCACGATCGCCTTCGTCGGCATCCACGCCCACCCCATCCACCTGCGCCCCGCCGAAAGCCCCGAAAGCCCCGAAAGCCCCGAGGGCCCCGACGGCACCGCAGGCGCCGACGAGTTCCCGGAGCCGGTGTGAGGCGCCTTTGCGCCCGGGTCGCGAGGTGGCGGTGCCTGCGCGGCCGGTTCTCCCTGCCCGTGCGGGCGTTGAGCCCCGGGCGCCGCGCCGCCCACGCCGAGGTGCGGCGCCGGGCGGCCGCCCCCGGCAGCACCGAGGCCCTGCTGCGGGCCGTCGCCGACCGCGCCCGCCGGGCGCCCTCGCGCTGGACGAGTGGTTCCGAAGCCGGTCAGCGGTCGATCGGTGACCGGGTGACGGGCGGCCGGTCTTGTCGTCGTGCCAGAACTAGGGTGACCCCATGGAATATCGAACGCTCGGCAACAGCGGACTCCTCGTCTCCGTGGTCGGACTCGGCTGCAACAACTTCGGCGGACGTCTCGACGCGGCGCAGACACGCGCGGTGGTCGACGCGGCACTCGACGCCGGGGTGACGCTCTTCGACACCGCCGACATGTACGGGGCCGGAGGCGGCTCCGAGACGCTGCTCGGCCAGGCGTTGAAAGGGCGGCGCGACGAGGTCGTGCTGGCCACCAAGTTCGGCTATCAGCGGGCGGACCTGGGGTACGGGCCCGCAGCCGGGGCGAAGGGCGGCCGGGCCTACATCCGGCGCGCGGTCGAGGAGTCGCTGCGACGCCTGCAGACCGACCACATCGACCTCTACCAGCTGCACACCCCCGACCCGCGCACGCCGATCGCCGAGACGCTCGCCGCGCTCAGCGAGCTGGTACGCGAAGGCAAGGTGCGCTACATCGGGCACTCCAACTTCGCCGGCTGGCAGATCGCCGAGGCCGCGCACGTCGCCCGGGAGATCGGGGCCGTCCCGTTCGTCTCGGCCCAGAACGAATGGTCGCTGCTCGAACGCGGCGTGGAGCGGGAGGTGGTGCCCGCGGCGCTGCACTACGGCCTCGGTGTGCTGCCGTTCTACCCGCTCGCCAACGGCCTGCTGACCGGGAAGGTGCGCCGTGCCACGGGCGTGCCCACGGGCTCGCGCCTGGCGTCGCGGCCCGAGCGGGTGACCGAGGCCGGCCTCGACGCGGTCGAACGCCTCGCCGCCTGGGGCGAGGCGCGCGGCCGGAGCGTCCTGGAGATCGGCGTGGGCGCGCTCGCCGCACGGCCCGGCTGCGGCTCGGTCATCGCCGGGGCGAGCAGTGCCGAGCAGGTGCGCGCCAACGCCGCCGCCGGGCAATGGGTGCCGACCTCCGAGGAACTGGCCGAGATCGACGCGGTCCTCGACGCGGAACACGCCGTGGCCTGATCGGAGCGGGAGAACACGGGCGCCGCGCAGGGCACGTCGGCGGCACGGGTTCCGGCTCCCGGTGAGGCCGCCGCTGCCACCCGGCGTGCCGCTCGTCCAGGGGTGAACCGGCGAGGCCCCGCACCGAACAGCGCGGGGAATCACCGCTGTCACCTGGCGTGACGCATCGTCAACCAGGCGTCAAGCGAAGAGAGTTGCGGCAGCCGACCGGCCCCGGGGGGGGGTCTCAGTGCCGCGCGTGGCGGATCTTCAGCCGTCCGAATCCGGTGGTCCCGGAGATCCGGATCGTGGGGCCGCCGGGGGTGGGGCGCCGCGGGGGCTTGTAGCGGGCCTCCTTCCAGCCGGAGTGCATGCCCTCGATGTCGACGACCGCGTCGTGGGGCACCGTGATCCTGGCGCCGCCGGTGCCGAGTTGCAGTTCGATGTCGACGACCGGGTGCTCGATGACCGCCCGGGACAGGTCCAGGCGCACCCTGCCGAGCGCGGAGAAGACCTTGAGGGTCCGGGGCACCTTCCAGGCGCCGCTGCGCCGGATGCGTCCTGTGGCGGCGCCGATCGTCGTCTCGGTGCCCGCGCCCGGTTCGGGGAGCGAGGCCAGGGACCGCGCGAGTGCGTCCTGCGTCCTGGCGGTGAGGGCCTGGTGGAGGCGTTCGTCCATCTCCTCGTGGGAGATGCGTCCTTGGCTGTACGCCTCTTGCAGGCGTTGCACGGCCGTGTCGCGGTCGTCGTCGCCGGCCAGGGGCGAGAGGTCTTCCGGCAGCGAGGTCACCGTCCCACTCTAGTGCCGCGCCTGGGCCGCGAACCCGCCAAGGCCCCTGGCGGGAACGGCCGGTGCCGGGCGGGTGGGCCTCATGGCATCGGCCATGCGCGGGTGGGCGCGTGGTCGGCCTCGGGGCCGTGCAGTTGGGTGGCGAGCAGGCGGCCCGCCGCCGAGGCCAGGCCCTGGCGGTCCGCCACCGGATGCGGACCGTCCAGGAGGGACATGGTGAGGCGGTAGGTCGACAGGGCCTTGTCCGTCCGGGCCCTGGTCCGTTCCTCGGACGGTGCGCGGGACAGGACCAGGACCGCCGGCTCGCGGTTCTCGGCGATGGTGGCGCCGAGGCGGGCGTGGCCGTCCAGGACCGCATGGCAGTTGAGCCCGCTGAACCACCAGAGCAGGACGGGCGCCAGGATCCCCTCCCGGGCCTGCTTGCGGCAGGCCTTCACCCGGGGGTCGTCGGGTGGCGGCATCCGGCGCAGCGGCATGACCCGCCGGGAGCCGTCGAACCAGTTGACGTAGCCGTCGGGGTGGCCGTCGAGCAGCAGGGAGCGCCACTGGCCGCCCGGCCCGCCTGCGGTCGGTGCCGTCCCCTCGCGGGCGAGCCGCGGGGAGAGCACCCACCGCCCCTCGTGGAGCGGGCCGTCGGCGCGGGCGTGCAGGGCGCCGGCGAAGCGGTGCGCCCAGCGGGCGTACCAGGACGGCGCTCCCGGCCCGGCGACCGCGCGCGCCTCGGCGGCCCGCAGCGGGGCGAGGGGGGAGCGGTAGTGGTCCGTGCGGGAGTACTCGACGCCGCAGCGGTCGTCGTCGATCCTGGCGGTGAGCACCACCCGCGGACCCTGCGACAGGACGATCAGGGTTCCCGTTCGCCGTCCGCGGCCGCAGCCCCGGCTCGGTGGCAGGGGGGAGCTCCAGGCCCAGGCCGCCCCAGGATCCGCCGTCGGCCGCCGCTGTCAGATTCCTCCGGTGCACCGGAGAAATCCTAGGCCCCGGCGGGCCCCGCGCCTTCGGCGCGGTCCTGGGCCGCCATGACGTCGTCGCCGTGCTCGAACGCCCACGCGCCGAGGGCGCCCACCGGGGCGAGCAGGCTCGCCCCCAGGCCGGTGAGCGCGTACTCGACGCGGGGCGGCGACCCGGGGTGGGCGGTGCGTTCCACCAGGCCGCTGGCCTGCAGGCGGCGCAGGGTCTCGGTCAGCACCTTGGGGCTGATGCCCCCGATCCGCGCGCGCAACTGCCCGGGGCGCTGGGGGTGGTGGCGCAGCGCCCACAGGACGACCGGGTTCCAGGTGTTGGCGAGCAGGTCGAAGGCGAGGCGGGCGGGGCAGTCGGCGAGGAGGTCCTGATCGGTGGTCACGTACCGAATGGTGCCCGAGCCGGTGCCTAGTGTCGTCAGCGCAGTCGACGTCGTCGATGTCGATGTCGTCGGCGTGTTCGGGAGAAGGGGAGCGGGGATCGTGAGGATCGGGATCATCGGCACCGGCGCCATGGCCGGTGCGCTGGGCGGGCAGTGGGTGCGCGCGGGCCACGACGTGCTGGTGGGCGGGCGCGACGGCGCCCGGGCCGCGGCCCTGGCCGGGCGGATCGGAGCCCGGACGGGGGGCGTGCGGGAGGCGGCCGGGCACGGGGCGGACGCCGTCCTGCTCGCCGTGCCCCACGCGGCGGCGGCCGGTGTGGCCGCCGCTCTGGCCGACGTCCTGTGCGGGCGCACGCTGGTGGACTGCACCAACCCGGTGGCCCCGGGTTTCGTCCTGGCCACCGGCGCCGGGCCCTCGGCGGCCGAGCGCATCGCGGCGGGCGCGCCCGGGGCGCACGTGGTCAAGGCGTTCAACCTGTGCCACGAGAGCGTGTGGCGCCTGAGCCCGCCGGTGTTCGACGGGCGTCCGCTGGCCGTCCCGCTGTGCGGGGACGAGCCGGGCGCGCTGGAGACGGTGCGGCGCCTGGTGCGGGACGTGGGCTGCGAGCCGGTGGGCGGCGGGGGGCTGGAGCGGGCCGGGCTGCTGGAGGCGACCGCCGCGTTCCTGATCGGCCTGTGGGTGGGCGAGGGCGTGGACGCCCAGGCGATCGCCCCGCCCCTGGCCCACGCCGGCCCGTAGGCCCGTAGGCCCGCAGGCCCGCAGGCCGCCGGGGCGGCGGGCATGCGGGCCGCCCCCGCCTCGTCCGGCCCGGGTTGACACGCTTCTTCACATCTAGAATATTGGATACGTCATCTGGTCGAGGGTCGGGCGAAGGGAGCGCGCGGTGGATCCGCTGGCCGTCCACAAGGCGCTCGCCAACCCGGCGCGGGCGGACTTCCTGCGCTGGCTCAAGACGCCCGAGCGCTACTTCGACGAGGACTACTACCGCGAGCGCGGCGTGGGCTTCCACATCGGCGTGTGCGTGACGGACATCCGGGAGAAGTCCGGGCTCGCCCAGTCCGTGGTCTCCGGCTACCTGCAGATCCTGCGCGACGCCGGACTGCTGGTGTCCGAACGCGTCGGCAAGTGGACCTTCTACCGCCGCGACGAGGAGACGATCGCCGCGTTCGCCGCCTACGCCCGCGACGAACTCTGACGCTCCGCCCCCTCCGGGGCGCACCCCACCGCCCCCGCCGGGGCGGCCCGGGCTGCGCCCTTCCTTTTCGCCCCATTCCATCTAACTATCTAGATTTGTAGCCCCATGCGCGGGCGGGTGCCGTGCGCCCGCACACCCCGCGCGCCGGGCGGACGGAGGCAGCACATGCGAAAGACCGGCCCCGCCGTCCTGACACTCTCCCTGGGAGTGTTCGGGATCATCACCACCGAGATGGGCGTCGTCGGCGTCCTGCCCCGCATCTCCGAGGAACTCGGCGTCACACCCTCCGCCGCCGGCTGGCTGGTGGGCGTCTTCGCCCTCGTGGTCGCCGCCACCGGACCGTTCGGCACCCTGCTGGCCTCCGGCCTGCGCCGCAAGGCCGTCCTGGCGGGCGCACTGGCCGTCTTCGCGCTCTCCAACGCCGTGTACGCGCTCACCGACGACTTCGCCGTGATGTTCGCCTTCCGGATCCTGCCCGCGCTCTTCCACCCCGTCTTCTTCGCCGTCGCCCTCACCACCGCCGCCGACCTGGTCCCCGAACACCGCGCCACCCGGGCGGCCACCACCGTCTTCGCCGGCGTCACCGTCGGCTTCGCCTTCGGCGTGCCGCTCACCTCCTACCTCGCCGAACACGCGGGCCTGGCCGCCGCGTTCTGGTTCGGCGCCGGCGTCAACCTGCTGGCCTGCCTGGGCGTCCTGCTCCTCCTGCCCCCCACCCCCGCGGCGTCCGCAGCGCCCGCAGGCCGGCGCCCCTCCTACCGGGGCCAGCTGGCCATCCTGCGCCGGGGCCGGCTGTGGCTGTCGGTCCTGGCCGTCGTGTGCGTGTTCGCCGCGATGTTCTCCGTCTACGGCTACTTCGCCGAATACCTGGAACGCGTCACCGGCCTGAGCGCCTCCCTGGTGGGCGCCGCGCTGATGGCCTTCGGGATCGTCATGGTCCTCGGCAACCTCCTCTTCGGCCGCCTCCTGGAACGCGACCTCCCGCGCACCGTCACCGCCTTCCCCGCCCTCTACGTCCTCCTCTACGCCCTGCTCTACGCGATCGGCCCCTGGCCCGCGCCGATGACCGCCGGCGTCCTGCTCTGGGGCGCGGTGCACTCCGGCGGACTCGTCGTCAGCCAGAGCTGGCTGGCCCGCGACGCCCAGGACGCACCCGAGTTCGGCAACAGCCTGTTCATCTCCTTCTCCAACCTGGGCATCACCGCCGGCAGCGCGGTGGGCGGCCTCGTCGTCTCCACCGCCGGCGCCCGCCACCTGCCCTGGGCCGGAGCGGGCTTCGCCCTCGCCGCCCTGGCCGCCGTCCTGCTGCGCCGCCGCCTGGGCCCCGCCACCCAGGCCACCCCCACGCCGCAGACCCCGGCGCAGGACGAGCCGACCACCGACGACGCCGCCGCGCCCGATTCGGCCCGGGCCGCCACCGCCTGACGGCTGCCGTATCAGTCCAGGCAGGCCAAGGCGCCCGCCACGAGCGAGCGCACGGCCGCGCCCCGCACCGCCCCCCGCGAGAGGCGGTCGAAGGCCCGGGCGTACAGACCGACCTGGCCGGGCCGGGTGAGGGTGGAAGCGGCATCCAGCGTGTCCGCGTGGACCCCGCTCCCCGTGTCCTCGCGGATCTCGCGCACCCGGCCGGCCAGGGCTTCGCGGGCCTGTTGAACGCTCGCAGAGGGGTGCGCGGGCACGGAGCCGGCCTTCGTCAGACGTCGTACAGGTGGTGCGGGACCGCTCGCTCCCAGACCGCTTCGAACGCGGTGGCACACAGCGCCACGGTCTGCGGGTCCGCCGTGATCTCGTCCTCGACCACCGCGCCGTCACCGGAGAAGTGGTGCACCCGAAGCAGCGCGCCGTCGAACAGCCAGAAGTCGTTGCCCGGCAGGGGGATGCCCATGGCCCGTCGCCGGGGCAGCCAGCGGACCTCCTCACCCGCCGTGACGTTGGCGTGGGTGACGTAGTGCTCCCACCGGATGTACGCGGACACGGGCTCGGAGACGACCCGGGCCCGGCGCACGGCCACACCCCGGGCCACCGTGTCCGTGATCAACTGGTCGTAGGAGTCCCGCAGCTCCAGATGGACGGCGGAGCGCCGGCACCGCCCGAGCAGCTCGGCGAAGTCGGGCACGCCCGACGCCGCTCGCGTTCCTCCGGGGACAGCTCGGTCGGCCGGACCCTCGTCGGGGTCCGGCGGGGCCGCCCCGCCTCCCGGCGGCCGGGGGCCCCTTGCGGTGCCGCGCTCACGTGTCCAGGGCTTTGCGGATCAGGGTGGCGAGCACGGCGGCCTCGGCCTCCTTGAGGTGTCCCAGGGCCACCCAGGAGAAGCTGGATCCCGCGCACACGTCCGGGCCACCACGGACGAGGGCGGAGATCCCGGCAGCGCGCAGCGCTTCCCGCAGATCGTTCGCCGCCGACTCCTCGGCGCTCACCCGTTCCGACTGTCCAGTCGGCTCAAGACCCGATGATTCTCACAGCAGCGACCGGCGGGCCCGGGAAATCACCCGATGGGCTGACGGGCCGTAGACGGCGCTCTCCGCCAGGGCCTCCCACGCCCGGACGTGAAGCGCGACGTCTGCCGGATCGTCCAACCACATCTCCGCGTGCCAGGACTCGGTGATGACCAACGCGCCGTCGTGGATGGAGAATCCGACTCCCGCGGGCACTCTGAGATCGGCATCGAACGGCACGATCCCGAGCCGGACGTTCCCACGTGCCAGCCAGGGGGCCAGGCACTCCAGCTGGTCCGCCAGTACGGCCGGCGGGCAGAGCCGGGAGACAAGGGCGCCTTCCCACACCAGGAAGTGGAACGACCGCGACCGGTCGTTGAGGACCCTCTGGCGTTCCATGCGGGTCACCGCCGCGGCCTCGACGTCGCGGATCGACGGATGGACCCTGGTGTACCGGGTGAGGACCGCTCGCGCGTACTCGGCGGTCTGGAGCAGGCCGGGAACCAGGGTCGGGTCGAATGACCGACGGTCGCCGGTCTTCTTCCCCTGCGCGGCGTGCGCCTCCTGCACCGGCCGGACACCGCCGGCGAGTTGGCGCCGCCACGACCGGTACTGGGTCTCCACCGTCCGCAGCCGGCCCACCAGTTCGGCGGCGGCGTCGGGCCGGCCGACGGCCTCGGCCCAGGCGACCACATCGGCCCTGGTGGGCGACTGCCTGCCGTTCTCCAGCTTGCTGACCTTGGACTGGGGTCAGCCCAGCCGCACGGCCAAGGCGCGTCCGGACAACCCGCACTCGGTGCGCAGTTCACGCATCCGGGCACCAAGAGCAGACCGTGCCTGCTGATAGTCGGTGCTCACATGCCGGAAGGTACCTGAGCCCGGAACCGCGCGTAGGGCCTCGCGTGGTGCCAGGCGGCATCACGCACCTGGCAGGCACGGAGGACTTCCAGCGGGTCGGTGACCAACTCCATTCCCACGGTGCGCTCCCCCTCGAAGTGGAAGCGCGCGACCGTGCGGGAGTCGAAGAGCCAGAAGTCCGCCAGCCCGGCCAGCCCGGCCGCCTCGGCCTCCGAGCGCCACATGCACCGGATGTCCTCACCGGCCGCCACGTTGGTCCGGGCGCACGCCAGCAGGTACCGCTGCCCCTCGGTCGGCGGATCGTCCACCAGACGCACCCGCTCGAACCTCTTGCCCTTGCCGACCATGCGGCGCACGTTCTCGAACCAGGGGTGCCCGACCTCCCCGGCGCTGTCCCCCGTCCGAAGGAACTCGGCGTAGGAGGGCGTCTGCTTGTCGGAGAGGTATCCCGCCCTTGTCTCCAACCGCCACGCGGTGTGCTCGAACCCGTCGTTGATGAACTCGGTGATCCGCTGCTGCGGTACGAACTCCGGCACCGGCGTCGACTCCTTCGGAGCGAACCGCACCAGCAGTTCGCGGGGCACGACTACGAAGCCCTCATCGTCCTTCACGTGCATGAGTTGCGCCACGTCCTCGGGGTCCGTCACGGCGTACCCCTGCACGGCCACCTCGCCGGTGTCCACGTCCTCGTACAGCGTCGGGCAGTCGCCGACACCCGAGGTGCTACCGATGACACGCAGCCGCCTTGCCATAGCTGTTCCTCTCGACGGCAGACAGGAAGGTCCTCCCATGATCGGCCTCAACCGGCGCTCCGGAAGGGGTGATTCTCGATGATTCTCATGACGATCCGACGCGGGCGCGGTGACGGCCGGATGTCGGGGGTGTGAGCCGGGTGCCGGTGGCCTGTCAGCGGCGTGCCGGTGGGCCCTGGGACCTTTCCGGGGACAGGCCGGGTGCCCATCCGGCAGGCGCGCGACAGACAGGGAACCACCATGACCACCGACATCGCGATCATCGGCGCCGGACTCGGCGGGCTGACCCTGGCCCGGGTCCTGCACCTACACGGCATCGCGGCCACCGTCTACGAGGCGGAGGCCTCGCCGGCGGCGCGTGCGCAGGGCGGGATGCTCGACATCCACGACTACAACGGGCAGCTCGCCGTCCGGGCGGCCGGCCTGACGGAGGAGTTCGAAGCCCTCGTCCTGGAGGGCCGCCAGGCGATGCGGATCCTCGACCGGGACGGGAGCGTCCTGCTCGACAAGGCCGACGACGGCACGGGCGGGCGCCCCGAGGTGCAGCGCGCCGAACTGCGGCAGATGCTGCTCGCCTCGCTCCCGGCCGGCACCGTCCGGTGGGGCCGCAAGGCCGCCGGCGTCCGCGCCCTGGGCGCCGGCCGCCACGAGGTGGCGTTCGCCGACGGCACCACCGCCGCCACCGGCCTGCTGGTCGGCGCGGACGGCGCGTGGTCACGGGTGCGGCCGCTGCTGTCCGCCGCCACCCCCCAGTACACCGGCACGTCGTGCGTCGAGACCTACCTGTTCGACGCCGACACCCGCCACCTCGCCGCCGCGAAGGCGGTCGGCGGCGGGTCGATGATGGCGCCCTCGCCGGGCGCGGAGATCTTCGCCCACCGGGAGAGCGGCGACACCCTGCACACCTACGTGATGCTCACCAGGACGCAGGAATGGTTCGCCGACATCGACTTCACCGACCCCGGTGAGGCACGCGCCCGCATCGCGGCACAGTTCGACGGCTGGGCACCGGAGCTCACCGCGCTGATCACCGACGGCGACACCGCGCCGCTCCTGCGCCCCCACTACACCCTGCCGATCGGCCACCGGTGGGACCGGGTGCCGGGGGTGACCCTGCTGGGCGACGCCGCCCACCTCGCGGCCCCCAACGGCGAGGGCGCCAACCTCGCCATGCTCGACGGCGCCGAACTCGGCCAGGCCCTGGCCGCGCACCCCGGCGACACCGAGGCCGCCCTCGCCGCGTACGAGCGGGCCATGTTCCCACGCGGCGCCGAGGCCGCCTCCGAGGGCGCGCACATGCACGAGCTCCTCAACGGCGACGACACCCCCCACGCCCTGATCGCCGCCTTCCTCGACGGCGGTCCGGCCTCCTGAACCGCCCACCGGGAAGCCGGGAAGCCGGGAGCCGGGGAGCCGGCGGCGGGCGGCGCTCAGGCGTACCGGTCGAGCAGCGCCTCCAGGTAGTCCTCCAGGCGCCGGCCCAGCAGGGCCGGCGTCAGGTCGCCGCGCCCCAGCTCCCGCCACGGCACGGCGACCTTCTCCGCGTCCGGCGCGAACGCCAGCGCGTCCAGCAGCCGCCAGTACAGGTGCGCGCCCCGGTCCGCCTCCAGCGTGCCGCCGGCCGCCAGGTAGCGGGCGGCGAAGTCCAGGCCGGTGTCCACGCCGTGCAGCAGGGCCAGGGCGGTGGAGCAGTGGGCCACGTCCAGGTCGGCCGGGCCCCAGGAGGTCTCCACCCAGTCCACGACCCCGCTGACGGCCAGCGCGGCGCCCTGCCCGGTGAACAGCACGTTGCCGGGGTGGAAGTCGCGGTGCAGGAAGCACGGCCGGTACGCGGGCACCTCGCGGCGGATCACGTCCACCGCCCGCCGCCACACCCCGGGACGCGCCGTGGCCCCGGGCACCCGCACCCGCTCCGGGGCCGTCCACGCCTCGAAGGCGCGGGGGCGCTCGCCCGGCGCCACCGCGAGCGCGTGCACGGCGGCCAGCTGACCGGCCAGCAGGTCCGCGCGGCGCTCCACGTCGCGGTCCTGCGCCACCCGCACGCCGCCCGGCAGCAGCGACATCACCAGCGACGGGTGGTCGCAGAACTCGCCCGCCGCGTCCAGGGCGTGCAGCCGCGCCGCCGGCACGCCGCCGTCCGCGAGCAGCCGCAGCCCGCGCGGCCCCGGGCCTGACGCCGGTCTGACGCGGGGTCAACTCACCGGCAACGCCCGCCGACCGCCCCCTATTCCGAGACCGGTCGAAGTTTGACAGTTTCCCGCACACCGGGTTACGTAAGTGGCCGCACCGCACGCCGCACCGCCACCGGCCCGCCGCAGCAGGGGAGTTACGCCATGTCCAGGACCGTCGTCTTCGACCGCACCGGAGGACCGGAGGTCCTGACCGTGCGAGCCGCCGCCGTACCCGTGCCCGGCCCCGGCGAACTGCTCATCCGCGTCACCGCGATCGGCCTCAACCGCGCCGAGGCCCTCTTCCGCGCCGGCGCCTACCTCGACGAGCCCAGGCTGCCCGCCACCCCCGGCTACGAGGCCGCCGGCACCGTGGAAGCCCTCGGCGAGGGCGTCACCGGCTTCGCCGCCGGCGACCGGGTCGACACCGTCCCGGCCTTCTCCCAGAACGACTACGGCGTCTACCGCACCCACGCCCTCGTGCCCGCCCGCGCCGTCGTCCACCACCCGGCCGGCCTCACCGACGTCCAGGGCACGGCCGTGTGGATGCCCTACCTGACCGCCTACGGCGCCCTCGCCGAGGACGGCCACCTGCGCCCCGGCGACCACGTCCTGCTCACCGCCGCCGCCTCCGGCACCGGCCTGGCCGCCATCCGCACCGCCCGCCGCCTGGGCGCCGTCCCCATCGCCACCACCCGCACCCGCGCCAAGAAGCAGCAACTCCTGGACGCCGGCGCCGCCGACGTCGTCATCACCGGCGAGGAGGACCTGGTGGCCCGCGTGGACGCCATCACCGCCGGCACCGGCGTGCGCACCGTCTTCGACCCCGTCGCCGGCCCCGGCGTCCTCACCCTCGCCCGCACCATCGCCCCCGGCGGACGCCTGATCGTCTACGGCCGCCTCGACCCCCGCGACACCCCCCTGCCCGGCCAGGACACCTTCGCCCCCGTCACCAGCCGCTTCTACTCCATGCACGAGGTGACCCGCGACGACGAACGGCTGCGCCGCGCACAGGCCTTCGTCACCGCCGGGCTCGCGGACGGCTCCTTCACCCCCGCCGTCGACCGGGTCTTCGAGGGCCTCGACCGGATCGCCGAGGCCCACCGCTACCTGGAGGCCGGCACCCAGGTCGGCAAGATCGTCCTCACCGTCCAGAACTGACCCCGCCGGGGTCGAGCCTTCCGGAACCGGCCCGCCCCGCGGCCGCCGGCCGCGAGCGGGCCGGCCGTCAGGGCGCCGCGCGGGCCTCGGCGTCGGCGGCGGCGACCACCGCCGACAGCAGGCCCGGGAAACGGCCCTCCAGCTCCTCGGCGCGCAGCGAGTTCATCTTGGTGGTGCCGACGTAGTACTGGTGCAGCAGTCCGGCCTGGCGCAGCACGTTGAAGTGGTGCGTCGAGGTGGAGCGGGAGACCGGAAGGTCAAAGGAGCCGCAGCTCAGCGCGGCGCCCGCGTGGGCCAGCCGGCGCACCACCGATCTGCGGGCAGGGTCCGCGAGTGCCTCCAACACCTGCTGGACGCTGAGGTCCTCCACACCAGGGTGCACGATCACCCGCGCCGCCACGCGTGCCCGTCCCACACCCACCACCCCTTCCCAACGCTCGACCCCCGTCCCGGTTCGGTAAAAGCCGCGCGGCGTGCGCGACTTCGCGCCTCGACGCTACTACGAGCGCGCCGTGCGCCACGCCCACCGCAACACCTCCGCAACACGCGCGCGCCCGCCCCGGCGCGCCCGCGACCCCCGCGCCCCCGCCCGCCCCCGTACGCGCGCGGGCGGGCGGCCCCCCCCGAAGCCGGGGGCCGCCCGCCACGACGACAGGCCGTCAAGCCGCGCGCTCACCGACAGGCCGTCGAACCGCGCGCACCGCCGATCCCGCCAGGCCGCGCGCCCACCGACAAGCCGTCAGGCCGCGCGCACCGACAGTCCCGTCAGGCCGCGCGCACCGGCGGCCCGGCCGGGCGCGCCAGCCGGGCCAGGGCCAGCGGCTCGAAGATCCCCATCAGCACCGGGTCCACCGGCCGCACCGCCGCCGCAGCGGGCGCGACGGGAGCGGGGGAGCGCAGCAGCGCCAGGTAGAGCTCCTGGGTCTCGGCGGCCGGGTCGATGCCCAGCTCCTCCGCCAGCACCTGGCGCAGCTGCTGGTAACAGCGCAGCGCCTCGGCCCGGTTGCCGGCCGCGGCCAGCGCCTCCATCCGGCAGCGGTAGGCGCTCTCGCGGAACGGGGCGCGGCGCACCGCCTCGTCGGCCCAGCGCAGCGCGTGGTGCTCCTCGCCCAGCGCCGAGGCCGACAGGCTCGCCGTCTCCAGCGCGGACATCCGCAGCTCCTCCACGTGCTCGCGCACCCCGCCCGCCCACTCGCCCTCGTGGTCGGGCAGGAACGCGCCGCGCAGATTGGCGATCGCACCCGCGGCCAGCTGC
This sequence comes from Kitasatospora sp. NPDC043950, assembly GCF_056435345.1. Lineage (NCBI taxonomy): Bacteria > Bacillati > Actinomycetota > Actinomycetes > Kitasatosporales > Streptomycetaceae > Kitasatospora > Kitasatospora sp. NPDC043950. The sequence continues at coordinate 16,154 of NZ_JBWKER010000058.1, forward strand.
TGCGCCACCGCGTAGGAGCGGGCCGCGTACGCCTCCCCGGCCTCCCCGACCGCGCTGGCGGCGGCCTCCAGGTCCACCGCCGCGTCCGCGGGCAGCCGCAGGACGTAGCGCCCGCCCTGGGCGATCAGCGGGGTGGCGCCCGGGCCCTGGCCGGGGGCGGCGACGAAGGCCCGCACCCGCGAGACCACGCTGCGCAGCGCGGAGGCCCAGGTGTCGGGCAGGCCGTCGGGCCAGATGGTGTCGGCCAGCTGGTCGCGGCTGGTGCCGGCGGAGCGCTCCAGGACCAGGCGGGCGAACGCCACCTGGGCCTGGGCGCTGGACAGGTGCTGCGGGGCGCCGTGGTCGTGCTCGATCGTCACAAGTCCTGTCAGGCGGATCAGCATGAGAATTCCCCCGATCTGCCGTACGGACTGTCTTCCCGGAAGCCGTTCAACGTGCTCCAACCCCCTTGAGCCAAAGCGGAGCCGACGGCCCGTGACGCCGGGCCGACGGCGTGGGAAACCTGGACCGGAAATTCCGCCGACCAGCCGTTCGGTTTCGGCGGATTTCGACCATACATTCGGCGCATCACACGGTGTCAACACTGGTCGACAAAACATACCCACCAGCCGGTCCATGCGTCGTGGACGCAGGGTTTCTGCACGTCAGAGCGTTACCGCAGGCCGGGAACGCGGCTATTGCGGACGCCTTGCGCATCCTGCCGTAGAAATGTAGTCATCCTTGAGCACCCCGCGTGAAGGCTTCGAGAAACACCACCCCACCCCCTGCGCCGGGCACCACCCGTAAAAGCCCCGGGACTATCCCGGGAGGAAACCCCAGCACCACCACCCGCCCCCGCGCCGGGAAATACCGAAAACAATCCGGAACAAGCCGACGACGAACCGCCGACCAGCCGACGGACAACCGGCGGCAAACCGACGGCAAACCGCACGGCAAAACCGCCGCGCGCCCGCCGCGCCCCGCCGAGAAGGAGACCCGCACGTGAACGCCACCGGAGCATGGGACCGCCTGGAGCCGAAGCTCGCCGCCACCCTGGACCGCGTGGCCGCGCTGGAGTCCGACCCCTCACGCCGCAACAGCTTCGTCGCCTACACCATGGAACGCGACAGCGCCTACTGCGACCTGGACGGCGAGCGCCTGCTCATGATGTCCGGCTACAGCTACCTGGGCCTGGCCGGCGACGAACGCGTGGTGGCCGCCGCCAAGGCCGCCGTCGACGTCTACGGCACCGGCAACCACGGCGTGCGCGCCCTGGCCGGCACCATCCCGCTGCACGAGGAACTGGAAGCCGAGGTCGCCCGCTTCGCCCGCCGCGAACGCGCCCAGGTCTTCGGCTCCGGCTACGCCGCCAACGTCGGCACCGTCGGCGCCCTGGTCGGCCAGGGCGACACCGTCCTGATCGACAAGTACGACCACGCCAGCATCGTCGACGGCTGCCGCCTCTCCGGCGCCACCGTCACCCGCTTCCGCCACAACGACGTCGACCACCTCGAACGCCGCCTCAAGGCCGCCTCCCCGACCGGCGTGCGCCTGGTCATCGTCGACAGCGTCTACTCCATGGACGGCGACATCGCCCCGCTGCCCGAACTGCGCGCGGTCTGCGACGCCCACGACGCCCTCCTGATGGTCGACGAGGCCCACGCCCTGGGCGTCATCGGAGAAACCGGCGGCGGCATCGAGGAGCACTTCGGCTACCGCCACCGCGTCGACATCAAACTCGGCACCCTCTCCAAGGCCATCCCCTCCATGGGCGGCTGGGTCGCCGGCAGCCACGAACTGATCGGCCACCTGCGCTACGCCGCCCGCCCGTTCCTGTTCTCCGCCGCCCTCGGCCCCGCCCAGACCGGCGCCGCCCTGGAGTCCCTGCGGATCCTGCGCCGCGAACCCGAACGCGTCACCCACATCCAGGTCCAGGCCCAGCGCCTGCGCCGGCGCCTCAACGACGCCGGCATCTCCACCATGGACTCCGCCACCGCCGTCCTGCCCGTCATCGCCGGCTCCGACGACGCCGCCTACGACTACGCCACCGCCTGCCGCAAGGCCGGCGTCATCGGCCTGCCCGTCGTCACCCCCGCCGTGCCCAACGACCTGGCCCGGCTGCGGATCGCCGTCACCGCCCGCCACACCGCCGCCGACATCGACTTCGCCGCCGACGCCTTCCTGACCGCCGCCGCCCAGACCGGCCTCATCTGACCGAGCCGGCCCCCGGCCCCGAGCCGGCCACACCCCGGCCCCCAACGCCCGGAAAGGACAAGACCATGGCAGCCCGCCCCACCCGGCCCCCCATCGCCGTCACCGGCCTGGGCGTCGTCAGCCCCGCCGGCCACACCCCGGCCGCGTTCTGGCACACCGTCAGCACCGGCACCCCCACCGCCACCGCCCTCACCGACCCCGCCCTGGCCCGCCACCGGGTCCGCCTGGGCTGCCGCGTCACCGACCTGCCCGACAACGGCCCCGTCCCCGCCAAGGACGCCCGCCGCCTCGACCCCTTCGCCCACTACGGCACCCTCGCCGCCCTCGCCGCCCACCAGGACGCCGGCGCCCCCGAACCCGACCCCGGCCGCAGCGCCATCGTCGTCGGCAACGCCGTCGGCGGACGCACCACCAGCGACCGCGAATCCGCCCTCTTCACCACCGCCGGACCCCTGCGCGTCAGCCCCCTGATGCCCCTGGTCACCATGCCCAACGCCGCCGCCGCCCAGATCGCCATGCGCCTGGCCTGGACCGGCCCCGCCCTGACCATCGCCACCACCTGCGCCTCCAGCGCCGACGCCATCGGCCACGCCGCCCTCCTCCTGGAAACCGGCCGCGCCGACATCGTCATCGCCGGCGGCTGCGAAGCCACCCTCACCCCCGTCACCCTCGCCGCGTTCGGCAACCTCGGCGCCCACTCCCAGCGCAACGACGACCCCACCCGCGCCAGCCGCCCCTTCGACACCGACCGCGACGGCTTCGTCATGGGCGAAGGCGCCGGCTTCCTCGTCCTCGAACGCCTCGCCGACGCCCGCGCCCGCCACCGCACCCCCTACGCCCTCCTCGCCGGCTACGGCTCCAGCGCCGACGCCTACCACCTCTCCAACCCCCGCCCCGACGGCGCCGGCGCCGTCGCCGCCATGCGCGCCGCCCTCACCGACGCCGGCCTCACCCCCGCCGACATCGCCCACGTCAACGCCCACGGCACCTCCACCGTGCACAACGACCGCGCCGAAGCCGCCGCGCTGCGCACCGTCTTCGGCCCGCACGGCGTGCCCGTCACCTCCACCAAGGGCTCCATCGGCCACCTCATCGGCGCCGCCGGCGCCGTCGAGCTGATCGCCGCCGTGCAGGCCATGAACAGCCGCCTCGCCCCTCCCACCGCCAACCACGAGCACACCGAACAGGGCCTGGACCTCGACGTCGTCCACGGCACCGCCCGCCCCATCCGCCCCGGCGCGGCCCTGTCCAACTCGTTCGGCTTCGGCGGCCACAACTCGACCCTGGTGGTGACCCCGCTATGACCACGACCACACCCGCGACCACACCCGCGACCACACCCGCGACCGGGCCCGCGACGACGCCCGCCCACCGCACCGCCCGCACCCGCACCACCGTGACCGCCGACGCCCTGGCCGCCTACCGCACCGCCGCCCGCACCGGCCTGCCCCCCGCCCCGGACACCGCCGCCGCCCCCGCCCACCCCTTCGTCCTCGCCCACACCCTCGCCCAGCACACCGTCACCACCCTGACCACGGGCGATACCGGCTTCACCGGCGTGGTCCACCTCGCCCAGGAGATCCACACCCACCACCCCCTCACCGCCGGCACCCACGTCGACATCGACGTCACCGTCACCGCCGCCCGCCGCGAAGCCCGCGGCACCCGCCTGGCCCTCACCACCCACCTCACCGACGGCACCCGCACCCTGGCCCGCCTGACCACCTCCGCCCTGCTGGTCGGCGCCACCGCCATCGAACCCTTCGGCACCCTCACCCCCGCCGCCCACCCCGGCACCACCCCCGACACCGAACCCCTCACCCTCACCCACACCCTCACCCCCGCCGACGTCACCGCCTACGCCCACGCCGCCGGCGACCTCAACCCCCTGCACCTCGACGACGACGCCGCCCGCGCCGCCGGATTCCCCGCCGCCATCGCCCACGGCATGCACCTGGTCGCCCTCGCCACCGAGGAGATCACCGACCGCCACGCCGACGGCGACCCCACCCGCCTCACCGCCCTGGGCGCCCGCTTCGCCGCCCCCGCCACCCCCGGCACCCCGCTGCGCCTGACCCTGCAGCCCTACGACCGGGGCACGGTGGTGCGCTTCACCGTCGCCACCCAGGACGGCACCGCCGTCAAGGCCGGCTGGGCCGCCCTCACCCCGGCGGGGGAGTGAGACCCCGATGACCACACCCGCCGAACCCACCGCGCCCACCGCGCCCACCGCGCCCACCACACCCGCCGCGCCCGCCGTGCAGGCCCCGCCGCCGCTGTCGCTGCCCGACGCGTTCACCGCCCACGCCCGCACCCGGCCCGACGCCGTCGCCCTCCTGTGGCACGAACGCGCCGTCACCTACCGCGAACTCGCCGAAACCGCCGAACGCGAACGGCTGCGCCTGCACACGCTGGACCTCGCCCCCGGCGAACCGGTGGGCCTGCCCGCCGCCAAGTCCCCCGAGCAGATCGCCCTCGTCCTGGCCTGCCTGATCGAGCGCCGCCCCTTCCTGCTGCCCTCCCCCCAGCTGGCCCCCGCCCTGCTCGCGGCCCTGTTCGCCCAGGCCGGCGCCCGCCACCTGCTCGCCCCCCTCGGCCAGGACACCCCCGCCCTGCCCACCCTGGCCCGCCCCGCCCCCGTGCCCACCCTCGCCGCCGGCACCTCCTTCCTGCTCACCACCTCCGGCTCCACCGACCTGCCCAAGATCGTCCCCCTCGCGCAGGCCGCCGTCGACCGCTTCACCGCCTGGGCCCACGACACCTTCGACCTCGGGCCCGGCCGCGTCGTCGCCAACTACGCCCCCCTCAACTTCGACCTGTGCCTGCTGGACGTGTGGGCCACCCTCGCCGCCGGCGGCACCGTCCTGCTCATCGACCCCGCCCACGCGCTCAACGCCCGCCACCTGCTCGCCCAGCTCACCCGCCACCGCCCGCACGTCCTCCAGGCCGTCCCCCTCGCCTACGCCCTCCTCGCCCAGGCCGCCGCCCAGACGGCAGGCCCGGCGGTGCTGGACAGCGTCGAGCACGCCGCGTTCACCGGCGACGCCATCGACGCCCGCACCCTGGCCGCACTGCCCGCCCTGCTGCCCGGCGCCGCGCTCTACAACATCTACGGCTGCACCGAGACCAACGACAGCTTCCTGCACCGCCTGGACCGCCTGGACGCCACCGCCGCCCTGCCGGTGCCCATCGGCACCCCCCTGCCCGGGGTGCGCACCCTGCTCGCCGCCCCCGACGGCACCCCCGTCACCGGCCCCGGCCGCGGTGAACTGTACGTCTCCACACCCTTCCAGGCCGCCGGCTACCTGGACCGCTCCCGCGACGCCGGACGCTTCACCACCCAGCCCGAGGGCGCCGGGCCCGGACGGCGCTGGTTCCGCACCGGGGACCTGGCCGTCCGCGACGAACACGGCCGCCTGCACCTGACCGGACGCGCCGACTTCCAGGTCAAGGTCCGCGGCGTCGCCGTCAACACCGCCGAGGTCGAACGCGTCCTGCTCGCCCACCCCGAGGTCCGCGAGGCCGCCGTCGCCGCAGCCCCGGACCCGCTGACCGGCAAACGCCTGCACGCCGCCGTCCAGCGCGCCGCCGGCTCCGCCCTCAACAGCCTCACCCTGCGCGAGCACCTGGCCCGCAACCTGCCGCGCGCCGCCGTGCCCGAACGCCTGGCCATCCACGACGCCCCGCTGCCCAAGACCGCCACCGGCAAAGTCGACCGCAAGGCCGTCCTGCCCACCGCCTGACCACACCACCACACCCACCAAACCCCAATACACCCAAGGGAGTTGCGAGCCATGAGCAACATCGCCCAGATCAAGCGGTTCCTCATCGAGGAGTTCCTGCCCGACGTCACCCCCGAGCAACTCGCCGACGACCACGACCTGCTCTCCGACGGCGTCATCGACAGCCTGGGCGTCCTCAAGCTCATCGCCTGGGTCGAGGACCACTTCGCCCTGCCCGTCGACGACACCGACCTCGACCCCAACAACTTCCGCTCCGTCACCGCCATCGACGCCTTCATCACCCAGCGCCGCGCCGTCCCGGCCAGCGCCGTGGCAGGCGGCTGACCCGTGCACCCGGCCCTCACCGCCCTGCTCGCCGGGCACGACGTCGACCTGGACACCTGGCGCTCGTGGTGGGACCAGCTGGAGCAGCGCACCCCGGGCCCGGCCCGCGACAGCGACCGGGCCCAGGCCGCGGCCCTGCTGGCCGCCCTCACCACCCGCCTGCCCGCCCCCGACACCCTCGCCGCCTTCACCACCTCCCTGACCGAACGCAGCCCCCACCCCGGCCCCGCCCACCCCGCCAGCGTCAACATCGTCGGCACCGGCGGCGGCCCGGCCACCTTCAACCTCTCCACCGCCGCCGCCCTGACCGCCGCCGCCATGGGCGTGCCCGTCGTCAAGACCGGCTCCCGCGCCTACACCAGCAGCGCCGGCTCCATCGACCTGCTGGAACGCCTGGGCATCACCCTCACCTCCTCCCACACCGCCACCGCCGACCACCTCGCCCGCCACGGCATCGCCTTCGCCGGCCCCCACGTCTACCCACCCGCCCTCACCCGCCTGGCCCGCCTCCTGTTCCCACTCACCCTCAAACCCTTCGGCCGCCTCCTCAACACCCTCGGCCCGCTGCTCGCCACCGTGCCCGTCACCGCCCAGCTCACCGGCGCCAGCGCCGCCACCGACCTGCCCGCCCTGCGCCACCTCGCCCCCCGCACCCCCGGACGCGCCGTGTGGCTGGCCACCAACACCGCCGGCGCCGACGAACTCCTGCCCTTCGCCGACAACACCCTGCACACCCCCGACACCACCATCCACCTGCCCGCCGGCTCCATCGCCCCCGCCGACGGCACCCTGGCCGACCTCGCCCCCCACCCCGAGGACCTCACCGGCCACTTCCTGCAAGCCCTCGCCGGCCGCGCCGGCCCCACCGCCACCCACACCATCGCCCTCAACGCCGCCGCCCTCGCCCTCGCCTCGGGCCGCCACACCCACTGGCACACCGCCCACACCGCCGCCCTGGACGCCCTGGCCGACGGCGCCCCCCGCGCCCTGGCCACCCGCCTGCGCACCGACCACAAGGCCCCCGCCCATGCCTGACACCACGTTCTTCGCCGCCCGCGCCGACGGCCGCCCGCACCTGGCCCTGTTCCTCAACGCCGGAGACCCGCCCGCCCGCCTGACCGACCTGGCCCTCGTCCTGGACGAGGAAGGCGTCGACGTCCTCGAACTCGCCGTCCCCTTCCCCAACTCGCCCACCGACGGCCCCGTCATCCGCCGCTCCGCCGACCGGGCCCTGGCCGCCGGCACCACCCTGGACACCGTCCTGGACGAACTCGCCACCCTGCGGCCCCAGTTGAAGAACCTGAAGATCGCGCTGCTCGCCGACTGGAGCCACAGCCTGCGCGCCGCCGACCCCGCCACCCACGCCCGCGCCATCGCCCAGGCCGGCGCCGACGCCCTGCTCGTCCACGCCCTGCCGCCCCGCCTGCGCCCCGCCTGGCGCCAGGCCCTGCGCGAGGCGTCCCTGCCGCAGGTCGCCACCTGCTACCCCACCTCCACCCCCGAGGTCCTCACCGCCGCCGCCCGCGACGCCCACGGCGCCTACGTCTACCTCGTCGCCCACTACGGCCGCTCCGGCACCACCCCCGCGCAAGGCCACCACACCCTGGCCGCCACCGTCGCCGCCCTGCGCGCCGCCGCCCCCGCCACCCCGGTCGCCATCGGCTTCGGCGTCAAAAGCGCCGCCGACCTGGACGCGGTCGCCGCCGCCGGAGCCGACGCCGCGATCGTCGGCTCCGCCGCCGTCGCCCGCATCGAGACCGCCCTCACCGAGGGCCGCGACGCCGCACAGGCGCTGCGCGCCCTCCTCCACGACCTCCGCCCGCCCGGGCCACCCCAGCCCGCCACGGCCGGACGCACCACCAGCACCAGCACCACCGGCACGAGCACCACCGCCACGCGCACCACCCCCGGCACCACCACCCCCGCCCGCTGACACGAAAGGCAGAACCAGCATGCTGATCCGCGACATTGACGACGTCCAGACCGTCGAGTGGGGCAACGGCCTGTCCCGCCGCTTCCTGGTGGCCGGCGACAACCTCGGCTACACCCTCACCGACACCATCGTCAACGCCGGTACCAAGTCCCGCCTGGAGTACCGCAACCACCTGGAGGCGTGCTACTGCATCGCCGGCTCCGGCGAGGTCATCGCCATGGACGGCACCTCCCACCCCATCACCCCCGGCCGCCTCTACGCCCTCGACCAGCACGACGCCCACTACCTGGTCGCCAGCCCCCACGAGGACCTGCGCCTGGTCTGCGTCTTCTCCCCGGCCCTGCGCGGCGACGAGGTCCACCAGCTCGACGCCTCCTCCTCCTCCGCCTACTAGGCGAAGACCCTCCCCTTCGAGTCACGCGCCGGCGCCCCGCGCGCCGGCCTGCCACCCCGGGCCCCGCACGCGGGCCCGGGAGGAAGGCGGCACGTCCATGATCCGCTGGAACGCCGACCAGCACGCCCTGCGCGAGGGCCTGGCCCGCTTCGGCGACGACCTGAGCGCCGGCCACATCGAAGGCGACGAACAGGCCGCCTTCTCCCACGACAAGTGGCGCCTCGTCCAGAAGACCGGCATCCTGTCCCTGCCCTTCGAGGAACGCTACGGCGGGCTGGGCCAGTCCCTGCTCACCACCATGTACGTCCTGGAGGGCCTGGGGCAGACCTGCCGCGACGGCGGCCTCAACTTCTCCGTCACCACCTCCCTCGCCTCCACCGGCGTCCCCCTCCAGGCCTTCGGCTCACCCGCCCTCAAAGAGGCCTACCTGCCGCGCATCGCCTCCGGCGAGGCCATCGGCGCCCACGCCATCACCGAGTCCGAGGGCGGCTCGGACGCCATGCAGATGCGCACCCGCGCGATCCGCGACGGCGACCACTTCGTCCTCAACGGCGCCAAGACCTTCGTCAGCAACGGCCCCGTCGCCGACGTCATCGTCGTCTACGCCCGCACCCACCCCCAGGGCGGGGCGCTCGGCGTCACCGCGTTCCTCCTGGACCGCGACATGCCCGGCATCAGCACCGGAAACCCCATCAAGAAGATGGGCCTGCGCACCTCGCCGCTGTCCGAGGTCTACCTCGACGACGTCAAGGTGCCCGCCTCCCGGGTCCTGGGCCGCGTCGGCGGCGGCTTCCTCGTCCTGGACCACGTCATGAAACGCGAGATCCTCTACTCCTTCATCGTCAACACCGGCGAGATGCAGCACCGCCTGGCCCGCTGCCTCGACTACGCCAAGACCCGCATGTCCTTCGGCAAGCCCATCGGCTCCTACCAGTCGGTCGCCAACAAGATCGTCGACACCAAGATCCGCCTGGAGACCGCCCGCAAGTGGCTCTACGACACGGCCCAGCGCCTGGAGGCCGGCGAGAACGTCACCGTCGACATGGCGATCGCCAAACTCCTCACCAGCGAATCCAACCTCGCCACCTCGCTGGCCGCCGTCCAGGTCTTCGGCGGCAACGGCTACATGTCCGAGTACGGGCTGGAGAAGGACGTGCGCAACGCCGTCGCCGGCACCATCTACTCCGGCAGCAACGAGATCCAGTACAACCGCATCGCCGCCATGCTCGGACTCGGCAAATGACCGCCCCCGCCCCGCCCCGCCCGCTGCCGCCCGCGCGGCCCCGCCACCTCAAGGTGTGCGGGGCCCGCACCCGCGCCGACCTCACCCTCCTCGCCGAATCCGGCCCCACCCTGGTGGGCCTGTGGCACGGCGTGCCCGGCGGCCCCGCCGAACTCTCCGAACAGCACCTCGCCCACCTCGCCGCCACCGCCATCCGCCTGGGCCTGGAACCCGTCCTGGTCACCTTCCTCGACGACGCCGACCAACTCGCCCGCCTCGCCCGCGCCACCGGCATCCGCTGGATCCAGCTCCACGCCTACCAGAGCCCCGCCCTCGTCACCGAACTGCGCCACCGCCTGCCCTACGCCGTCCTCGTCAAAGTCCTCCACCTCTCCCGCGGCCGCTGCCTGGAACGCCCCTTCATCGGCGCCTTCGAACGCGCCGGCTGCGACCTGTTCCTGCTGGACACCGTCACCGACGACGGCCGCGTCGGCTCCACCGGCCACCCCCTGGCCCCCGCCGACGTCCACACCCTGCTGCCCCGCCTCACCATCCCCTTCCTCCTCGCCGGCGGCCTGAACGCCGCCAACCGCGACACCTACCGCACCGTCACCGACCACCCCCTGTACGCCGGCGCCGACATCGACACCGCCGCCCGCAACCGGGCCGGCGACTTCACCCACGAAGCCGTCACCGCCCTCGCCCACGCCTGGCACCCCCGCCCCAAGGAGGCCTACGTATGAGCGCCCCGCGGTTCCTCGACGCCCTGCTGGCCGCGAGCCGCCCCCTGATCATGGAGGTCAAACTCCGCGACCCGCACGGCACCGACCTGCTGGGCCCACGCACCGTCACCGACCTCGTCACCCGCTACGAACAGGCCGGCGCGCCCTGCCTGTCCGTGGTCACCGGCCGCTGGTTCGGCGGCACCCCCCGCCTGCTGCGCGAGGTCACCGCCGCCACCGACCTGCCCGTCCTCCAGAAGGACTTCCTCACCCGCCCCGCCCAACTGGAGGCCGCCGCCGCCCTCGGCGCCTCCGCCGTCCTGCTCACCGCCGCCCTGCTGCCCGCCACCTCCCTGCACCGCCTGGTCACCACCGCCCTCGCCCTGGGCCTGACCCCGTTCGTCGAGATCACCGGCGAACACGAACTCGCCCACCTGCCCCAGCCCGAACACTGCGTCATCGCCGTCAACAACAAGGACATCCGCACCCGCGAACGCGACCGCGGCGACCTCGGACGCAGCCTGCGCCTGCTGCCCGCCCTGCACGCCACCGGCACCCGCGCCCCCGTCTCCGCCTCCGCCATCACCGAACCCGCCGACGCCGCGCGCCTCCTGGACGCCGGCTACGCCGGACTGCTCATCGGCACCACCCTGATGCGCCAGAGCGACCTCACCGGCTGGCTCGCCGACCTCGACACCGCCCGCGCCGGAGCCGCTGACAGGGCCGCCACCACCGTCCGCGCCGGGGCCGTCCGCGCCGGAGCCGTCCGCGCCGGAGCCGCCCTATGAACCCCCGCCCGAACCCGCGGCCCAACCCTCGGCTCGCCACCCGCTCCCTCGTCCTGGACGCCGGCGGCATCCCCGTCTCCGCCCTCGTCGCCGAACCCCAGGACCGCGCCCCCAAAGCCGTCCTCCTCGCCATCCACGGCCGCGGCATGCGCGCCGCCTACTTCGCCGGCCCCGCCCACCCCGACACCAGCCTGCTCACCCTGGCCGCCGACCTCGGCTACACCGTCCTGGCCCTGGACCGCCCCGGCCACGGCGCCTCCGCCCACCGCCTGCCCGACGGCCAGCTCATCGCCGACCAGGCCGCCACCCTGCACGCCGCCCTCACCGACTACGCCCGCGCCCACCCCGTCGGCGCCGGCGTCCAACTCCTCGCCCACTCCTTCGGCGGCAAGATCGCCCTCCACCTCGCCGCCCACTGGCCCGCCGACCCCCGCCTGCCCCTGCTCGGCGCCGACATCTCCGGCCTCGCCCAGCACTACGCCCCCGGCGCGTGGGAGCGGCCCGACGACCTCGCCGGCGGCGGCCGCCTCAACTGGGGCCCCCTCAACCTCTACCCGCCCGGCACCTTCCACGCCGCCCGCACCCTGCTCACCCCCGTCCCCGCCCTCGAATCCCGCGAACTGGCCACCTGGCCCGCCCGCTACAGCGCCCTGGCCGCCCGCGTACACGTGCCCGTGCGCCTCACCCTCGCCGACCACGAGGCCTGGTGGCGCCTGGAGCCCTCCCACCGCACCGCCCTCACCGCCGCCTTCCCCCCGGGCCTGGCCCACCTCGTCACCGCCCACCGCGCCGGCCACAACCTCTCCCTGGGCCATGCCGCCCGCCCCTACCACCTGCGCGCGCTCGCCTTCACCGACGAGTGCCTCACCCGCCCCCGGCCCCAGCCCGCCGCTGCCGCCCCCGAGCCGCTCCTGGCCGCCGCCGGCTGACCGGGCGGGACGTCGACGACTCCCTCGGCCAGATGCCCCCCGGCAGCCTCCCCGCCGCCTCCCCGGGCCCGGAGACGGGTGTCGGCACGTCCGCGTCGGTGCAGGTCACCGGCAACGGCCCCGGGCGGAGTCGGGAGCGCGCCTCACACCGCATGCCGAGCACAGGCGCGGGTCACTGCCACACGAGCAGCGCTTCGAGCTCCGGAAGCCGGCCGAACAGGTCGGGGAGGCCGCGCACGCCGTTGCGCGCGGACTCGTGGGAGAGCGCGAGGTCGGGACCGGTGCTCGCCTCGACACCGGTGAGGCACCGCAGGATGTTCCACCTCGTGTGCCCCAGCCAGCCGCCGATCATGAACACGAACCAGCTCGGACCTGGCGGCGGCAGCGTGCCGCCCCCCGCGACATAGCCGTCGAGGACCGAGCGGAAGACGGCGGGCTCGATGTGGTCGAAGCCCGGTCCCTTCGCGAGGCTGAGCGCGGTCGAGCCGAGCTCGCCGGACAGGTCGAGCGTTCCCGAGAGCTCCCAGTCGAGCACCACCGGCCGGCCCTCCCGGGCGAGCAGGTTCCACGGTTGGATGTCCCTGTGGGTCAGCACGACGGGGCCCGGCCGTTCGCAGGTGTCGACGAAGTGGGCGATCGCGAGGAACGTCTCGACGTGAGAGGCGAGTTCGTCGGCCCAGGGCTGTCCGGTCGCCGCCGCCCGCGCGGCGAGTTCGGGCCAGTCCCGTGACGTCGGTTCCTCGACCGACGCGTGGGTCCACGCGACGTCGAGCGCGTGGATGCGCGCGAGGATCCCGCCGATCTCGAACGCGTACGCCGCCGACACCGGCGCTTCCGGCACCTTCTCTCCCGCGACCCATCGGTGAACGAGCGTGTGGTGGCCGGCCGAGATCGGCTCCGGCATCGGGATGCCGGCGGCGAAGGCCGCCCGCTCAAACCTGAACACGTCCTCGGCGCGATAGGCCCAGCGGCGGTCGGCGAGGTTCAACTCCTTGACCGCGAACGACCCTTGGTCGGTGTCGAGCCGGTACATCCGGTTGGCGAACCCGCCGTGGACGCGGATCATCGGCCCGATCGGCACGCCGAGATGCGAAAGGTTCACCCACGCATGCTAGTGCAGCGCCGCGTTGATCCTTCGGGGGTTCATGCGGCTTTGAGCGGGGAGCCGTCGTAGGTCCCGCGGTCGGGCTTGGCGGCGTGTTCGTCGTAGTCCAGGACGAAGTCGTCGATGCGTTCGGTCGGTTCCTCGCGGGAGGTGAACTGGCCGTGGCGCAGCAGGCGTCTGGTCAGTGCCATCGTCCCACCCCGAGATGGCCCCGGGGGGGCGGGGGGGGGGGGGGGGGGGGGGGGGGGGGGGGTGGGGGGTGGTGGGGGGTGGGGGGGGGGGGGGGGGGGGGGGGGGAGGGGGAGGGGGGCGTTGCTCGGCCCCCCCCCCCCCCCCCCCCCCCCCCCCCCCCCCCCCCCCCCCCCCCCCCCCCCCCCCCCCCCCCCCCCGGGCCCGGGAGTTGCTGCTACCGGGCGTCGAATTCGCCGGTGCGGACGGCGGTGACGAAGGCCTGCCAGGCGGGGGAGGGGAAGAGGAGGGCCGGGCCGAAAGGGTCTTTGGAGTCGCGGACCGGCATCACGCCGGTAAATCCGTCAGCGACCTCCACGCAGGTTCCTCCATTGCCGCCGCTGTACGAACTCTTTCGCCAGCGAGCGTCAGTCAGATTGACGTCCATTCCAGATCCCTCCGTACCACGCGGATCATCGAAAGTGAGTCGGCCTGGTTCAGGGCCTCGACCACAAGGCGATCGTAGCTCCTGGCCAGCGCCGAAACTGACTGGATATCCCGTTCGATGTAACCGCGTTGCTCGATCTCGCCGTAGCTGAGAATTTTGCGGTTCGGCATGGTAAGGAGTTGCACCACGCGAGTGAACGGCCGGTTCTCGCCCAGAGAGTACGGCGCCACCTGAATGACCACGTTGGGCCGATCAGCCAACTGTTCAAGGTGGAGCAGTTGCTCGATCATGACGTCCCGGCCGCCGACGAGTCGCCTCAGGCAGCTCTCGTCCAGCACCGCGTGCAGGACCGGAGGTGGAGTCCGTTCCAGGATGTGCTGTCGGGCAAGTCGGAAGTTGATACGTTCATCGGCCTGTTCTGGGAGTGCGGCGCCCTGCCTCACATATCCCGATTCAATCGCGGTTGCGTACGCGGGAGTCTGTAGGAGTCCAGGGATGACGTTGATCTCGAAGAGCTTGATCTGCTCCGCGCGGGCCTCGTAGTTGGCGTACTCCGGGAAGCCCTCCAACAACGTCGTGTGCTTGAGCTGCCAGTACATCAGTACGAGCGTGCCGCCGGTCTTGAGCTCCTGGTCGGCCAGCTCCGCCAGCTGCAGGCTCGGCGGCCGGTGCGCAAGTTCGACGTAGGACAGGTGCGATGCGGTGCACCCGACCTTCTTCGCCAGCTGGACCTGGGTGAGCCCAACTGCTTCGCGTGACCTGCGGAGTTGAACTCCGAAGGCGGCCCACGGGGACGAGGTCGGGTCGATGCTCTTCTTGTTCATGGAACTTCCCCAACTCACGGCTGCTCTGACAGCAAGTCGTATATCGCTTCCGATGCTAGGTGGTGCGGGGCCACCATGTGCACAGAACGTGAAACACTGATTGCGGAAGGTTATTCCCATGGCTGATGCCCAAGTCCCCCGCCTCCACGGCTACGGCGTGCGCTGGGACACCGAGACCCGCCTCTACCGGGTCCGGCACGAGCTCACCGGGGATTGGCTGCGCCAACCGGACGGTGAGCTCAGCGGGTTCGGCTCCTTCTCCGAGGCCTGGGGTGCCTGGCGCGTCTTCGAGGTCCACAAGCGGCCGGGGGAGTGAGCGTGTCCTCGATGCTCTCCCGCGCGACCGCCGACCAGCGGCGCCAGGCGGCCGACGTCCTCGACGACCTGACGACCGTCCTCGCCCTGGGCGGCGTCACGTTGCCGTCCGTCGAAGTCGACTGGGAGCACGGCCGCAGGACGGGCTGCTACCTGATCAGCCTCGGCTGCGCCCGCCCGTCCGCACTCCTGCGGGTCGTCGACCTGCTCCGCAAGGGGCTGCGCTACGAGCGCCTGACGCATGACGACTGAACTCCTCGCCCGCCTGCTGTGGTGGGCCGGCTTCTCCCTCGTATTCCTCGCCGCCCTCAGAAGGTGAACTACCCGATGCGTGACCCCCGCTTGCTCGCCAAGCCGCCGGTGTGCCGGCTCGGCTGCCTCGTCCTCGTGCGCAACCCGCGCGGCGACGTCCTGCTCGTCGACCCGGACTACATGGACGGCCTGATCCTGCCCGGCGGCGCCGCCCAGCCCAACGAGCCCCCGCACCTCGCCGCCGCCCGCAACCTGCACGCGGAGACAGGGCTCAACCTGCGTCTCGCCGACGTCCTCGCGGTCGACTTCACCCCGGCCGACCGCCACCTGGAGCGCCTCAACCTGGTCTTCGACGGCGGCACCGTGCGCGACGACACTCGCCTCACCGTCCCGCCGCAGCACCGCAGCGGCCTGTTCGGCGCCCGCTTCGTCCCCGTCCGCCGACTCCCCGACGTCATGGCGCCCTCCCAAGCCGCCCGCGTCAGCGAGGCGTTGGCGGGCCGAGCGCTGCCCGTCCTCCTCCACGGACAGCGCGCGACCTGAGGTCCGCCGTCCCGGCACATCCGAGTCGGCGACCGACGCGCGCGGTGAACCCGTCCCGACCGGCCGGGACGGCTCACCGCGCGCCGGCGGCCTCCAGGATCGCGGACAGCCGCGCCAGGCATTCGCCGACGAAACCGGGATAGGTGCCCCAGTAGTACGACAGCCCGCCGACCCCGACGCCGACCGCCCACGCCCGGGCCCGCAGCCACGTCACGTCGTCGAGGCCGAGGGCGTCCCAGTACGCCTGGCGGGCCGGGGACGGAAGGTCCCACACCGTGGCGTGCTCGGCGTCGGGAAAGCCGACCGACAGGCATCCGAAGTCGATGACCGCGTGCAGCCCGCCCTGCCGGACCAGCAGGTTGGAGGGTTTCAGGTCGCCGTGCAGCCACACCTGGCGCCCGGACGGCCCGGGCAGGGCGAGCGCGCTGCGCCACAGGTGCAGCAGGTGCTCGATGTCGAGGTCCAGGCCCGGGATCGTCCGGCACTTCTCGAAGCATGCGGTGATCGACTCGTCGCTGTCGCGCAGGTCGCCCCCGCGGTACCAGTGGAGCGCGCCGTGGCGGACGGCCCCCATGAGCGGGACGCAGTGCAGGCCCTTGACGACCGCCGCCAGGTCGGCCCCGAAGGCGGGCCAGTCGGTGACCGACCCCGGGCCGGGCTCCTCGCCGTCGATCCAGCGGTACACCGACCAGGCGAGCGGGAACACGGCGCTCGGGGCCCCGGCGTGCACCGGCTCCGGGACGCGGCACGGAAGGTGCGGTGCCAGCCGCGGCAGCCAGGTCAACTCCTTGCGCACGGAGTCCGCGCTCTGCGCCGTGCGCGGCAGCCGCACGAGCAGGTCGTCGCCGAGCCGGTACATCGTGTTGTCCGTGCCCGAGCCGGCCGGCGAGACGGACAGGTCGGCCCATTGCGGCCGCTGCTCCCGGAGCAGGGAGCGGACGACCGCCTGGTCCGCGAAGACCTCGTTCTCGTGAAGCGCCACGGTGAGAGCCTTCACGCCGGGCGCCACCGCCGCCAGCGATTTTCCCCGGGGGGGCGCGCGCGGAGCCGGGCGCCGACCCGGCTCCGCGCGCAGGGGGGCCGCGGCTCAGGCGGCGGTCAGGCGGGCGGTCCTGCGGTGTTCCGTCATGCCGGAGACCAGCTGGTCGCGGATGCGGGCGGGGACCTGGGGGGCGAAGCGGGCCAGGTAGTGGGCCAGGTGGGCCTCGTCGTCGACGAGGAAGGGCAGGTCGAAGACGAGGAGCTTGCGCACCGCCAGCAGCGGCACGGGCGCGCGCAGCGGCCTGAAGGAGCGGTTCCACAGGCCCCCCTCCTCGCAGACGGGGTGGAACTGGCCGATCATCAGGCCCTGTTCGACGAACTCGTCCTTGGCCTTGCGCTGCGCCTCGTCCAGCGCGGTGGAGTCGGCCCGGTCCAGGCCCGGCAGCACCAGCAGCACGGTCAGCAGCTCCCGGTCCGACTCCTCCGCCAGGCCGGCCAGCAGCCGGTCGTACCAGGCGCGCAGCTCGCCGACCAGCGCGGGCAGGTCGCCGCCCGCGCCGGTGTCGGCGACGGCGATGTGGAACAGGCCGCGGCGCAGCGAGGGCTGGGTGTAGGGGCAGACGGGGCCGCTGCGCCCGAGGTCGGGGTGGGCGGTGGTGAGGAAGCGCCGGCTCCAGTCGAGGATCTCGGCGGCCTCGGGGTGGTGGGCGGCGGCGCCGGCGTCGATCTGCTCGGCGGAGTAGACGCGCAGCGCGGTGTCGATGTCGAGGGTGTGGGTGGTCATCGGGGGCCCCGCCACACGGGGGTCAGGCGGGGGCCGCCGGCGGGCAGGGCGATGGCCTCGCCGAAGCGGGTGAAGCCGCCGGCGCCGCAGACCCGGGCGCCGCCGGGGGAGCTGGTCTCGGCGTAGGCGGCCTGGCCGTCGTGGTCGACGCGGGCCAGGAAGGCGCGCAGGAGGGCGGTGCCGGTGCCGGTGTGGCGGGCGTCGGGGTGGGCGCCGACGAACGCCAGGTAGTGGTGGGGGCGGTGGCGCGGGTGGCGGCGGGCCTGGAGGCGGGTGATGGCGGCCAGGCGGCGGGCGGATTCGGGGTGGGTGTCGGCGTCGACGGCCGCGTCCAGGGCGCGGGCGGTCGCCTGGTCCTGCCCCCCGGGGTGCTCCCACACGCCGGGGGGCAGGAAGAGCAGCGCGCCGACGGGGGCGGCGTCGTCGGGGTGCTGGGCGGTCAGGGCGCCGCCGTGGGCCAGGCACTGGTCGACGTGGACGCGGAAGAAGGCGGGCAGGATGCGGGCGCGGTGGGCGTCGTCGGGGAAGGCCCAGCGGGTGAGCGGGTCGTCGTGGAAGGCGGCGGCGAGCACCCGGGCGAGGGCGGGGGCCTCCTCGGGTCGGGCGGGGCGGACCGCGGGGGCCGCGAGGGCGGCGCCCGGCGGGACGGTGGCGGTGGTCAACGGACACTCCTCGGCAGACAGGCGGCGGGGCGGCGGGGCGGCAGGGCGGTCGTACGGGGGGGGCGCTCGTACGGGGGCGGCGGGCCTCAGGGCCGGGCGGTGGCGAGCGCGGTCAGGCGCGCGTGCAGGGCGGGCAGGTGGTCCTCGGCCTCGGGCTTGATCAGGACGCTGCGCAGCACCGAGGCCCCGTCGGCGTCCGCTGCGGCCGCCGGGTGGCGGCGGGTGAAGTCGGCGGCGTCCACCCGCAGCAGGCTCAGGTAGAGCGGGTCGTGCTCGTCGGCCATGCCCTGGCGCAGCACGTGCCGGCTGGCGGCGTCGACGGCGGACATCGGCGCCCCACCCGGGGTGGGGTGGTAGGTGACGATGTCCAGTTGCGGGCGCTGGTGGAGGGTCAGGTGCGGGCTGTCCTCGATCAGATCCGCCCAGGCCAGGGCCGCGCGCCGCCCGCCGGCCAGGACGGCGCCCAGGCCCTGGGGGGTGAGCGGCAGCAGTTGCAGGGTCAGCCACAGGGCGGCGGCCGCGGCGCCGGCGCGCGAGCATTCCAGGCTGATCTCGCCCAGGTGCAGTTCGGCGTCGGTGAAGTAGGTGTAGGGGGAGTCGTGGGCGAAGTGGCGGCCGATGTCGGGGTCGGCGAACAGCACCGCGCCGCAGCCGTAGGGCTGGAGGCCGTGCTTGTGCGGGTCGACGGTGACGGAGTCGCAGCCGGCGATGGCCCGCCACGGCGCCGGGTCCAGCCCGAGGGCGGCGGCCTGGGCGTCGTCGGTGGCCAGCAGGGCGAAGAACCCGCCGTAGGCGGCGTCCACGTGCACCCGCACCCCGTGGCGGCGGGCCAGTGCCAGCACCTCGTGCACCGGGTCGACGGCGCCGAGCCCGGTGGTGCCGGCGGTGACGACCACCGTGCCGACGCGGCCGGTGGCGAGCAGGGCGGCCAGCGCGTCGACGTCCATGCGCCCGTCCGCGTCGCAGGCCACCGCGTGGCCCTCGACCCCCAGGACGTGGCACATGCGGCTGTGCGTGTAGTGGGCCTGCGCGCTGTAGGCGACGCCGAGCCCGGGGTGGCTCTGGCGGGCCACGTACAGGGCTTCCAGGTTGGCGATGGTGCCGCTGCTGGTGAGGTGGCCCACGTGGCGGGGCAGGCCGAACATGGCGGCGAGCTGGGCGACGCACTCGCGTTCCATGTCGTTGGTGGCGGGCCCGCCCTCGTAGGCGTGGTTGTTGGGGTTGAAGCGCATCGCCGTCAGGTAGCCGACGACGGCTGCCGGGTGCGGCGGCTTGACCATCTGCCCGGCGTAACGGGGGTGGAAGAACGGGTAGTTGTGCTCCAGGCGCTTGGCGAAGCGCTCGAACGCGGCGGCGAAGTCCGCGTCGTCCACCTGGTGCGAGGGATGCGGGCTGTACGGCCCGAACCGCTCTCCCCACTGCTCGGCGACCTCGGCCGCCCTCGGCAGCCAGTACCGCAGGTCCACGCTCCGGCCCTTCCCTTCGAGGGATCCTCCAGTGTTCTGCGAGCCACGGTGACCGCCCGCCGCAAGCGGCCCGCAACACCCGCAGCTCACCGCGCGCCCCGCCCGCAACCCGCCCCGCGCGGTCCACCGGGCCTCAGCCGGACCCCAACCCGGCGCAAGGATCCGCTGCTGCAATCACCCCCGGAACCCGCCCCCGCCCCACCCGCCGGGGCCGCACGGGCACACCGCCACACCGGGCCGGCAGCAGGAGGACGCGCGATGGTGACCAGACGCAGGATGATCGGCGCCGCCCTGGCGACCGGGGGAGGGGTCCTGCTCATGCGCACCACCCTGCGCCCGGCCGCCTCCGTCGAGACCGCCGCCGCCGCGGCCGCCCACACCCACCCGGGCCCCGCCGCCTCCGCCGCCGAGGCCGACCCGGGCCCCGACGCCGGCCCCACCCTGGCACCGAAGTTCACCGCCGCGATGCCCCTGCCCCCGGTGCTCGCCCCCGTCTCCACCGACGGCGCCGCCGACACCTACGCCGTCACCATGCTCAAGGCCTACGCCCGCATCCTGCCCGGGCACCGCACCGACGTCCTCACCTACAACGGCGCCTTCCCCGGCCCCGTCATCCGCGCCCGCTCCGGACGCCCGGTCGTGGTGCGCCAGACCAACCTGCTGGACGACCCCGTCTCCGTCCACCTGCACGGCGCCCGCGTCCCCGTCGCCTCCGACGGCGGCCCCATGAACCTCCTGGACACCGGCGCCACCCGCACCTACACCTACCCCAACGACCAGCCCCACGCGAGCCTGTGGTTCCACGACCACGCTCACCACCTGGAGTCCGAGCACGTCTACCGGGGCCTGGCCGGCACCTACCTGATCACCGACGCCACCGAAGCCGCCCTGCCGCTGCCCGCCGGCCGCTACGACCTGCCCATCGCCCTGCGCGACGCCCGCTTCGACCCCCAGGGCCGCCTCGTCTACCGCATGGACGACCCCCTCAACCGCACCACCATCCTCGCCAACGGCCGCCCCTGGCCCAAGGTCGAGGTCGCCGCCCGCAAGTACCGGCTGCGCCTGCTCAACTCCTCCAACCTGCGCTTCTTCTCCCTGCGCCTGGCCGACGGCGGCCCCCTCACCCAGATCGGCTCCGACGGCGGCCTGCTGGAACGCCCCCACGTCACCGACACCGTCGACCTCTCCCCCGGGGAGCGCGCCGACGTCGTCGTCGACTTCTCCCGCTACCCCGTCGGCTCCAGCATCGTCCTCACCAACTCCATGCCCCCCGGCCCCGCCGAACACGTCGGCCAGGTCCTGCGCTTCGACATCACCCGCGCCGCCGACGACCCCAGCCGCGTCCCCGCCCAGCTGCGCACCCTGCCCGCCCTGGGCGCGGCGGCCCGCGAGCGCACCGTGGTCCTGGAGTACCAGGAGAAGCCCGGCGCCGCCCCGCTCGGACTGATCGACGGCAAGGTGTACGACCCGGCGCGGGTGGACGCCTCGGTGGCGTTCGGCACCTCGGAGATCTGGACGGTCGTCAACGCCAACAAGGACGTCCCGCACAACTTCCACCTGCACCTGGTGCAGTTCCGGGTGCTGGCGCGCAACGGCGCCGCGCCCGGCCCGGCGGAGTCCGGCCTGAAGGACACCGTGCGCCTGCTGCCGGGGGAGAGCGTGCGCCTCCAGGCCCTCTTCGACTCCTACCGAGGCCGCTACCCCTACCACTGCCACCTGCTGGACCACTCCGCGATGGGCATGATGGCGCAGCTGGAGATCACCTGACCCCCCTTTACTCGACCCCCCGCCGAGCCGCCCGCCCCCCCCGCGGGCGGCCCGGGGCCCGGCCGTCAGCCGGCGTGGATGCCCTGGCCCGGCGCCAGGATCCCCGCCGGATCCCACCGCCGCTTGGCCCGCTCCACCCGCTCCCACAGACCGCCGTAGTGGCGCCGCCAGTCCGCCCCCGTCATCCCCGGCACCGCCCCGATCAGGTAGCGCTTGCCGCCCAGCGCCACCGCCCGGTCGTACAGCCGCCGGTTGCGCTCCAGCATCGCCGCCGTGTCCGCCCCCGGCGCCGGGAACGCCAGCAGGTCGAAGTGCCAGCCCACCGGCTCCTGCGGCAGCACCGCCAGCGGCGCCCCCACCCGCGCCCGCGCGTACGGGTAGAACAGCAGCAGCCCCGCCCCCAGGTCGGCCGCCGTCAGCAGCGCGGTCGCCTCGCGCATGAACACCCCCACCGTCGAGGCGGGCAGGAACAGGCTCAGCCACGGCTTCGGCAGCCCCCAGAACCCGGCCGCGCGCAGGTAGCCCGCGAACGCGTCCACCCGGAACGCGTACTCGCGCCAGCTCTGCTCCACCACCGTCGTCTCGCCCGGCACCCCGTGCAGCCCCGCCAGCAGCGCCTCCCGGTCCACCGCCCGCCCGGCGTCCCCGTAGGCCACCAGTTCCGCCGTGTAGCGCCACCGCTGCCCGTCCGCGCTGCGCACCACGTTGCCGACCTGGAGGTCGAAGCGGCCCTGGGCCAGCACCTTCTCCTGGTCCGCGCGGTAGAGGTCCGCGTCGTCGTAGGCCAGGGTGAACACGGTGGCGCGCTCGCGCGCCGGCACCAGGGCGAGCGTGGCCCGCACGATGATCCCCACCTGCCCGCCGCCGGCCAGCACCGCCTCGAACAGCTCCCGGTTGTGCTCGCGCGAGGCCGTCACCAGCTCGCCGGTGCCGGTCACCACGTCCAGCGACCGCACGGTGTCCGCCTGCAGCCCGTGGCGCTGCACCGCCCCGCCGATGCCGCCGACGCTGAGCGTCCCGCCCACCGACAGGTGCAGGTAGTCCGTCAGGCATGGCGGCATCCAGCCCGCCGCCAGCGCCGCGTCCGTCAGCTGCGCCCAGGTGGCGCCCGCCTCCACCACGGCGAGCCCGGGTTCGACGGAGAGGATCCGCGACAGCCCCCGGGCGTCGATCGCGATGCCGCCGCGGGGGTTGGCCTGGCCGTAGCTGGAGTGCGACTCCAGCCCGCCGTCGCCGACGACCGCCTGGTCGCCGCTCTGCCCGTTGACCGCCACCGGGATGCGGTGGCGCCGGGCGAAGGCCACCACCTTCTGCACGTCGCGCACCGAGGCCGGGCGCAGCACCGCGCGGGGCGAGGCGGTGACCAGGTGCCCGAAGTCGGAGGAGAACCGTTCCACCTCGGCGCCCCGCAGGGCCACCGTGCCGTCCAGGGCGGGCAGTTGATCCACGTTCTCGCCCGGCTCGGCGGCCCAGGCGCGGGCGGCGGTGTTCCAGCCGACGACGGCGGCGCCGGCGCCGGCGATCAGTGCGCGGCGGGACAGACCTGAACTGCTCATACGAGAACTTCTCCGATCAGTCGTCAAATAGGGATTGTTGTACCGCAACCACCCCGCGACCACCTACCTCCCCGCACGCCCCTCCTGCTGCTCCCGTTCCAGCCCCGCCAGCGCGGCCGCGACGTACTCCCGCATCCGCACCTGGTGGGCCGGGGCGCCGGCGGGGATGTGCGCGCAGGCGGCCCGCGCCTCCTCCAGCAGCGCCCGCCGCGCCTCGGGCAGGTGCGCCACCCGCGGCGAGTCGGCCGCCGTCCACAGCACGTGGGCGAGCTTGTAGGCGTACACGCGCGGGCTGGCCGGGAACAGCGCCCGGTACACCCACAGCCCCTCCGGGGCGTCCAGGACCCACTCGTTGTGGCTCAGCAGCCGCACCCGCGCCTTGAGCACCAGGTCCCTGCGCGCCACGTCCCTGCGTGCCACGTCCTTGTGCGTCACGTCCCTGTGCACCGTCATCCCCGCGTCCCCCTTCGTCCGTTCACCGCCCACCGCCCCCGGCGCGATGCGGCCCGTGCGCAGCACGGCGCGCGCCCCGGCCGCCCTGGGCAGGGGGCCGGCGCGTGGCCGAAGGAGTGGATGCGGACGAGTCTGCGGGCTGCGCCCGCCGCCCGGCAAGGCGTGATCCGGGTGCTCTGCGTCCTACCGCAACCCCCCGCTGAACTGGCACAATGGGGTTCGGTACACGCCGCGAGCCCCGGCCGCGAGGCCCCTGCCGTGCGGGGCTAGCCTGGTCGCATGTTCGTACTTGAGCTGACGTACACCGCCCCGCTGGAGCGCATCGACGCCGTCCTGCCGCAGCACGTGGAGTGGCTGCGCGGGCACTACGAGGCCGGTACGTTCCTCGCCTCGGGCCGCAAGGTGCCGCGCGAGGGCGGGGTGATCATCGCGCTGGGCGAGGACCGTGCCGCGGTCGAGGAGCTGACCCGCACCGACCCCTTCGCCCGCGAGGGCCTGGTCGCCTACACGGTGACCGAGTTCCTCGCCACCACCACCGCCCCCGCCCTGGACGCCTACCGCCAGCAGTTGCCCGCCTGAACCCCGGCCCCTGAACCCCGGCCCCGCCGTGCCCCGCCCCGCCTCGCGGTTCGGGGCACGGTCGCGTTCTGGCTACGATCGGTGGCACGGGGCAAGGACGCGTACGGGAAGTTGGCGGGAGAAGACGGATGGCACACGCACGGGCCGGGCAGTTGGCGCAGCCGGATGACCTGGTGGATGTGGCGCGGCTGGTGACGGCGTACTACGCGCTGAACCCGGACCCTCAGGAGGTCGGCCAGCGGGTGGCGTTCGGCACCTCGGGCCACCGCGGGTCCTCGCTGGACGCCGCGTTCAACGAGGACCACATCGCCGCGACCACGCAGGCGATCTGCGAGTACCGGGCCCAACAGGGCATCGCCGGACCGCTGTTCCTGGGCGCCGACACGCACGCACTCTCGGAGCCGGCGAAGGTGACGGCGGTGGAGGTGCTGGCCGCCAACGGCGTGCAGGTGCTGCTGGACGCGGCCGACGGCTACACCCCCACGCCCGCGGTCTCGCACGCGATCCTGGCCCACAACCGGCGCAGCCCCCGGGCGCTGGCGGACGGCATCGTCGTCACCCCCTCGCACAACCCGCCGCGCGACGGCGGCTTCAAGTACAACCCGCCCAGCGGCGGCCCGGCCGGCTCGCAGGCCACCGGCTGGATCCAGGACCGCGCCAACGAGCTGATCCGCGAGGGCCTGCGCGGCGTCAAGCGCGTCCCGTACGCGCGGGCGCTGGCGGCGGCGACCACCGGGCGCCACGACTACCTGGGCACCTACGTCGAGGACCTGCCCGCCGTGCTCGACCTGGACGCGGTGCGCGCGGCCGGGCTGCGCATCGGCGCGGACCCGCTGGGCGGGGCGTCGGTGGCGTACTGGGCGCGCATCGCCGAGACGCACCGCCTGGACCTGACGGTGGTCAACCCGGTCACCGACCCGACCTGGCGGTTCATGACGCTGGACTGGGACGGCAGGATCCGCATGGACTGCTCCTCGCCGTCCGCGATGGCCTCCCTGATCGGCCGCAAGGACGAGTACGCCATCGCCACCGGCAACGACGCGGACGCCGACCGGCACGGCATCGTCACCCCCGACGGCGGCCTGATGAACCCCAACCACTACCTGGCGGTGGCCGTCGACTACCTGTACCGCCACCGCGCGGACTGGCCCGCCGACGCCGCGGTCGGCAAGACGCTGGTGTCCTCCTCGATGCTGGACCGGGTCGCCGCCGACCTCAAGCGCGAACTGGTCGAGGTGCCGGTGGGCTTCAAGTGGTTCGTCGACGGGCTGGCGGAGGGCTCGATCGCCTTCGGCGGCGAGGAGTCGGCCGGCGCCTCGTTCCTGCGCCGCGACGGCGGGGTGTGGACCACCGACAAGGACGGCATCCTGCTGGCCCTGCTGGCCTCCGAGATCACCGCCGTCACCGGCGCCACCCCCAGCGCCTACTACCGCGAGCTGACCGAGCGCCACGGCGCCCCCGCCTACGCCCGCGTGGACGCCCCGGCCGACCGCGAGCAGAAGGCGCGCCTGGCCCGGCTCTCCCCGCAGCAGGTCACCGCGGGCGAGCTGGCCGGCGAGGCGGTGACCGCGGTGCTGGCCGAGGCGCCCGGCAACGGCGCGCCGATCGGCGGCATCAAGGTGTGCACCGACAACGCCTGGTTCGCGGCCCGTCCCTCGGGCACCGAGGACGTCTACAAGATCTACGCCGAGTCCTTCCTCGGCACCGGCCACCTGGCCCGGGTACAGGAGGAGGCCCGCGCCCTGGTCGGCGAGGTCCTCGGCGCCTGATCCCCGCGCCCGCGGGTGCCCCGGACCGGTTCCCCGGCCCGGGGCACCCGCGTTTTCCGGGCCCGTCCTTCCCGGAGGCGCTGTCCCGCGCGCCCCGTCGCCCCTTAACCCCGCCGCCCCGTGCGCCCCTTGGCCCCGCTGCTCCTTCGCTCCGCCGCCCCTTCGCCCCGTGCTCAGCCGAACGGGCCCTGCTCGGTGAAGCGCCGCAGCGACCGGGCGAACGCCTCGGCCTCCCCGGGCGGCCAGGAGGCGAGCGCCTCCTCGATGCCGCCGGCCAGGCGCCGGCGCATCACCGCCACGGTGCGCTCGCCGGCGCCGGTCAGGGTCAGCAGGGTGGCGCGCTGGTCGCGCGGGTCGGCCTCGCGGCGCAGCAGCCCGGCCTCCTCCAGACGGGTGGCCCGGCGGCTGACCCCGGAGCGGTCCAGGCCGATCTCGGCGGCCAGGTCGGCGGCGCTGCGCGCCCCGGTGCGGGCCAGGCCGGAGAGCACGGGGTAGGTGACCTCGTCCACCGCCTCGCCCAGGCCCTCGGTCAGGCGCCGGTAGAGCGCGGCGCGGGCGGGGCGGCGCAGCAGGACGGCCAGGGCCTGGGCGACGGCGTCCCCGAGGCCGGAGGCAGTTTCAGGAACGGGGCCGGGGTCGGGGTCGGGGATTTCGGGGGAGTGGTCCACCCCCCGATCATAGCGTGCGCGACGCACGCGTTCCTGGGGTACGCTCATCCCATGAAGCGTGCGCCACGCACGCATTGTCGGATTCCGAGAAGGGAACCCCCATGCCCGCCACCGCCCCCCGCACCACCATCGCCGCCGCCCTCGACGACCTGCTCTTCACCCCCGGCCTCGACCTGGAGACCGCCGTCGAGCGCCACTTCACCCCCGACTACCGCCAGCGCACCGACGGCCGCTGGGACGACCGCGCCGCCTTCACCGACCACATCCGCCACCTGCGCGCCGTGGTCGCCTCCGGCCGCGTCGAGGTCCACGAGGAACTCCACGACGGCGACCGCACCGCCACCCGGCACACCGTCGACGTCCTCAAGACCGACGGCACCCAGGTCTCCATGGAGGTCTACCTCTTCGGCCAGTACGGCCCCTGCGGGCGCCTGCGCCGCATCGAGGAGACCACCCTGCTGCTCGCCGGAGCCGAGGCCGACCGCAACCTCGGCTCCGCCCGCTGAGACCCCGCCCGCTGAACCCCGCCCGCCCGAGGATCAGGACCGCGACGGCGACGGCGCCGGTGCCGGTGCCGGCGCCGGCACCGTCGCCTCCTCCTCCGTCGGCGCACCCGCCCGCGCGTCCCGCGTGGTCGCCGCCGCCGTCACCGCCGCCACCAGCGCCAGCCCCGCCGCCGCGAACGGGAACCACCGCCCGCCCAGCACCGCGATCGCCGCACTGCCCGCCACACCCCCGGCCGCCGTCCCCAGGTACAGCGCACTGCTGTTCAGCGAGATCAGCAGCGGCGCGTTCCCCGGATCGATCGACGCCAGCCGGTGCGGCAGCGCCACCGACACCGCCCACCCCGCCAGCGGCACCACCGCCGCGTACACCAGCGCCCCCGGCATGCTGCGCCCCAGCCACGGCAGCGCGGCGAACGCGCCCGCCGCCACCGTCGAGCCGGTGAGCAGCACCCGCCGCACCCCGACCCGGTCCACCAGGCGCCCGCCCAGCCAGCTGCCCGCCACCGACATCACGCCCGCCGTCAGCAGCACCAGGCTCAGCCGGTCCGCGTCGCCCCCGGTCGCCCCCGAGACGGCGGTGGCCAGGTAGATGTAGACGCACTGGAAGGCCAGGAAGAACGCCAGCGTGGTGGCCGCCGCCCCCAGCACCCGCCGCTGCCCCAGCGGGGCCAGGCGCGCCCGCAGCCCCGGCGCCGCCACCGGCGCCGGCAGGTCGCGCAGCAGCAGCGCCAGCCCCGCCAGCGCCGCCACGCCCAGCGCGGTGACCAGCCACATCGTCATCCGCCAGTCGCCGCGCCCCACCCAGGTGCCCAGCGGTACGCCCAGCGCGGTGGCCACCGTCATCCCGCCCAGCACGGTGGCCAGCGCCCGTCCGCGCCGCTCGGGGGCGACCAGGGTGGTGGCCACCGCGTTGGCGGTCGGCGTGTACAGCGCGGCCCCGGCCGCCGCCAGGACCCGGGTGGCCAGCAGCAGGCCGTAGCCGGGGGCGAGCGCGCTGAGCGCGTTGGCCGCGCTGAACACCGCGAGCGCGGTCAGCAGCAGCCGCCGGCGCGGCCAGCGGGCGGTGAGCGCGGCCAGCACCGGGGCCAGCAGCGCGTAGCCGAGCGCGAAGACGGTGACCAGCTGGCCCGCGGCCGGCACGGACACCCCCAGGTCGGCGGCGATCGGGCCGAGGATGCCGGCGACGACCATCGAGTCGGTGCCCATGGCGAAGGTGCCGAGGGCGAGCAGGAGCAGGCGTACGGGCATGGAAAAGCCCCCCGATTGTTTGACGATAGGGCAACAGTTTGACGCTCGTCAAACACTAGGGATGGGTGGATGATTGTCAAACCAATGTCCAGCCGACGAGGACCACGCGCCATGACCGAAGACGAGCGGCTGCCCCAGCCCACCACCGCCGACATCGACCTCGTCACGGTCCTGCACGCCCTCGGCGACCCCGTCCGGATGACCCTGCTGCTCAGCTACGCCGACGGCGCCGAACACTCCTGCGCCCCCCGCGACCTGGGCCTGGACCACCTCCACAAGTCGACCGTCTCCCACCACATGCGCGTCCTGCGCGAGGCCGGCGTCACCACCACCCGCGTCGCCGGGCGCAACCGCTTCGTCAGCCTGCGCCGCACCGACCTCGACGCCCGCTTCCCCGGCCTGCTCGACGCCCTCCTCGCCGGTGCGCCTGCCGCCCTCGACGGCTGAACCTGCGTGAACCTGCCTGAGCCCGCCTGAACCGGCCAGGACCCACCGCTCGCGGGGTGCCGGGGCGGTGGGTCCTGGAGTGGGAAGTCGACCTGTCCGACTTCTCGTGGCGGCGCCGTGCCGGGGCGTCCGTCGACAGGAGGTCGGCAGGAGGTCGGAAGGGGATCGGCAGGAGGTCAGCAGGAGGTCAGTAGGGAATCAGTAGGGGATCGGGCGGTTCTCGCGGGCCCACAGCTGTTCGGCCTCGCTCTGGGACGGGGGCGGGGCGATCCCGTTGATCATCCACAGGTCCCGGGGCGTCTCGTCGATGTGGAACTCGCAGTACAGGCCGCGCCCGGTGGTGTGGGGCGCGAGGAGGGCGGCGAGGGCCTCCCGGGTGCGCTTGCGCAGGTCGGGGTCCTCGGTGTGCCGGGCGATGTGCTCGACCACGATCCGCACCGCGTCGTGCGCGGGCTGGTCGCCCACGTGGAAGGAGTCGGCGCCGATCTCGTGGAAGAGCGTCATCACGTAGAACTTCGGCAGCCCGAAGCGGGTGTAGAACCCGGTGATGTCGGCGGCGAGCTGCTGCTTCTGCCCGGGGGTGTAGGTGCCGGGAGGGTGGTAGACGTGCCACAGGGGCATGGGTGTTCTCCTCGGTGTCGGCCGGCGGTGGCCGGCGGGTTTCGACGGGTTTCGGCGGGGTGCGGTTCAGCGGCGGATGGGGATGGTGAGGCCCTCCACCGGGCCGGGGAGCGCGGACTTGAGCGCCCGGGTGAGGTCGTCGACGAGGACTTCGCGATCGCCGCGCTCGACGCCGTCCAGGACGATGCGGGCCACCTCGGCGGCCGGGATCTTGTCGACGGGCAGGGCCGCCACCATCTCGGTGTCCGCGAAGCCCAGGTGCACGCCGACGACCTGGGTGCCCTGGGCGGCGAGCTCCAGGCGCAGGGAGTTGGTCAGGGACCACAGGGCGGCCTTGGAGGCGCCGTAGGCGCCGGCGCCCGCGCCCCAGGACAGCGCGGAGTGGATGTCGACCAGCGCTCCGCCGCCACGGGCCGCCAGCACCGGCGCGAAGGCCCGGGCGATGCGCAGCGGGCCCAGGACGTTGGTGTCGAAGGTCGCCTGGACCTGCCGCAGGTCGCCGGTGAGCAGCGCTCCCGGGTACAGGACGCCGGCGTTGTTGAAGACGAGGTCGACGTCCTGGACGCGCTCGGCCAGGGCGGCCACCGAGGCGTCGTCGGTGACGTCCAGGGCGAGGACCTCCACCCGCCCGTCCTCGCTGGGCACGGGGGTGCGGGCGGTGGCGTAGACCTTCTTCGCGCCGCGCGCCAGCAGTTCCCCGACGAACGCCCGGCCGAGGCCGCGCAGGCCTCCGGTGACCAGGGCGGTGGAGCCGTCGATCACGGTCATGTGCGTGTTCCTCGCTCTCGGAAGGCGGCGCCCGCAGCCGGGGTACCGCAACGTTTAGATTATTACCATCATCTAAACTGGATGGGGAAGCCCGGATGGGAAAGTAGGACCACCACCACCGCAGGACGAGGAAAGGAACGCAGGCATGCCCCGCGTGTCACGGGCCGAGGCCGAACGCCACCGCCAGGAGGTGATCGACCACACCGCCAGACTGATCCGGGAGCAGGGCTCCGACCAGGTCAGCGTCCCCCAGGCGATGGCCGCCGCAGGCCTGACGCACGGCGGCTTCTACCGGCACTTCACCTCCAAGGACGACCTCGTCGCCCAAGCCCTCACAGCCGCCTTCACCGAACGCCGCGAAGCCATGGACCGCCTCGCCGACGACCCCACCCCCGACCCGGCCGCCGCCCAACACCCCACCCCCCGCGCCGAGTTCCTCGCCCGCTACCTCTCCGCCCCCCACCGCGACAACCCCGGCCAGGGCTGCGCCGCCGCAGCCCTGGCCGCCGACGCGGCCCGCGCCGAACCCGGCTCCCCGCTGCGCACCGCCTTCACCGCCGGACTGCGCGACCTGGCCGACGGCTTCCAGCACCTGCCCGACGCCGCCGACCGCGAGAGCGCCCTCGCCGACCTGTCCACCATGGTCGGAGCCCTCCTCCTGGCCCGCGCCAGCGAGGACCCCGCCCTGTCCGACGAACTCCTCACCGCGGCCCGCCACCGCCTGACCACCACCCCCGCCGCGGACGCGGACACGGGCGCGCCGTCCGCGTAGGGCCCGCAGGCTCAGCCCGTGATCGCGCGCACCCGGCCGGGGTCCGGGTGCGGCTCGTACGCGGTGCTGCACTCGCTGATCAGCGTGCCCGCCTTCGCGCCGCAGGGGGCACAGCTGGTTCATGCCGCTCGGGCCGGCGGGGCCGCAGCACCCCCGGGAATGCCTCCCGCCGGGATGCGGCTGGAGTGACGGTGCGTCATCGGGGTGCAGGACCACGGTGTTCCGGGGCCCCGCGGAACACCGGGAACCCGGCGCCGTCCGGATCGCCGACGCAGGGACCCCCGGCGAAGACCGGCAGGCATGCGTCGGAGGGCGCGAGCGGGGCGTCCCACGGCCCGGGTTCCAGGGCGAAGAAGCCGGGCAGTCTGGTCAGCGGTCCGGCGATCGGGGGCGGTCGCAGGCCGCCCACGCGAACACGGTCACCCGGCGTTCCCGACACCCGGCGCGCGCCCTGCCGACCGGACAGGACCTGGCCGCTGCGCCGGGGGAGTGCGGGGCCCGCGCCGATCTACCGGCCCGGCGGGCGGCCTCCGGCCGGGCCGGGCGGCTGGCCGGGGCAGAGGCGGGTGGCCAGTTCGAGCAGGTCCCGGAGGGCGTGCTGCTGGGGGGCGGTGAGGCCGGCCAGCGGCGAGTCCTGGGTGAGGAACGCGAGCAGGCGCGTGCGCAGCGCCGCGCCCTCGGCGGTGAGGACGAGGTGCTTGGCGCGGCGGTCGGTGGGGTGCGGTCGGCGCTCGACCAGGCCCTGCTTCTCCAGCCGGTCGACGACGAAGGTGGTGTTGGAGGGCTCGCAGTTCATGCGCTGGGCGAGTTCGCGCATGGTCAGCGGCCCGGTCATCTCCCGCAGCGCGGTCGCCTGGGGCGCGGTCAGGCCCAGGGTGACGGCGCGTTCGCGGACGTGGTCGGCGATCTGCTGGGCCAGCCCGTTCACCAGGCCGCACAGCTCCCATTCGGGGGTGGCCTGCGGTCGGGGGGGCGTCGTCATGGCTCCATCCTAGCGAGTCCATCAAGCCATCATATTTATCACTTGAACCTTTATGCCTTGAATCTTTCTAGCTTGATGCTTATGGTGGCAAGGCCCGCCGCCGTCGCCACCGGCCCGGCGGCGGACCGACACCGAAGAGGGGAAGGGACCATGGCGAACTTCGAAGCCGACGCGGCCCACCGGGACGAGCGGCTGCGACGGCCCTCCGGCATCCGCTCCGTACAGCTCGGCGACACGAAGGTGACCTTCGTGCCGGACGGCGTCGTCCTGCTGCCGCCGCGCGGCTGGCTGCCCGAGACCACCGACCGGACGTGGGCGGAGCGCCCGCAGTACCTCGACGC
The DNA here is from genome assembly GCF_056435345.1 of Kitasatospora sp. NPDC043950. NCBI lineage: Bacteria > Bacillati > Actinomycetota > Actinomycetes > Kitasatosporales > Streptomycetaceae > Kitasatospora > Kitasatospora sp. NPDC043950. The sequence continues at coordinate 48,427 of NZ_JBWKER010000058.1, forward strand.
CTCCGGCCAGTTCGTCGCGACCGTCGGCGCGCTGCTCGTCGAGCACGCCGGGCGCGCCCTGCTGATCGACGCGGGCTTCGGGCCCCGCTCGCTGCCGGCGGACCCGAGCGTCCCGCACGGCCCCGGCCACGGCGGCGCGCTCCTCGACAACCTCGCCGAACTCGGCCGCCGGCCGGACGACATCGAGGCGGTGGCCTTCACCCACCTGCACTCCGACCACACCGGCTGGGCCTGGCACCCCGCCCCCGGCGGCGACCGGCCGGCCTTCGCCCACGCCGACTACCTGGTGTCCGAGGCGGAATGGGCCGGCCACCTCGCCCGGCCGGACGGGCCCGGCGCGGTCGAGGGGGCCGCCGTCCTGGCCCCGCGCGTGCGCACGGTCGCGCACGGGCAGGAGGTCTTCCCCGGCGTCCGGGTGCACGTCGGCGCCGGCCACACCCCCGGACACGCCGAGTACACCGTCACCGCGGGCGGGCAACGGCTGATCGCCTTCGGCGACGCCATGCACTCGCCCGTCCAGGTCGACCACCCCGAGTGGTCCGTGTCCGTCGACCACGACCCGGCCCGCGCGGTCGAATCCCGCCGCCGCCTCGTCGCCGAACTCGCCGAACCCGACACGATCGGCTTCGGCGTCCACTTCGCCGACGTCGTCTTCGGCCGCGTCCGCCACGACGGCCCCGGCCCCGCCTGGCACCCGCTGGACGCCTGACCGGCCCCCGGGCCCCGCCCGGGGCCCCTTCGGGGGTGTCCACCGCGCCCGCCCGGCCGCCGGCCTTCGGCGCGGATCCCGCACGGCTCCGGCATCGCCGCGGACGTCAGGCGACGCCGGAGCCCCCGCCGTCACCACCCGCATGCCGCTCGACCGCGCTCGGAAACCCGCCGGAAGCCGGCCGCGGGGCCACGATGTCCGGGGAAGCCTTCGGCACCCACCCACGACGGCGCTTGCCGTGGCGCCGCGGCCCGTGATCGGATGGCGCGAGCATCGCGTGCCGGTGACGGACAGCGTCAGGCATGGAGGTGCGGAACCGAAGGGACCGCCTCCCGTGGCCTCCCAGGACGGCGACCGCGCGGTCGCCCTGAGCCTTCAACTCTCCCAAGCGCACCAGGAACTGCGCCGCCGGATCGGCCGGATCAGAGCCGGAATCGGACAGCGCCGCCCGGGCGACGACACACTGCGCACCCACTGCCTGGCCTTCTGCGCCGCGCTGACGGCACACCACCAGGGCGAGGACGAGGGCATGTTCGCCCACCTGCTGCGCGAACGCCCGCAGCTCGCCGGGACGGTCGCCAAGCTCGTCGAGGACCACGAGATGATCGCCGCCATCCTCACCAGGGTGCGCGAACTCGCCGACCACGCCGCCGAATCGCCCGGCGACGGGCTGGAAGCGGTCGGGCGCGAACTCGACGGACTCACCGCGATCATGGAATCCCACTTCGCCTACGAGGAACGCACGATCAGCGAGGCCCTCGACAGCGCGGTACCCGACGGCGGCTGGCCCGACCAGGTGTTCCGGTTCGGCTGACGAGCGAGCCCCTGCCTGCGGGGGAACGGAATTATGTTGTGACGTGAGGGCCTGCGCTGTAGACATGCCGCGATGACGATTTTTCATTGCGCCGCCTGCGGCGAGGCCCTCACGGCCGACCTTGAGCCCCTCCCGGCGGTTCCTGCCCGGCACCTGTTCGAGGGCGAGCTCGTCAACGGCCGGCGACAGGCCCCGCCCACCATGCCCCGTGGCCACTACGCCGTCGATCCGCAGCCGCACGGGCCGCCGTTCGTCCCGGCCGAGGACCAGGACGACTGGCCTCCCGCCTACCCCGGCGGCCCGTGCATCAGCGACTTCGACGGAACGGTCGTCGTCTCGGCCGGACCCCGGAACACCTTCGTCCTGCACCCCGAGGACGGGACCGGCCTCACCTGGCACACAACAACGACCGGGCCACCCAGCTGCTGCGGAGCCCCCGGCGACGGCCCACCCAACCGTGCCTGCCACTGCGGCGCCGTGGTCGGAAGCGAGATGTCGGACTGCTACACACCCTACGAACTCCACCTGCTGCCCGACGCCGTCCGCCCCGCTGCCCACACCCCCGACCACTGACGCACGCGTCCACACGGACCCCACGGGCGACTGGACGGCCGAGACGAGGCTGTCACCAGTACCCAACAGTTCCTTTGTTCCACCCAGGAATTGCCGCTACCGGGCGTCGAACTCACCCGCGCTGACGGCGGTGACGAAGGCCCGCCAGGCGGGGGAGGGGAAGAGGAGGACGGGCCCGCCGGGGTCCTTGGAGTCCCGGACGGGCTGCACACCGGTGAAGCCGTCGGCGACCTCGACGCATTCGCCTCCGCCGCCGCTGTAGCTGCTCTTGCGCCAAGTGGTGTCCATCGCGGTTGCCTCCTGCGGCCGGAGTGGAAAGTCGATGGGGATGACTTCCCACTCCGGCGCCGGGTTAGACGCAGGTGTCAGCGCGGGCCGGAACGGATGTCGCTGCCCCGGGACCAGAGTTCTTCGACGTGTTCGGCGAAGCGGTCGAACATGCCGTTCTCCTCGCTGCGCCGCAGGTGCATCAGGGGTGAGTCGTGGCCGACGGTGCGGGCGAGGTGGGGCGTGACGAGGGCGTGCTCGTCGAAGCGGAAGACGGAGAGGCCGACGTGGTTCGGGCCGTCGTCCGGAGCGCTGAACCGGGCCTCGATGCCCTCGGTGCCGGAGAGCTTGGCCAGGTTCTCCAGGGTGACCCTGATCCTGGTGGACACCGTGAGCGCCACGTCCTCGATCTGCTCCCGCTGACGCGTCGTGTCGGAGACCGGATCCCCGAGGAGAAACCGGACCCGGCAGCCGCTCTCGGCCTTGCGCCGCAGAGTCTGCAACAGGGCGGGCTGCTCCAGCCACACGAAGTAGCTGGTGTAGCCGGCGAGGAAGATGTCGGACCGGGCCTCGGCGATCAGCTGCGCCCAGACCGACTGCGGGCAGGCCGAGCGGTACGGGTAGACGGCGAACACCTCCCGGTCGTGCCCGGTCTTGACGTTCGCCCGGACGGTGTTGGGCCAGATCATCCGTTCATCACCCCCTGAGGTCACGGCGGCGGGTTGAACCGGGTGGAGGGGTTGAGAAGGCCCCGCCGCCCTGGATCGGGGCGTCGGGGCCGGAGTTGCTGCTACCGGGCGTCGAACTCGCCGGCGTGGATGGCGGTGACGAAGGCCTGCCAGGCGGGGGAGGGGAAGAGGAGGACGGGCCCGTCGGGGTCTTTGGAGTCGCGGACGGGCATGAGTCCGGTGAAGCCGTCGGCGACCTCGACGCACTGACCGCCACTGCCGCTATAGGAGCTCTTGCGCCAGGAAGCGCGAGTCAGTTTGACGTCCATTCAAGGTCCCTCCGTACCGAGCGGATCATAGCTACTGAGTCGGCCTGATTCTTGGCCTCGGCCAGCAGTTGATCGTAGTCCCTGAGCAAGGCTGCGATCGACTCGGTATCGCGGTCGAGGTAGCCGCGCTGCTCGGTCTCGCTGTAGGCGATCATTTTGCGTGTCGGCAGCATCAGCATGGTTACTACGCGAGTGAACGGCCTGCTCCCGCCGAGAGAGTAGGGAGCCACCTGGATGAAGATCCTGGGTTGACTGGCCAGTCTTTCAAGGTGGAGTAGTTGCTCGATCATGACGTCTCGGCCGCCGATGGTCCTCCTGAGACAGCTTTCGTCCAGCACCGCGTGCAGAATCGGCGGAGGCGTTCGGTGCAGGGTTTGCTGCCGGGTGAGGAGGTAGTTGATGCGTTCTTCGGCTTGCTCCGGAGTGGCTGTGCCTCGCCTGATATTCCCCTGCTCCCAAGCAGTGGCGTATGCCTTGGTCTGCAGAAGGCCATGGATGACGTTGATCTCGAAGAGCTTGATCTGCTCCGCGGTCGACTCGTAGTTGGCGTACTCGGGGAAGCCCGGGACCAGGGCAGTGTGCTTGAGCTGCCAGTACATCAGCAGCAGGGTCCCGCCGGTCTGCAGGACCTCGTCGGCCTTGGTAGCAAACTTCTCACTCGGCGGTCGCTGCGCAAGTTCGACGAACGAGACGTAGGACGGGTGGACTCCGATCTTGCGCGCGAGCTGTTCCTGCTTGAGCCCCATCGCCCTGCGTGACCTGCGGAGTTGGACCCCGAACGGAGCCCAGGGAGATGACTGCGGGTCAATTTCCTTGATGTTCACCATGGCTGCTCCAACTCTCCAGACCACTGAGGTCAAGTCGTCTGCCACTTCCGATGCTAGGCGACACAGAGCCACCATGTGCACAGAACGTGAAACTCTGATCGCGGAAGGTTACTCCCATGGGCGATGTCCAAGTGCCCCGGCTGCACGGCTACGGGGTCCGCTGGGACCCGGAGGGCCGGTGTTACCGGGTGCGGAACGAGACGACGGGGGAGTGGCTGCGCAGCGGCACCTCGGGTGAGCTGGCCTCCTTCTCCTCGTTCTCCGCCGCCTTCAGTGCGTGGCGGGGGTTCGAGGCACGGCGGCAGGTGGGGGCATGATGGGAGCCGCCCTCAACCGCGCCACCGCCGACCAGCGGCGCCAGGCGGCCGACGTCCTGGACGACCTGACCACCGTCCTCGCCCTGGCCGGGGTGAAGTTGCCCTCCGTCGAAGTCGATTGGGAGTACGGCCGCAGGACGGGCTGCTACCTCATCGGCCTCGGCTGCGCCCGCCCGTCCGAACTCCTGCGGGTCGTGGACCTGCTGCGCAAGGGGCTGCGCTACGAGCGCCTGACGCATGACGACTGAACTCCTCGTCCGCCTGCTCTGGTGGGCCGGCTTCTCCCTCGTACTCCTCGCCGCCCTCAGGAAGTGAACCGTCCGATGCGTGACCCCCGTCTGCTCGCCAAGCCGCCGGTGTGCCGGCTCGGCTGCCTCGTCCTCGTGCGCAACCCGCGCGGCGACGTCCTGCTCGTCGACCCGGACTACATGGACGGCCTGATCCTCCCGGGCGGCGCCGCCCAGCCCAACGAGCCGCCCAACCTCGCCGCCGCCCGCCACCTCCTCGCTGAGACCGGCCTCAACCTGCGCCTCACGGACGTCCTGGCCGTCGACTTCACCCCCGCCGACCGTTACCTGGAGCGCCTCAACCTGGTCTTCGACGGCGGCACCGTGCGCGACGACACCCGCCTGACCGTCCCGCCCCGGCACCGCAGCGGCCTGTTCGGCGCCCGCTTCGTCCCCGCCCACGAACTCCCGGACGTCATGGCCCCCGCCCAGGCCGCCCGCACCGCCGAAGCCCTCGCCAACCGCGCCGTCCCCCTCCTCCTCCACGGCCAACGCACCACCTGCGACGAGAACCGGCCCCCACCGCGCTAGAACGCCGGGCGGCAGCTACCTCGCCGACACCCGAACCCGAACCCGGCCCCGGCAGTGGGCGCTCAGCTGACGCCCCGCAGGACACACAGGGTCCCCTGCGGCGCGTGGAACGCCTGCCGCACCTCCCACGCGCCGCTCTGCCCCGCCTTGACGTTCACCGCCGTGTCGCCGAGGGCGAGCACCGTGGCCTTCGCCGAGGTGAAGTAGACGACGATCCGGTAGTCCGCGTCCCGGCCGCCGGGGTTCACCGCGGTGCCGGCCGCGCGCCAGCCGTCCTTGGTCGCCTCGCAGGTGCCGATGGTGACCTGCTTGCGCTTCTCCTGGTCGTTGGCGACGGACGACGGCGGCGGCAGCGTCGGCTGCTCCAGCACGGCGATCTCACCGCTGCTCGCAGCGTCCTCGGAGGGCGCGGCCGTAGCGGCCTGCACGTCCTGACTGCCACCGCTGTGGGGCTGGCGGCAGCCGGACAGGGCGGCGAGGGCGAGCAGTGCGATGCCGGCGGCGGCACCCGCTCGGGCCTTGTGCTTGGTTTCGCGCATCTCTTACTTCCTTCGGCTGTGGGCGGCGCCAGGAACGATCACACCGGTGTCACCGCAGAGGGGCCCGGCCTGTCTTACCGTGCCGGTGCGGGCGGCGCGGGCTCGGCGGGCCTGGCGGTGGCGGAGGTTCATCCGTTCGGCTGAGGTTCGTCCCGTCGTCCGCCCCTCACCCACGGGCCGGACGGACGACGGACGGACGACGGACGGGCACAGAACGGCGGGGGGGGGGGGGGGGGGGGGGGGGGGGGGGGGGGGGGGGGGGGGGGGGGGGGGGGGGGGGGGGGGGGGGGGGGGGGGGGGGGGGGGG